>NZ_CP066771.1:1863270-2173815 GCF_016466415.2 Ralstonia pickettii | reverse complement strand
TCCATGGCGGCGGCGTCCGTGTAGACCTTGACCTCAGACAGCTTGCCCAGCGCTTGCACGTACGGCGCTGCCACTTGCAGGAAGTCGGCTTCGCCATTGGCGTACAGCGGCACGCGCTGCGCGGGGGAAATGTTCATCTCCCCGCGCAGGTTGCGGCAGGCGTCCACCAGCGCCTTCAATTGCTGCACCCACTGCTCGGCCTGCTCGTCGATCTTGGACAGCGCGGCGCGCGGGTATTCCTGCAGCGCGAGGCTTTCGGTGCCGTCGCCCTTGGCGCGGCCCGCCATTGGAGCAACTTTCTGCCAGAGTTCTTCGGTAATGAAAGGAATGATCGGATGCGCCAGGCGCAGCACGGTTTCCAGCACGCGCAGCAGCGTGCGGCGTGTGGCGCGCTGCTGTGCCGGTGTGCCGGTCTGGATCTGCACCTTGGCCAGTTCCAGATACCAGTCGCAGTATTCGTCCCAGACGAACTTGTAGATGGCGTTGGCGATGTTGTCGAAGCGGTAATCGGCAAAGCCTTTTTCCACTTCGGTTTCCACGCGCTGCAGCAGCGAGACGATCCAGCGGTCCGCCTGCGAAAAGTGCAGGTAGCCTTCGGGGCCGCAATCGCCGACGCATTCCTGCATGCCGCAATCCTGGCCTTCGGTGTTCATCAGCACGAAGCGCGTGGCGTTCCAGAGCTTGTTGCAGAAATTGCGATAGCCTTCGCAGCGGCTCGGGTCAAAGTTGATGCTGCGGCCAAGCGTGGCGAGCGAGGCGAACGTAAAGCGCAGCGCGTCGGCACCGAATGCGGGAATGCCGTCTGGGAATTCCTTGCGCGTGCGTTTTTCGACCTTGGGGGCATCCTTGGGGCGGCGCAGGCCGGTCGTGCGCTTGGCCAGCAGCGGCTCCAGCGCGATACCGTCGATCAGGTCCACCGGGTCGAGCGTGTTGCCCTCGGACTTGCTCATCTTCTTGCCTTCCGAATCGCGCACAAGGCCGTGCACGTAGACGGTGTGGAAGGGCACTTCGCCGGTGAAGTGCAGGGTCATCATGACCATGCGCGCCACCCAGAAGAAGATGATGTCGTAGCCCGTGACCAGCACGGTAGACGGCAGGAAATGCTTCAGTTCCGGGGTGTCGGCCGGCCAGCCCAGCGATGAGAACGGCACCAGCGCCGAAGAGAACCAGGTGTCGAGCACGTCGTCGTCACGCGTGAGCGCGCCGGTATAGCCCTTGGCTGCTGCTTGCGCTTTCGCTTCTTCTTCCGTGCGCCCCACGTACACGTTGCCGGCTTCGTCGTACCACGCCGGAATCTGGTGGCCCCACCACAGTTGGCGCGAGATGCACCAGTCCTGGATGTTGTTCAGCCACTGGTTGTACGTGTTGACCCACTGCTCGGGAACGAGCTTGATCTTGCCGCTCTGCACGGCGTCCAGCGCCACTTCAGCGATGGAGCGGCCCGGGAAACGCGTGCCTTCCGGTGCGGGCTTGCTCATGGCGACGAACCACTGATCCGTCAGCATCGGCTCGATGACCACGCCGGTACGGTCGCCGCGCGGCACCATCAGCGTGTGTTTCTTGACTTCGGCCAGCAGGCCTTGCGCTTCGAGGTCCTCGACGATCTTCTTGCGCGCGTCGAAGCGATCCAGGCCAGCATAGGCGGCCGGCGCGTCGGCAACGATCTTCGCGTCGAGCGTCAGGATCGACAGCTGCGGCAGCTTGTGGCGCTGGCCCACTGCGTAGTCGTTGAAGTCGTGGCCCGGGGTGACCTTGACCACGCCGGTGCCGAATTCGCGGTCGACGTATTCGTCGGCAATCACGGGGATCTTGCGATCGGTCAGCGGCAGGTGGACGAACTTGCCGATGAGGTGAGCGTAACGCTCGTCCTCCGGGTGCACCATCACGGCCGTGTCGCCGAGCATCGTCTCGGGGCGCGTGGTGGCGACCGTCAGGTGCGTCAGGCCATGCACGGCGTCCGGTTCGGCCAGCGGATAGCGGATGTGCCAAAGCGAGCCTTCTTCCTCCTCGCTCACCACCTCCAGGTCGGATACGGCGGTGCCGAGCATCGGATCCCAGTTGACCAGGCGCTTGCCGCGGTAGATCAGGCCCTGCTCATAGAGACGCACGAACACGTCGCTGACCGCGCGCGACATCTTCGGGTCCATCGTGAAGTATTCGCGCTCCCAGTCGATCGAGGCGCCCATGCGGCGCACCTGACGGGTGATGGTCGAGCCCGATTGCTCCTTCCATTCCCACACCTTTTCGACGAACTTCTCGCGGCCCATGTCGTGGCGCGACACGCCCTGCGCATCCAACTGGCGCTCGACGACGATCTGTGTGGCGATGCCGGCGTGGTCCGTGCCTGGTACCCACAGCGTGTTGGCGCCCGACATGCGCGCGTGGCGCGTCAGGCCGTCCATGATGGTCTGGTTGAACGCGTGGCCCATGTGCAGCGTGCCCGTCACGTTCGGCGGCGGTAGCTGGATACAGAAATCCGGCTTGCCGGCTTCGAGCGTCGCACGGGAGACGCCCATCGCTTCCCACGCTGCGCTCCACTTTTGCTCAATGGTGGTGGGTTCGAAACTCTTGGCGAGGGCTTGGTTTTGATCGGTCATGCTGACAGGGTGCGCAAGCGGCGTAAAAAGACGTTTGGCCCAGGAAAACGGCGGGCGAAAGCTTGGAATTATACGGCGTGTCGATGTCCGGCACGGGCGAAGCGGCGAATGCGGCCGGTATAATTTCAGGATTCTGCCGAGGCCCCTCCCGCATGTCTGACCTGCTCGCCAATCTGAACCCCGAACAACGCGCTGCCATCACGCTTCCCGATGAATCGGCGCTGATCCTGGCGGGGGCGGGCAGCGGCAAGACGCGCGTGTTGACTACCCGCATCGCGTGGCTGATTCAAAGTGCGCGGGTGTCGCCGTCGGGTGTGCTGGCCGTCACGTTTACGAACAAGGCAGCCAAGGAAATGACGGCCCGCCTGCAGGCGATGCTGCCGATCAACACGCGCGCCATGTGGATCGGCACCTTCCACGGCCTGTGCAACCGGTTGCTGCGCGCGCATTTCCGCGACGCCGGCTTACCGCAGACGTTCCAGATTCTGGATACGCAAGATCAGCTGTCCGCCGTCAAACGCCTGCTCAAGTCGCTCAATATCGACGACGAGAAATTCCCGCCCAAGAACGTCCAGTACTTCATCAACGGGGCCAAGGAGCAGGGCCTGCGCGCGGGCGATCTGGAAATCGCCAACGAATACGACCGCCGCATGGCCGATCTCTACGCCGCTTACGACGCGCAATGCCAGCGCGAAGGCGTGGTCGATTTTGCCGAGCTGCTGCTGCGCTGCTACGAACTGCTGCGCTACAACGACGCCATCCGTGCGCACTACCAACGGCGATTCAAGCACATCCTGGTGGACGAGTTCCAGGATACGAACAAGCTGCAATACGCCTGGCTGAAGATCCTCGCCGGCCTGGGCGAGCCTGGTGTCACGCCCAACGCCATCTTCGCCGTGGGCGACGATGACCAGAGCATCTACGCGTTTCGTGGCGCCAACGTCGGCAACATGGTCGACTTTGAGCGCGAATTCCGCGTTGAGCACCGGATCAAGCTGGAGCAGAACTACCGCTCGCACGGCCATATCCTCGATACCGCCAACCACCTCATCTCGCACAACACGCGTCGGCTGGGCAAGAACCTGCGCACCGACGCCGGCCATGGCGAGCCGGTGCGTGTCTACCAAGCTGCGACGGATGGGCAGGAGGCCGGCTGGATTGTCGATGAAATCCGCGATCGGATTGCCACCGGCATGTCGCGCTCGGAAATTGCCATCCTGTATCGCAGCAACGCGCAGTCGCGGGTGATCGAGCACGCGCTGTTCTCGGCCGGCATCCCGTACAAGGTGTACGGCGGCCTGCGCTTCTTCGAGCGTGCGGAAATCAAGCACGCGCTGGCGTATCTTCAACTTCTTGAGAATCCCGACAATGACGCGGCGTTTGGTCGCGTGGTGAATTTCCCGGCGCGTGGCGTCGGGGCGCGCTCGCTCGAGCAGTTGCAGGATGCGGCTCGGCTCTATGGCATTTCGCTCGCGGCAGCGGTGCCGTACCTCACGGGTGCGGCGGGCACCAAGCTGTCGGCGTTTGTGCGTCTGATCGAACAGATGCGTGCCGACACGCGCCAGATGACGCTGCCCGAAATCGTCCAGCACGTCATTCACGCGAGCGGCCTGATCACGCATTACCAGGGCGAGAAGGAAGGTCAGGACCGCATCGAGAACTTGCAGGAACTCGTGACCGCGGCCCAGGCCTTCGTTGCTGAAGAAGGCTACGGCGTGGATGCGATTGCGACCGCGCTGCCCGTGCGCCACGACGCCATGCTGCGCATCGAAGGCGGCGAGACCGATACCGCTTCTGAACTGGTGACCGACGAGACGCCCGCGGAGATGACACCGCTGGTGGCTTTCCTCACGCATGCCTCCCTGGAAGCTGGCGATAACCAGGCTCAGGCCGGCCAGGATGCCGTGCAGATGATGACCGTGCATGCGGCCAAGGGGCTGGAATTCCACGTCGTCTTCATCACCGGGCTCGAAGAGGGCTTGTTCCCGCACGAAAACAGCCAGATGGAGAAGGACGGCCTTGAGGAAGAGCGCCGCCTGATGTACGTGGCGATCACGCGTGCGCGTGAGCGGTTGTATCTGTCGTTCGCGCAAAGCCGCGTGCTGCACGGGCAGGTCCGCTACCACATCCGCTCACGCTTCTTTGATGAACTGCCTGAAGACACATTGAAGTGGCTGACGCCGCAGCACGCCGGCTACCAGGCGACGCGTCGTGTGCAAGGCGATACCGCATGGGGCAAGGATTGGTTCAAGCGCCCAGAGCGTGGCGATGACGACGCCTACACCGGCCGTCCGACCGGCGGCATGGACACCGGAAAGAACTACGCCGACGCCAAGCGCGCAGAGGCCACCGGCTTCCGCGTGGGCCAATCGGTGTTCCACAACAAGTTCGGGGAAGGCGTCATCACGACGCTGGAAGGCGAGGGCGCCGAGGCGCGTGCCCAGATCAAGTTCAACCGCCACGGGGTGAAGACGCTGGCGTTGGGTATCGCCAAGCTCGACCCGATCAACTGAACGCCGATCGGGTCGTCGGGCCGATCAGGCCGTCGTGTCCGTCGTCTGGCCGGCGGCTTGCGTGACGTTGAAGCAGCCGCGGTAGGTGGCATAGAACGAGCAGTACAGCACCGCCATCACCAGAATCCGGTATGGCGTGGCAATGATGGGGGCGATGTTGTTGGCACCGCTCGACGCGAACAGCGCATCGATGAACAGCGGCACCGCGATCAGCAGGATTGCTACCAAGACGCCGTACGCGATGAACGCAGCGCGATTGCGCCACACGGCCATCCAACTGAAGAACAGCGCCTTGCCCACCGGAATGCCGTGCCATGCCACCAGCAATGGCGCAAACCAGAACAGCACCGCCACGGGGATATACAGCACCGAGCCCATCACCATGGCGAGGTAGAACTCGCGGATGGCGTCCGTGGTGAGCGGCTTGTCGGTGACCACGGTCATCAGCGTGTCGACATCCACCATGGTCATCAGCACGCCGCTGACCACCAGCACCAGCACGCCGTAGATGCCGCCAAGCTTGAGCAGGGCGCGCATCGCATCCTTGCCGTACGCACGAAAGCCTGCGATAAGCGACGCGGGCCCGACGCGCTTGCCCGCCACTGTATCGCGGCAGGCCGACATGAAGCCCACGAAGATGGCTGGATTCACCAGCAGGATGGCGAACACACCAATCGGCGGCACCAGCAGCATCAGCAGGTTGACCGCAAACAGGTAGATGAACAGCAGCAGCAAGAACCCGATCGGGTTCTTGCGAAACAGCCACGCACCCTGGCGCAGCCAGACGTAGCCTTGCTTGGCCGGTACTTCAATCAGTTGCATGGTTGGGGAAGATCCAGAGTCAGGGCGCCCGCGCCAACCCGTTCTCGCAGCACGCGCTCGAAGTGGGTGGGGTCATGCGGCTTGAGCAGTTCGGCATCGCGCGGCAGATAGAAATCCCACAGGCGCGAGACCCAGAAGCGGTACGCAGCAGCGCGCAGCATATCTTGCCAGTGCCGCGTTTCAGCATCGGTGAACGGGCGCACAGCGTGATACGCACGGAGCATTGCACGTGTCCGCTCGGTGTCCAGCACGCCGGTGGCCAGGTCAATGCACCAGTCGTTGACGGTGACAGCCACGTCGAAGAGCCACTTGTCGACACCGGCAAAGTAAAAGTCGAAGAAGCCGCCGAGGCGTTCCGGCTGGCCGGTGGTGGCTGGCTCGAACAGCACGTTGTCGCGGAAGAGGTCGCAATGGCACGGGCCTTCGGGCAGCGCAGCGTAGTCGGCGCTGGCAAAGAAACGTTGCTGGTGCGCGAGTTCGTTTTCGAGCAGCGCGCGCGTGTCGCCGTGCACGAACGGTACGACGTCGGGCACGACTTCGTTCCACCACGGGAGGCTGCGCAGATTTGGCTGATGGCGCGGATAGTCGCGCCCGGCCAGATGCATGCGCGCGAGCATGTCGCCGACGATGCCGCATTCCGACACCGTGGGCGCCAGGTTCGAGCGGCCCGCCAGACGCGTCACGATGGTCGCCGGCTTGCCGTTGAGCGTGCGCAGGATCTCGCCGTCGCGCCCCGAAATCGGCGCCGGCACGCTGATATCGTGCTGCGCCAGATGCTGCATCAGATACAGGTAGAACGGCAGTTGCTCGAGCGTCAGCCGTTCAAACAGGGTGACGACGTACTCGTGCGTCTGCCCATCCTTTTCCGTGGTCAAGAAGAAATTGGAGTTTTCGATCCCGGAGGGGATGCCGCGAAATGCGCGCACGGCGCCCACATCGTATTGATCCAGCCAGAGAGCGATCTCGGCGTCGGAGACCGGGGTGAAAACAGCCATGCTTCAGGAACGGGAAACGGGTGGAGGGAAAGGCAGCCGGCTCACAGCGCGGCCGCCTTGCAAGCGCCGCGCTCGCGGCACAGGCTTAGAACTTCAGGACGTTGACCGAGGGCACCCGATCGATATCACCGCGCTCACGAATGCGCGGCGAGCTGTCTTCGGGCTTGCTCAGGTTGTACGACGTGCCCATGCCCGACTTGACATGGATGTCCGGCGCCTGGCCCTTCTGGAAGCGGTATTCCTCGACCTGCGTACCGTCGTTGTCGCGGTAATCGAAGCTCGGCTTGATGCGCTCGTTGTGAATCGCGCCGCGGGTCGGCTTGGAAATCGGCTGATTGTTGATGGCCTTGACGTCGGGCAGGTCCAGACCGGCGCTGTCGGAAGTCACCTCGGCGTACGCGGGCAGGGCGATGCCGAGGCAAAAAGCGGCCCCTGCCAGCAGCCCAGCGTGGCGCATCAGGCGCGCGGCATTGGCAAAGCCGGAGGGGACGGCGGCGGACGGGTGAAGCAGCGAATCCATCATGGACTCCGGCGGGTGATCTGGGACCCTACATTCTAGCAGTCCGGCCTCTCGCCATCGTCCGTTCATGTGGCGCCGAATGTCACACCCGAGGTTACAGATAGAACATCTCTTCCTTGGGCGGAATCGGCGAGGTGCCTTCGCGCTTTTCGTAGAACTCGTAGACGGCATCCAGCGCATCCTTGGGTTCGTCGACGATGCGCATGATGTCGAGGTCGTGCTCGGCGATCAGACCCATCGGCAGCAGCGTAAAGCGGAACCAGTCCAGCAGGCCCTTCCAGAAGTGGCTGCCGAACATGACCACCGGCACGCTGCGCGATTTGCCCGTCTGGACGAGCGTGAGCACTTCAGCCAGTTCATCCAGCGTGCCGAAACCACCGGGCATGACGATGAACGCGTCCGAATTCTTCACGAACGTGACCTTGCGGGTGAAGAAATGGCGAAAGCGCATCGAAATGTCCTGGTATCGATTGCCTTGCTGTTCGTGCGGCAGTTCGATGTTCAGACCGACGCTGGCCGACTTACCCGCGTGCGCGCCTTTGTTGGCCGCTTCCATGATGCCGGGGCCCCCACCGGAGATGACGGCGAAGCCCGCATCCGAGAACAGCCGAGCGATTTCGATGGTGCGTTCGTAGTACGGCGAATCCTCGCGCAGACGCGCGCTGCCGTAGATCGAGACGGCCGGACGAATCTCCGAGAGGTACTCGGTCGCCTCGATGAACTCTGCCATAATCGTGAACATCTGCCAGGAGGCGCGCGCTTTCTTTGCGGTGGCGCGTTCTTCGTCGGCGAGTGCCCGCAGGCTGGGGATCATCTTGCGATCGGTACGGCCATGTGCCAGGTCCGCTTTGGGCTCGTGTTCGACGCCCACCGTCACGTTGACATCCATGTCGGCCGTGGTGGCTTGGCGCGAGGGGCTCACCCCGGTCAGTTCTGTCGCCGAAACCTCCGACGCGGAAGCACCGGCAGCCTGCTTTGCCACGCCGCCTTCAGCGGAAGCGCCATTATCGGAAACGCCTTTTGGCGTTCCAGTCACTTTAGAGTCCATGGGAATGTCGGAAAGTCAAGAAACGCTGTTGCTCGTCGATGGCTCGAGTTATCTGTACCGTGCCTATCACGCACTGCCCGACTTGCGAAACGGAGAAGGGTTTCCTACGGGGGCCATCTACGGCATCGTGAACATGCTGCGCAAACTGCGCAACGACTATCCGGCCAAGTATAGCGCTTGCATTTTCGACGCCAAAGGCAAGACCTTTCGCGATGACCTCTATCCGGCCTACAAGGAGCATCGCGCGCCCATGCCCGATGACCTGCGCGCGCAGATCGAACCCATCCACGAAGCCGTACGGGCATTGGGTTGGCCCATTCTGGTGATCGAAGGTGTCGAGGCCGACGATGTGATCGGCACCCTGGCTGAACGGGCTGCTCGCGAAGGCGTTCGGACCATCGTCTCAACGGGTGATAAGGACCTCGCCCAACTGGTGAATGACCACGTGACCCTGGTCAACACCATGACCAACGAAACGCTCGACCCGGCCGGCGTGCAAGTGAAGTTCGGCGTGCCGCCGGAGCGCATCGTCGACTATCTCTCTCTGATTGGCGACACCGTGGACAACGTGCCGGGTGTGCCCAAGGTGGGCCCGAAGACCGCGGTGAAATGGCTGACGGAATTCGGCTCGCTTGACAACGTCATCGCGCGTGCAGGCGAGATCAAGGGCGTTGTGGGCGAGAACCTGCGCAACACGCTCGAGTGGCTGCCAAAGGGTCGCGAACTGCTGACGGTGAAGCTCGACTGCGACCTCAGCAAAGAAGTGCCGACATTCGATGCACTGATCGACGGCGGCGAAGACAAATCCAAGCTCGTCGATTTCTTCTCGCGTTATGGTTTCAAGACGTGGCTGCGCGAGGCTTCTGGCGAGGCGCTGCCCGATACGCGCAGCGTGGGTGCCGCACGCAAGGCTGCAACGCCCGTGAAGAATTACGCCGGCGAGGCGGCACAACTGCAAGCACAGGCCAATCTGTTCGATGTGGAAGCGCCGCCCGATGAGATCAAGTACGAGACGGTGACGACCGAGGCGCACCTTGAATCGTGGATGCAACGCCTGGACGAAGTGGATCTCGTCTGCATCGATACCGAGACGACGTCCATTGACCCGATGCTCGCGCAGTTGGTGGGCATTTCGCTGTCGGTCAAGCCGGGCGAGGCTTGCTACATTCCGGTGGCGCATCGCGGGCCGGATGTGGCCGGGCTCGATGCAGCGGCGCAACTCCCGCGCGACACGGTGCTCGCGCGCATGAAGCTGTGGCTCGAAGACGAATCACGCAAGAAGGTCGGCCAGCACCTGAAGTACGACGCGCATGTGTTTGCCAACCACGACATCGCGCTGCGCGGCATCGAGCACGACACGATGCTCGAATCCTATGTGCTGGAGTCTCACCGCAATCACGGCATGGACGCACTGGCCGAGCGCGTGCTGCATTTGAAGACGATCACTTACGAGGCCGTGTGCGGCAAGGGCGCATCGCAGATCGGCTTTGACGAGGTGCCGCTCGATCGCGCGACCGAATACGCGGCAGAGGACGCCGATATTACGCTGCGCCTGCATCGCACGTTATTCCCCAAGGTGGCCGAAGACGACAAGCTGCGCTACGTCTACGAGCAGATCGAAATGCCGACCTCCATCGTGCTGCAGAAGATGGAGCGCAACGGCGTGCTGATCGATGCTGACCGGCTGGCCAAGCAGAGCAACGAGCTGGGCTTGCGTCTGATCGAGCTGGAAGCCGAGGCGCACAAGCTTGCCGGTCAGCCGTTCAACCTCGGTTCGCCCAAGCAGATCGGCGACATCTTCTTCAACCAGATGAAGCTGCCGGTCATCAAGAGGACCGCGAGCGGTGCGCCGTCGACCGACGAAGAGGTGCTGCAAAAGCTGGCCGAAGACTATCCGCTGCCGAAGCTGCTGCTCGACTACCGGGGCCTGGCCAAGCTCAAGTCGACCTACACCGACAAGCTGCCGAAAATGGTCAACCCGCGCACCGGGCGGGTCCACACCACCTACGGTCAGGCGACGGCGGTGACGGGGCGTCTGGCCTCGACCGATCCGAACCTGCAAAACATTCCGGTGCGTACGGAAGAGGGGCGGCGCATTCGGGAAGCATTCATCGCACCGGAGGGCAGCGTCATCGTATCGGCCGACTACTCGCAGATTGAGCTGCGCATCATGGCCCATCTGTCGCAGGACGAAGGCCTGATGCGCGCATTCCGTGAGGGCCAGGACGTGCACCGCGCCACGGCCGCCGAAGTGTTCAACGTGACGCCGCTGGAGGTGACGCCGGACCAGCGCCGCGTGGCCAAGGTCATCAACTTCGGTCTGATCTACGGCATGAGCGCGTTTGGACTCGCCAGCAACCTGGGCATTGGACGAGACGCCGCCAAGCTTTATATCGACCGTTACTTCGCCCGCTACCCCGGCGCCGCGAACTACATGGAAGAAACCCGCCAGAGCGCGCGCGAGCAAGGCTACGTGGAAACGGTCTTCGGCCGTCGCCTGTGGCTGCCGGACATCAACGGCGGCAACGGCCCGCGCCGCCAGGCTGCAGAACGCGCCGCCATTAACGCGCCCATGCAGGGCACGGCGGCTGACCTGATCAAGCTGTCGATGCTGGCAGTGCAAGGCTGGCTCGAAGCCGAAGCGATGCGCTCGCGCCTGGTCATGCAGGTGCACGATGAATTGGTACTGGAAGTCCCGCAGGACGAGCTTGCAGTGGTGCGCGAGCGCCTGCCGGAGTTGATGTGCAGTGTCGCAACGCTGCGCGTACCCCTGGTGGCCGAAGTCGGCGTAGGCGCGAACTGGGAAGAAGCACACTGACGCGATCGCATGCAGCGCGAGAGCCGCGCCGTGAAGCAACGCTCGGCGCCACTTTGCCTGCCGAGGCAGCCTGCGCAGGGCCTGGGCATGCGGTTGCCATGATTCGCCATATCCATGCTTGCGGGGTTGCGGTGAATTTTGCGTTGCAGCAGACTGCACCTGACAGATCACGTGATCGAAAAGATTCAACGGCTCCAGGAGAGGCACATGGTAGGGCAGACGGATGGCGCAGGCGGGTTGGAGCTTGCGACGCGCCTGGGCGACAAGCTGGGCAAGCGCGGTGCCGCCCAGGTCATTCTGGTCGACCGCAACCCCACACACATCTGGAAACCACTGCTGCATGAAGTCGCTGCCGGCAGCATGGATCCGAACACGCATCAGCTCGAATACGCTGCGCAGGCGCGCTGGCACGGCTTCGAATTCCAGCAGGGCGAACTGAAGGGCCTCGATCGCGTCACCAAATCCATCATCGTGTCCGGATGCGTTGATGCCGACGGCACCGAGGTGCTGCCGGAGCGTGCCATTTCGTACGACACGCTGGTGCTGTCCATCGGCAGCGTGACGCATTTCTTTGGTGTGCCGGGCACGGCCGAGCATGCCATCGCGCTCGACACCGCATGGCAGGCCGAGCGCTTTCGCCGCAAGCTCATCGCGGCATGCATGCGCGCGCAGAACGGTGTGGGCGATGCGCGTCCGCAGGTCGACATCGCCATTGTCGGTGCGGGAGCCACGGGCGTGGAGCTGTCGGCCGAACTGCGCAACACCGCCCACGTGCTGGCCGCTTATGGGCTGCACAAGCTGGACCCGCGCCACGACATTCGCATCCATCTGATCGAAGGCGGTCCGCGGATTCTGCCGGTGCTCAAGGAGCGCATTTCGGCGGCGACCACCGAGCTGCTGCACAAGCTCGACGTGGACGTCATCACCAGTGAACGTGTGACGGAAGTGACCGCCAGCGCCGTCAACACGGCCAGCGGCAAATCCATTCCGGCAGATCTGACCGTGTGGGCCGCGGGCATCCGTGCACCGTCCGTGCTGGGCGAGCTGGGGCTGCCGGTGAACAAGCTGGGGCAGGTGATCGTCTCGCGCACGCTGCAGGTGGAGGGTGACGATTCAATCTACGCCTTTGGCGATTGCGCGAGCTGCCCCTGGCCCGAGGCGTCGACCAGCGTGCCGCCGCGGGCGCAGGCGGCACATCAGCAGGCCACCTATCTGTTCGATGCGTTGCGCAAGCGCATGGAGGGCAAGCCAGTCCAGCCGTTCGCGTTCAAGGATCTCGGCTCGCTGGTGTCGCTTGGCCATTTCAGTGCGGTCGGCAGCCTGATGGGCGGGCTGATCGGCGGCTCGATGTTCATCGAAGGCCTGATGGCACGTCTGATGTACACGTCGCTGTACCGCATGCACGTGCTGGCGCTACACGGCTGGGTGCGTATGTCGGTCGACACGGTCATGCACTGGCTGCGCAGCAAGACGAATCCGCGCGTCAAGCTGCACTAGGCCCGTCCTCGTGGCCGAGCCGGATGTCTGGCTCGGCAACAATGCATTTGCTTCGGTAGACTAGCCGCTTCGTTCACCGTAACCGCCCGTGGGCGCGAGGAGAGTGCGATGCAGCTTGATGCAGAAGTGGAGAGTCTGGTACCCGGCCGCAGCTTTGACCGTCGCGGTTTCATGAAGACGGCGTTGGGCTCAGCCTTTGCGGCGGCGGTGCTGCCAGTGTCGGCGCAGACCGTCCATACCGATTTCAATGGGCTGACGGCCGGAGAGGTGACCGTGCCGGTGGGCGATTTCAAGATGCCGGCCTATCGTGCCCAGCCAGAAGGCAAGACGAAGCTGCCGGTGGTGATCGTCATCAGCGAGATCTTTGGCGTACACGAATACATTGCCGATATCTGCCGACGCTTTGCCAAGCTCGGTTATCTGGCGATCGCGCCTGAACTGTTTGTGCGCCAGGGCGATCCGCGTGCTTATGGGACGGTGCAGGAAACCGTTGCCAACGTGGTTTCAAAGGTGCCGGATTCCCAGGTGGCGGGCGATATCGACGCCACGATCGCATGGGCCACCGAGAACGGCGGCGACGCGGCGCGTATCGGCATGACCGGCTTCTGCTGGGGCGGGCGCCAAGTCTGGCTGGCTGCGGAGCGCAACCCCGGCATCAAGGCTGCAGTAGCGTGGTACGGGCCGCTGAAGGGCAATCCGAATCCGCTGCAACCGGTTTCGCCCGTCGACAAGGTGGACGAACTGAAAGCGCCCGTGCTGGGTCTCTACGGCGCGAAGGACACCGTGATCACGGAAGACGTGCGCGACACGATGAAGGTCGCGCTGGAAAAATCCACGAACCCCAAGGCGCATGCATCGCGCATCATCGTGTACCCAAATTCCGGCCACGCTTTTCACGCTGACTACCGCCCGAGCTATGTGAAGGCCGACGCGGAAGATGGCTGGAAGAAATGCCTCGCCTGGTTCAAGGATCACGGCGTGGTGTAGCAGCGCGACGCGCCCAACGCGAAAGGCTCTGGGGAGTCGCCCCGGGGCCTTTTCTTTTGCCTGCACTGGCAAAGGTTGGTAAAGCGGCATACAATCCGCCCTTCTTGCAACTCTGTTGCGTTTATTGGCTCCCGCTGCGTTACCTCCGTATGACCTTCGATACCACCCTGTTAGGCATTCTCGTGGCCACCGCGCTGTCCGGCATCGGCAGCATGGCGGGCGCTGCCGTGCTGTCGCTCACGGTGTTGTCGCGCATGGTCGATCGGATGGTCAGTTTTTCGGTGGGCGTGCTGCTGGCCACGTCGCTGCTGCATTCGTTGCCGGAGGCGTTCGAAGCCCATCGCGGCATCGAGCCCAATACGCATGCGTTGTTCGCCACGTTGCTCGCCGGGCTGCTGGGTTTTTTCCTGCTGGAAAAGATCTCATTGATCCGCCATTCACATCACCACGAGGGTGATGGGCACGGCCATCACCACGGCCATGACCGGCAGGAAGCCGGGCGCAGTGGCCTGATGATCCTCGTGGGCGATGGGCTGCATAATTTTTCGGACGGGATCGTGATTGCTGCCGCGTTCCTGGCGGACACCAGGGTCGGTATCGTCACCGCGCTGGCGATTGCCGCACACGAGATCCCACAGGAGATCGGGGATTTCATGGTGCTGCTCAACGCCGGATTCTCCAAGACGCGCGCCTTTGTCTACAACCTCATCTGCAGCCTCTGCGCGCTGGTAGGCGCGGTGCTCGGCTACTACCTGCTGGATCGACTGACGTCGTGGATTCCTTATGTGCTGGTGGTGGCGTCCAGCAGCTTCATTTACATCGCCGTGTGCGATCTGATGCCGCAGATGAAGCGCCGGCCGCGCTGGCAGGAATCGGCGGTGCAGGTCGCGCTGATTGCTGCGGGGATCGCGATGATCTTTCTGCTGACCGAAGGTTTGCACGGTCACGCACATTGAGGCGGCGCATCGGCTTCAAGAAAAAGCCCGGTCGATACCGGGCTTTTTGCTGCGCGCCGGATTCGCAGATTACGGATTCGGCCCCGTCGCCACCGGGCGCGACGGGTCGCTGCACCACTCGCTCCATGAGCCGGCATAGAGCGCGGCGCCCGTGAGACCAGCGATCTCCATGGCCAAGGCGTTGTGGCAGGCAGTCACGCCCGAGCCGCATTGCAGCGTCGCGTCTTGGGGCTTGGCGCCGGCCAGCACGGCCGTAAAGTCGGCGCGCAGTTGGTCTGCCGGCTTGAACGTGCCGTCGGCCTGCAGGTTGTCCCGGAAGAAACGGTTGCGCGCGCCAGGGATGTGGCCGCCAACGGGATCGAGCGTTTCGTTTTCACCGCGATAGCGGTCGGGGGCGCGGGCGTCGACGATGGGCTTGTCGGCGTGGCCGAGGTATTTCTGCACGATTTCTGCCGTCACCATCTGCATGAGCGAGGGCTTGCGCGTGATGTTGCCGGGCGTGGCGTTGAGCTGCGGTTCTTCCGGGATGACCTGGTCGACGGGAAAGTGCGCGGCTTCCCAGGCTTGGAGGCCGCCATCGAGTACCGCCACATCGGCGTGACCGACCCAGCGCAGCAGCCACCACAGGCGCGCCGCATACATGTTGCCCTGGCGGTCATACGCGACGACTTGCGTATCGTCGTTCACGCCCAGCGCCTGCAGGCGCGCGACCAGCGCCTCTGCGTCGGGCAGCGGGTGGCGGCCGTTGGTGCCGGTTTTGGGGCCCGACAGTTCGTTGTCGAGGTGCATGTAGAACGCACCGGGCACATGGCTGGCGTGATACGCATCGCGCCCCGCAGCGGGATTGGCGAGGTCGAAACTGCAATCGATGACGACCACCGCCTCAGGCGCGCTCTGTTGCAGCGCGGCCAGTTGCGGCGCGGTGATGAGGGTGGCGTAGTGAGCGCGTTCGCTCATGGCGGCAATCTCCAGGGTCGATCAAACTTCCGGGTGAATCTCGGCTTCCGGGCCGGACACGGCGGTCTGCGGCGTCGGATGCTCGGTGCCCGACTGGCGGGCGCGCATGACGGTGGTCACGATCCCGCTGCCGATGATGAGCGCCATGCCCGCCCACGACAGCGCGTTCAGGTGGTCATTCCACAGCAACATACCCCACCCGCTCGCAAAGACAATGCCGGTGTATTGCAGGTTGGCAGTCAGGAGCGTATTACCGCGCTTGTAGGCGCGCGTCATGGCGGTCTGGCCGAGCGTGGCGAGAAGCCCGACCGCCAGCAGCAGGCCGGCGCTATGCCACGTATGCGATTGCGCCCCGCCGATCAGCATCCACACGCCGCCGGCAATTGCGCTCACCAGGGAAAAGTAAAACACGATGCGTGCCTCGTTCTCGCCCAGGTCGCCCAGTTGGCGGACCTCTACATAGGCGAGGGCGGTGAACACGCCAGAGACCAGCCCGACCATGCCGCCGGCGAGCTGGGACGGCCCGCTTCCCACGCTCGGTTGCAGCAGGCACAGCACACCGACAAACGACATCAGGATCGCAGCCACCATCTTCTTTTCGGCGCCCGCGGCTTTGCCGGCCATTGCAGCACCCGCGCCGATGATCAGCGCAATCCACACCGGCGACATGTAGTTCAGCGTCATGGCTGTTGCCAGCGGTAGCAGGCTGATCGACGTGAACCACAGCAGCAGCGACGTTACGCCGAACACGCTGCGCTTGATGTGCGCCGTGAGATAGGGTGTGCGGATGCCCGCGCCTGTCTTGGCGAGGACGGCGCCCATCAGCGTCATGCCGATCACGCTGCGGTAGAAGACGATCTCACCCGTGCTGTAGTGCGCTGAGGCCAGCTTCACGCACACGCCCATCGCCGAGAAGGCGAACGCAGCAAGGATCATCCACAGCGATTGGCGGGAGGAACTGTCGGCCGTCTGGATGGCAGTCGGAGCAGCGGTTGCGTTGTCGGCAGGCATGGCAAGGGGGAGGACGAAAAAAAAACGGTGCGGCCCGCAGGCTGCACCGTTCCTATTGTGACGCGGAAGGCGGCGGATGCCTACCTTCAGCCGTCGCTTAGTAGTTCATCACGCGCCGATACCATTCGTGGAAGTGCTGCATGCCGTCCTCCATGGGCGACTGGTACGGGCCGACTTCGCTCGTGCCGCGCTTGAGCAGGGCCAGGCGCCCCGCATCCATGCGCTCGGCGATCTCGTCGTCTTCGATGCACGTTTCCATATAGGCGGCGCGTTCGGCTTCAACGAATTCGCGCTCGAACAGCACGATCTCTTCCGGGTAGTAGAACTCGACCACGTTGCGCGTCTTGGTCGGGCCGAGCGGATGCAGCGTCGAAACCACCAGCACGTTCGGATACCACTCGACCATCACGTTCGGGTAGTACGTGAGCCACACCGCGCCGTACTTCGGCATCTCGCCGTTATTGAAGCGCAGCACGGCGTCGTGCCACTTCTGGTAAGCCGGTGTGCCCGGTTTGCGCAAATTGGCGTGGATGCCGACGGTCTGTACGCTGTGCCACTCGCCGAATTCCCACTCCAGGTCGTCGCACGAGACGAACTGGCCGAGGCCGGGATGGAAGGGCACGACGTGGTAGTCCTCGAGGTACACCTCGATGAAGGTCTTCCAATTGTAGTTGCAGTCGTGCACCTCGACGTGGTCGAGCATGTAGCCGGAAAAATCGAGATCGCGCGCCACGCCCAGGCGGGCGAGGTCTTCGCGCACGTCACGCTTGCCTTCGAACAGCAGACCGTTCCAGTTCTGCAGCGGCGAGCGCGACAGGTGCGCGCATGGTTGCTTCTCGAAGTGTGGCGCGCCCAGCAGGTCGCCCTGCAGGTTGTACGTCCAGCGATGCAGCGGGCAAACGATGTTCTGAGCATTGCCGCGCCCATTGAGCATGATGGCCTGCCGATGCCGGCACACGTTGGAAAGCAGTTCGACGCCGTTCGGATTGCGCACCAGCACGCGGCCTTCGGCCTCGGCGGCAAGCGTGTGGTAGTCGCCAACTTCCGGAACCATCAGCTCATGGCCGACGTAACCGGGGCCATGTTTGAACAGACGTTCGATTTCAGTTTGATACAGCGCCTCGTCGAAGTAAGCAGAGACGGGCAGCTGGGTTTCAGACGGCACCAGGTTCAGTGCGGCGCTGAGATTGGACATTATCCCCACTCCCAATAACGGTGAAAGCAGTGAACAACCCAACCATCGAAAAGATCGATTTGGGAAAGGACGCCATCGGCAGGTGGCCTAGGGTCTGTTGAGGTAGGAAACGAGCGCTTGCTGGCCCCCGCTTGGGCCAACGACCATACGTTCAATGGGCCAACAGACCCAAACCATCGTGCGGAGCGGCGTACACCGGCCCGGCCTTTGGAGGAAAGGGGGGGATTGTACCCCAGGGAAATTGATAAGTCCCTGATTTTCGACCGCTTTCTGCCGCCAGTCGCTCGGCGGCCAGGCTGACGATGCCCTGCCTTGCCGTTGCAAACCGCTACCCCACGCGTTGCGGGATGTGCGCAGAACGCACGCGGAATTGCCGTAAAATGCCAGATTGTCCTTTTCTGATTCGCAATCGGCATGCCCCGTGCCTCAAACGACGCCCCCAGCGCGTCCGCCACACCCTCCGCTACGCCGGCTTCCTATGAAGCGGCCATGGCCGAACTCGAAACCCTAGTCGCCAGCATGGAATCCGGTGAATTGCCGCTGGAGGCCTCGCTTGCGGCGTATCGACGCGGGGCGGAACTGGTCAAGTACTGCCAGCAGGTGCTAGAGCGAGTGGAGCAACAGGTGCGCGTGCTTGACGGCGATGCCCTGAAGCCGTTGGGCGACGATAGCAACACGAACGAACAGGGCGACGCATGAGCGATTTCGCCCAATGGATGGCGTCTGTGGTCGCGCGGACGGAAGTTGCGCTCGAGCGCGCGCTGCCGGCCGAAACCGTCTCGCCACAACGTCTGCATGCCGCCATGCGCTACGCCACCTTGGGTGCGGGAAAGCGTGTGCGCCCATTGCTGGCGCACGCCGCCGGTGCGCTTGGCGACGCATCGCCTGTGGCGCTGGACGGCGTAAGCTGCGCGGTGGAGATGATCCACGCCTATTCGCTCGTCCACGACGACATGCCGTGCATGGATGACGATGACCTGCGTCGCGGCCGCCCAACCGTGCATCGCGCCTATGATGAAGCGACGGCGCTGCTGGTGGGTGATGCGTTGCAGACGCAGGCGTTCATCCTGCTGGCTGAGTTGGGCGCGGTCAGCCCACCAACGCGGGCGCAACTGGTGGGTGAATTGGCACGCGCGTCCGGTTCGCTGGGCATGGCGGGCGGTCAGGCGATCGATCTGCAAAGCGTCGGCGTTGCGCTGTCGCAGGATGCATTGGAAGCGATGCACCGCATGAAGACCGGTGCGTTGCTGCGAGCCAGTCTGCGCATGGGCGCGCTCTGTGCTGGCGTGAATGCCGCTGCCTTGGAGCATGTGGATACTTATGCAGGCGCTGTTGGACTCGCGTTCCAGGTGGTCGACGACATCCTCGACGTGACGGCCGATACTGCAACGCTGGGCAAGACCGCCGGCAAGGATCAGGCCAACGACAAGCCGACTTACGTGTCCATCCTCGGCTTGGACAAGGCCCGGGCGCTAGCCGATGAGCTGCACGCCGCAGCGGCTGCGGCGGTCGCACAGTTGGCCGGCGAGATCGGCTGTGAAGCGGGCGAAGCCCGTACCGTTCGATTGGCCCAGATGGCCGACCTGATCGTGCGGCGTGGCCACTGAACAACATTGCATGGACCTTAGAAGTCTTTGCCAAAACGCCTGAGCGGCGGTCCCACATGACGTACGAACTTCTGAACACCATCGACGATCCGGCCGACCTGCGCCGCCTGGACCGCCGTCAACTCGGGCCGCTGGCAGATGAGTTGCGCGCCTTCGTGCTCGATTCCGTCTCTCAAACGGGCGGCCATCTGTCGTCGAACCTGGGCACGGTCGAACTGACCATCGCACTGCACTACGTCTTCAACACGCCGGAAGACCGCATCGTGTGGGACGTCGGCCACCAGAGCTATCCGCACAAGATCCTGACGGGCCGCCGCGACCAGATGGGCTCGCTGCGCCAGCTGGACGGCATCTCCGGTTTCCCGCGCCGCAGCGAGAGCCCGTACGACACGTTCGGCACCGCGCACTCGTCCACGTCGATTTCGGCTGCGCTTGGCATGGCCTTGGGCGCCAAGACCAAGGGCGAAGACCGCGTCGCCATTGCGGTGATCGGCGACGGTGCGATGAGCGCCGGCATGGCCTTCGAGGCGATGAACAACGCGGGCGTCTATAAAGACCTGCCGCTGGTGGTCGTGCTCAACGACAACGACATGTCGATCTCGCCGCCGGTGGGGGCGCTGAATCGCTATCTGGCGCGGCTGATGAGCGGGCAGTTTTACGCGGCCACCAAGAAGGGCGTGGAAAAGCTGCTGTCGGTGGCGCCGCCGGTGCTCGAGTTTGCCAAGCGCTTCGAGGAACACACCAAGGGCATGTTCGTGCCGGCGACGATGTTCGAGGAGTTCGGCTTCAACTACATCGGTCCGATCGACGGGCACGATCTGGAATCGCTGGTACCGACGCTGCAGAACATCCGCCAGCGCGCACGTGAAGGTGGCGGCCCGCAGTTTCTGCACGTCGTCACCAAGAAGGGCCAGGGCTATAAGCTGGCCGAGGCTGATCCGATCCTCTATCACGGCCCGGGCAAGTTCAATCCGCAGGAGGGCATCAAGCCTTCGGGGCGTCCGGCCAAGGTCACGTACACGCAAGTGTTCGGCCAATGGCTGTGCGATATGGCGGCGGCGGACAAGCGCCTGGTGGGTATCACGCCGGCCATGCGCGAAGGCTCGGGGATGGTGGAGTTCGAACAGCGCTTTCCCGATCGCTATTACGACGTCGGCATCGCCGAGCAGCACGCCGTCACCTTTGCCGGCGGCCTGGCGTGCGAGGGGCTCAAGCCGGTCGTTGCGATTTATTCGACGTTCCTGCAGCGCGGCTACGACCAGTTGATCCACGACGTGGCGCTGCAGAACCTGCCGGTGGTATTTGCGCTGGACCGCGCAGGGCTGGTCGGTGCAGACGGCGCCACGCACGCCGGTGCCTACGACATTGCCTACCTGCGCTGCATCCCCAACATGATGGTGATGACGCCGGCCGACGAGAACGAATGCCGCCAACTCCTCAGCACAGCCTTCGCGCAAGATGGCCCGACAGCGGTCCGCTATCCGCGGGGTGCCGGCACGGGCGTGGCGGTGCAGCCGACGCTGGAGTCGCTGCCCGTGGGCAAGGCCGAAGTGCGCCGCGCGTCGACGGCTCCGGCCGGCCAGCGTGTGGCGATTCTGGCATTTGGTTCGATGGTGGCCCCGGCTTCGGCAGCGGCTGAGCGTTTGGACGCGACCCTGGTCAACATGCGCTTCGTCAAGCCTCTCGACGTGGCTTGCGTGCTGGAAATGGCCCGCACGCACGATTACGTGGTCACCGTAGAGGAAGGCTGCGTGATGGGCGGTGCAGGCAGCGCCTGTCTGGAAGCACTGGCTTGCGCAGGTGTCGCCACGCCAGTGCTGCAACTCGGCCTGCCCGACCGCTTTGTCGATCACGGTGATCACGCGGCGCTGCTGGCGCAATGCGGGCTGGACGCCAATGGCATCCTCGCTTCCATCCGCGAGCGTTTTGCCGTACAGCCGCGTGCTGCCGCCCCGCGCGTCGCCTGAGGCACTTTGGCCCCGCGCCATAGGCAGAATCAATCACCCGCATTGCAGCCGGGGGTTTGAGTAGTTGACTGCAAAGGTAGGAGATTTCTTTTACACTCCGCCAGTCCTATTTTTGAATTGTGTGCGCAGTCGCGGGATGGGCCGAGTCGATCACTTGAGGGGTGGTCAGCATCAGCCAGGTTCCGCGGTTTCACACTCGTTGCGTGCCGGCCGACTGCGATGGCCGGGCGACCGTAAAGGAAACCGATCATGAACGATATGAACCCGGCTTTCGCGATGCCGGACGTGCAGTCCAGCCACGATAACCGCCAGATTCCCATTCAGCGTGTTGGCGTGCGCGGTGTGCGTTACCCGATGTCGCTGCAAACGCCTTCGGGCGTGCTGAATACCGTCGGCACGTACAACCTCGACGTGCATCTGCCGGCCGACCAGAAGGGCACGCACATGTCGCGCTTCGTCGCGCTGCTTGAAGAAGAGCGCGAGCCCCTGAATCTGGCGCAATTCCAGTTGCTGCTGGAAAAGATGCTGGAGAAGCTCGAAGCCGACGCCGGCCGCATCGAAGTCCACTTCCCGTATTTCGTCAGCAAGACGGCCCCGGTGTCGGGCGTGCAGTCGCTGATGGACTATGAAGTGACGATGATTGGCGAAGTGCGCGACGGCCATACCAAGGTTCGCGTCAAGGCGCTGGTGCCGGTGACGAGCCTGTGCCCGTGCTCGAAGAAGATCTCGCAGTACGGCGCCCACAATCAGCGCTCGCACATCACGATCGATGCCGAGCTGGCCGCCGATACGCCGGTGGAATCGCTGATCCGCATGGCCGAAGAAGAAGCGTCGTGCGAACTGTGGGGCCTGCTTAAGCGTCCGGACGAGAAGTTCGTGACCGAGCGTGCGTACGAAAATCCGAAGTTCGTGGAAGACCTGGTGCGCGATATCGCCATGCGCCTGAACCAGGACGACCGCATCGTCGCCTACACGCTGGAAGCGGAAAACTTCGAGTCGATTCACAACCACAGCGCCTATGCGCTGATCGAGCGCGACAAACGCACCGACAACTAATCGACGCGCCGCCCCAAGAGAAAGCCGCTCAACCGAGCGGCTTTTTTCATGCCTCGTGAATGCGGATGTCTTCGAGGTCCCAGCGCGGCGTCACGCCGTAGCCGTAGCCGTCCTGCACCTGGGCGGGGTCTGCCTGCAACCGCATGGCGCCGGCAAAGGCGATCATCGCGCCGTTGTCGGTGCAGAACTGCAGGTCGGGGTAATAAACGCGCAGGCCGCGCTTGTTGCCCTCGGCGTTCAGCCCCTCGCGCAATTGGCGATTGGCGCCCACG
Source organism: Ralstonia pickettii (assembly GCF_016466415.2). Lineage (NCBI taxonomy): Bacteria > Pseudomonadati > Pseudomonadota > Betaproteobacteria > Burkholderiales > Burkholderiaceae > Ralstonia > Ralstonia pickettii. The sequence goes on along the minus strand of NZ_CP066771.1, from coordinate 2,150,997 downwards.
CCGCCGGCCACGACGATGCGCTTGAGGCCATGCTCGCGCGCGGCGCGCAGCGTCTTCTTGACGAGCACTTCGACGATGGCGTCGACAAACGCCCGGGCAAGGTCCGCGCGCGGCTGGTGGCAGGTTTCGCTATCGGTCAGGTTGAGCTTGCGCACCTGGGTGAGCACCGCGGTCTTGAGGCCCGCGAACGAGAAATCGAAATTGCCCGAATGCAGCATCGGTCGGGGCAGGTCAAACACGCCCGGGTTGCCGAACTCGGCCAGGCGCGAAACGGCGGGGCCGCCCGGATAGCCGAGGCCGAGCAGCTTGGCGGTCTTGTCGAAGGCTTCGCCGGCGGCATCGTCGAGCGTCTCGCCAAGCAGCGTGTACTGGCCGACGGCATCGACGCGCATCAACTGCGTATGCCCGCCCGAGACGAGCAGCGCCAGGAACGGAAACTCCGGCCGGTCGGCCTCCAGCAACGGCGAGAGCAGATGCCCCTCCAGGTGATGCACGCCGACCAGCGGTTTGCCCAGTGCAAATGCCAGCGCGTTCGCCACCGAAGCGCCCACCAGCAGTGCGCCTGCCAGCCCGGGGCCCTTCGTATAGGCAATGGCGTCGATGTCCGCGCGTGTGGCGCCCGCCTTGCCGAGCACCTCTTCGAGCAGCGGAATCACGCGGCGGATGTGATCGCGCGAGGCCAGCTCAGGCACCACACCGCCGTACTCGCGGTGCATGGCGATCTGCGAATACAGCGCATGCGCGCGCAGGCCAGCCGCCGTGTCGTACAGGGCGACGCCGGTTTCGTCACAGGAGGATTCGATGCCGAGGACCAGCATGGCAAGCGGGTGTGAGTAGTTGCAATGGGAAGGCCGCCGAAGATAGCACAAGTTAAAATGCGCGGTTTCTTCAAGAATAGGGCGGCGCAGCGATCATGATGCGGTGCGATGTAGCGGTGATCGGCGCAGGCGCGGCCGGGATGATGTGCGCGGCCGTGGCCGGGCAGCGGGGCGCGCGCGTGGTGCTGATCGATCACGCAACAAAGCTGGCGGAGAAGATTCGCATTTCTGGCGGTGGCCGCTGCAACTTCACGAACATCAACGCGGGTCCGGCCAACTACCTGTCGAACAACCCGCACTTCAGCCGCTCGGCGCTGGCGCGGTACACGGCGCAGGACTTCGTCAGCCTCGTCTCCAGCTACCGCATTCCGTATCACGAGAAGCACAAGGGCCAGCTCTTCTGCGACGACAGTGCGGAAGACATCATCCGCATGCTCGAAACGGAATGCGAGCGGGGCAACGTCATCTGGCGCACCGGCTGCGCGATCGCTGAAGTCGGCAAGGACGGCGAGGCCTATCGCCTGTCGACCAGTGCGGGCGAGATCGTCGCCAACAAGGTGGTGATCGCCACGGGCGGCCTGTCCATCCCCAAGATCGGCGCGACCGATTTCGGGTATCGCATTGCGCGCCAATTCGGTTTGAAGATCGTTGAGACGCACCCGGCATTGGTGCCGCTCACCTTCAACGCCGAGCATTGGGCGCCGTTCTCGGCGTTGTCGGGCGTGTCGATGGAAGTGGACGTGACCGTTGCGCAGCCTCCGGCCAAGGGCGGCCGCAAGGGCAGCGCTACGACGTTCCGAGAAGACTTGCTGCTCACCCATCGCGGGCTGTCGGGTCCGGCGGTGCTGCAGATCTCCAGTTTTTGGCATGCCGGCCAGCCGCTTCTTGTCGATCTGCTGCCGGACACCGACGCCGGGCAGTGGCTGTGCGATGAGAAAACCGGCTCACGCAAGCAACTCGGTACGGTCCTGGCGCAGCGCCTGCCGGAACGCGTCGCGCAGGCATGGTGCGCCACGCACGGCGCCCACCCGCAGGCCCCGATTGCCGAGTTGCCCGACAAGGTGCTTCGCAACCTTGGCGCGGCGCTGAACCGATGGGAACTGACTCCGTCCGGCAGTGAAGGGTACCGGAAGGCCGAAGTGACGCGCGGCGGGGTCGATACGCGCGCGCTGTCCTCCGCCACGATGGAGGCCCAATCGGCGCCCGGCCTGTACTTTATCGGCGAGGTGGTCGACGTGACGGGCTGGCTTGGCGGCTACAACTTCCAATGGGCGTGGGCTTCGGCCGTCGCGGCGGGCGAGGCTGCCTCGGCCCGCTGATCCCCCACGGATCGGTCCTGGAACTGTCCGGGTTCTGTGCTACGATCAGTGATCCATTTTTCAAGTTTGCAACCCGCTGGGCCCACCGTCCAAGCGGGTTTTGCCGTTTATCGGAGTTCGGAATGTCGCAGTTGTCCCTCAAGGCCCAGATCACGGAAGACATGAAGGCGGCCATGCGCGCCAAGGAAACGGATCGCCTGGGCACGATCCGCCTGTTGCAGGCTGCCATCAAGCAGCGCGAGGTGGACGAGCGCATTGAACTGGATGACGCTGCCGTGCTGGCCGTGATCGACAAGATGCTCAAGCAGCGCAAGGATTCCATCACCGCATTCGAGCAAGCCGGCCGTGACGATCTCGTCGCCAAGGAAGCGGCAGAAGTCGCTGTGCTGCAGGTCTATATGCCCGCACAGCTGTCGGAAGCCGAAGTCGACGCTGCGGTGCGTGACGCCGTGGCCAAGGTCGGTGCCTCGGGCCCGCAGGACATGGGCAAAGTGATGGGCGTCCTCAAGCCGGCCCTGGCTGGCCGTACCGACATGACGCAAGTCTCGGCACGCGTGAAGGCCGCCCTGACCGGCGCCTGAATCCCCTCCACCCTCGCAGCATCCAAGGGGCGCACTCCGCGTGATCCCGCAGCCGTTCATTGACGACCTGCTCAACCGCGTCGATATCGTCGACGTGGTAGGCCGTTACGTGCAATTGAAGAAGGGCGGCGCCAACTTCATGGGGCTGTGCCCGTTCCATAACGAGAAATCGCCGTCTTTCTCGGTATCGCCCACCAAACAGTTCTATCACTGCTTCGGCTGCGGCGCGCATGGCTCGGCGATTGGCTTCCTGATGGAGTTTTCCGGGCAGTCGTACGTCGAGGCCATCAAGGATCTTGCACAGTCCGTCGGCATGGTCGTGCCCGAAGAGCGCGGGGGATTGCCGCCTGCGGCGCGGGCCGAGCAGCAAGCCAAGACCGTTGCTCTCGGTGACGTCATGGCCCGCGCGTGCGATCACTTCCGCAAGCAATTGCGCAGCGCCCCCAACGCCATCCAATACCTCAAAGGCCGCGGCCTGACCGGCGAGATCGCCGCACACTTTGGCCTCGGCTATGCGCCGGACGATTGGCAATCGCTCGAAGCCGTGTTCGGCCCATACCGCGAAGACGCCACCGCCGCACCGCTCATCGAAGCCGGTCTCGTCATCGAAAGCGAGAAGACCGGCGCCGATGGTTCGCACCGTCGCTACGACCGGTTTCGCGATCGCATCATGTTCCCCATCCGCAATACCAAGGGCGTGGTGATCGGGTTCGGCGGCCGGGTGCTGGGGCAGGGCGAGCCGAAATATCTCAACTCTCCCGAAACGCCGCTGTTCAGCAAGGGCACCGAGCTGTACGGGCTGTTCGAGGCACGCAACGCCATCCGCGAGTTCGCCTATGTGCTGGTCGTGGAAGGCTATATGGACGTCGTCGCGCTGGCGCAGCTGGGGTTTGCCAATGCGGTGGCTACGCTGGGCACGGCGTGCACGCCGACTCACGTGCAGAAGCTGCTGCGGCAGGTCGACACCGTCATCTTCTCGTTTGATGGAGATAGCGCCGGGCGCCGCGCCGCACGTCGTGCGCTCGAAGCCTGCCTGCCGCACGCCACCGACAACAAGACCATCAAGTTCCTCTTCCTGCCCGCGGAGCACGATCCGGACAGCTTCGTGCGCGAAGAGGGCACCGAGGCCTTCGCCCGTGAAGTCCACAACGCGATGCCGCTGTCACGCTTCCTGCTGCAGGCTGTGACAGAAGACCTCGACCTGCGCCAGCCCGAGGGGCGTGCCCGCGCCCAATATGAAGCCAAGCCGCTGCTGAGTGCCATGCCCGCTGGCGGACTGCGCCTGCAGATCGTGCGCGGTCTGGCAGAAATGACCGGCACCACGCCCGCCGATATCGAAGCGCTATGCGGTCTTCGCAGCGACCCGGCACAAGCAGGGCGCATGACACAGAAACGGCCCCGGGTGGCGCGCACCGCACCCACGGCGCTTGAGCAGAAGGTGCTGCGCCTGCTGATGCGCTATCCCGCGCTGGCGGCCCGGCTCGACGCCGATGCCCGCGCCCAGTTGACTGCGCCTCAATTGCCCCAAGGTGAGGTATTGGCGGGGCTGCTCGCCGAATGCGATGCTGCGGGTCCGGCAGTGCACTTCGGCGCCTTCATCGAGCGTCTCGGTCAGACGCCCTACGCCGAAGCGTTTGCCGGACTGCGTACGGCTGTGCTGCAAGACGATATCGAGCTGGAGCCGGCCATTTCCGAATTTGATGCCGCCGTACAAAAGATGCTCGCGGAGCCGCTGAAGCGCGAGCTGGAGATGTTGCAACGCAAGATGGAAGCCGGTCATGCCGGCGACGAAGACAAGGAGCGCATGCGCTGGCTGGTGGGCGAAATCAGCCGCCGGCGGCAGCTTGTGTAGTGCATGCGCCGCAGAGGCAAGCCCCAAGCGGGGCGGGCAATTGCGGGTAGCCCCTTGATTTTTCAGGCGAAAACCCGATTTTCGTTTAGACCGGCTTGGTCTGGCGTGCTAGAATAGCCGGTTTGGATTGCAAGTCCTTTTTCCCATTTTTGGGGGAGTGAGCGTGCCCATGGTGAAGGTGAAGACCTCCGCGAAGGCCGGTTCCAAGGCCAGTCCTGCTTCTGATTCTGCCAAGCGATCCTCATCGGCGCGCGGCTCGGGAGGAGGAAAGACATCAGCGGGAACGGCGAAAGTCGCGAATGGTCGGACTCATGTAGGGCAGGCGGGATCGACAGGAGTGAAGGCCACTGCGCCGGCAAAGACGGGGAAAACCCAGCCGCGCCAGACCGCCGATATCGCCGTCGCCGCCAAGACTGTCAAACCGACAGCGCGCACAAAGGGCGCGATCCAATCTTCAACCTCAGGCAAGGTCTCGACGTCGATGAGCACGAGCGCCAGACCTGGCGGCACAGCCGCTTCCGTCGCACTCAAGGGCAAGACAACCACCGTGGCGAAATCGAAAGTTACCGAAGTCGAGAGCAAGCAGACCCCTGCCAGCGCAAGCGCAACCAAGACGGGTACCGCTCGTACCAACACCGCAGCCAAGCCAGCCAAGGCGGCCGCGGAGGACACCAAGCGCACCGCCCAGGCAGAGGCCACCCCCACAACTCCTCCCGCGCCCCGCGCCGAAGCAGCAGCCGAGCCCAAGAAGCGCGGCCGCAAGCCCAAGGCAGAGACGCAGGCAGACGACAGCAGCACGGACGTGACTGAAGAATTTGACACCCCCGCCGCTCCGGCACCGAAAACCGAAAAGCTGAAGGCCCGTGACCGCAAGGCCAAGGAAAAAGCCCTGCTCAAGGAATTCGCTGCCTCGCAGCAAGGCGGTTCGGAAGAAGAGCTTGAGGCCCGCCGCCAGAAGCTCAAGGCGCTGATCAAGCTGGGCAAATCGCGCGGCTACCTGACCTACGCCGAAATCAACGACCACCTCCCCGACGACATGGTCGATGTGGAGTCGCTGGAAACGTTGGTTGCCACGCTCAACGACATCGGCGTTGCCGTGTACGAGCAGGCGCCGGACGCCGAAACGCTGCTCCTGAACGACAACGCACCTTCCGTGACCACGGAAGAGGAAGCTGAAGAAGAAGCTGAAGCCGCGCTGTCGACGGTTGACTCCGAATTCGGCCGCACGACCGACCCGGTGCGCATGTACATGCGCGAAATGGGCACGGTTGAGCTGCTGACGCGCGAAGGCGAAATCGTGATCGCCAAGCGCATCGAAGCCGGCCTGAAGGACATGGTCATGGCCATTTCGGCCTGCCCGGTCACCATCTCCGAAATCCTCGCCATGGGCGAGCGCGTGGCCAACGACGAAGCCAAGATCGACGAGTACATCGATGGCTTGATCGACCCGAACGCCGAAGCCGATGCAGCCGCTGCTGCTGAGGAAGAGGAGGAATTCGAGGAAGAGGAAGCCGAAGAAGAAGGCGACGAAGAGGAAGACGAGGACGATGAAGGTGCCGGCGCTGCCGCAGCTTCGGCCCGTCAACTCGAAGAGCTCAAGCAGGCCGCGCTGGTCAAGTTTGGTGTGATCGGCGAGCAGTTTGACAAGATGCGCCGTGCGTTCGAGAAGGAAGGCTACAAGTCCAAGCCTTACGTGAAGGCACAGGAAGCCATCCAGGCCGAGCTGATGACGATCCGCTTCACGGCGCGCAACGTCGAGCGCCTGTGCGACACGCTGCGCGGCCAGGTGGACGAAGTGCGCAAGCTCGAACGCGCCATCCTGAACATCGTGGTGGACAAGTGCGGCATGCCGCGCAGCGACTTCGTTGCGCGCTTCCCGGGCAACGAGACTAACCTGAAGTGGATCGAGACCGTGGTGGCCGACGGTAAGCCGTACAGCACCATCGTCGAGCGCAACGTGCCGGCTGTGCACGAACTGCAGCAAAAGCTGATCGACCTGCAGGCGCGCGTGGTGCTGCCGCTGGCCGAGTTGAAGGACGTCAACCGCAAGATGTCGGAAGGCGAGCGCCGCGCTCGCGAGGCCAAGCGTGAGATGACCGAGGCCAACCTGCGGCTGGTGATCTCGATCGCCAAAAAGTACACCAACCGCGGTCTGCAGTTCCTCGACCTGATCCAGGAAGGCAACATCGGCCTGATGAAGGCGGTGGACAAGTTCGAATACCGTCGCGGCTACAAGTTCTCGACGTACGCCACGTGGTGGATCCGTCAGGCGATCACGCGTTCGATCGCCGACCAGGCGCGCACCATCCGTATTCCGGTGCACATGATCGAGACGATCAACAAGATGAACCGCATCTCGCGTCAGATCCTGCAGGAAACCGGCAATGAACCGGATCCGGCAACGCTGGCCGAGAAGATGGAGATGCCGGAAGACAAGATCCGCAAGATCATGAAGATCGCGAAGGAGCCGATCTCCATGGAAACGCCGATCGGTGACGACGACGATTCCCATCTGGGCGATTTCATCGAGGATACGAACACGCTGGCCCCGGCCGAAGCGGCGCTGCATGGTTCCATGCGCGGCGTGGTGAAGGACGTGCTCGATTCGCTGACGCCGCGCGAAGCCAAGGTGCTGCGCATGCGTTTCGGTATCGAAATGAGCACTGACCACACGCTGGAAGAAGTCGGCAAGCAGTTCGACGTGACCCGCGAGCGTATCCGTCAGATCGAAGCGAAGGCACTGCGCAAGCTGCGCCATCCGAGCCGCTCCGACAAGCTGAAGAGCTTCCTAGAGGGAAGCTGATCTTCTAGCGAAGCAGGCGATTTTCCGAGTGGGCTCGCGCCCACTTTCAGGTAAAATCCTGCGTCGGGCCCGGCCTAAGCGCCGGGTCTCTTTTTTTCTCGTTTTACAGGGCCGGACGCCGTGCTGGTTGCAGGCAGCGGACTCATAATCCGCCTCCGAAAGGACACCGTGGGTTCGAATCCCACCCGGCCCACCATTCTTTCCCCTCCCGCCTTTTCTTCCCTTTCTTCCGCGTTTGTATGCCATTCCATGTGGCGGCTTTTTCTTTTTCTTACGCGCGTTATTGTCTCGGGATCGTATTTTGCTAATGCGGTGGCTCCCGGCGAAATATATTCATTTCGACATAATTGAATAAGCCGCACTGCGCGGGCATTCCCCCCAACCGGAGGGAGGAGTTTAAAACGCTTCAAACGAAACGGTTTCATTCCCGCGTTTGAAAGGCCACCAAACCGCGCCGCGCCTGCTTGTGCGGGGGATTGCCGCCGCTGTTTTGAATGAAATCTCTATTTACTTCATACTCCGGCCGGACCATAGTTTTGGCCATAACGATAAGTAAATAGCCAGTAGCGTATCCTTTGGAGACACAGGATGTTACGCATTCAAAACGGGCCCTTCCAGCATTCCGCTTTTGCGCGTGCCCACGCGCGTCATCGCCATCGTCATCACTGCAGCAGCGGTGGTGAAGCTCATCCGCGCTAGCAGCATTACCACGATTTTTCTTGGGATCGGCGCCCAGCCGATCAGCGTGATACCGGCCGATTACCGGTAACGCGACCCAAGCACGCCCGTCGTTTTTGACGTTTGCAAGTCGATCTGCCGACTGGGCAGATCGTGCGCTGTCGGCTGCAATTCGCCGGCAGGCGGGGGTATTGACCGGCTGTTCCACATATTCGCCGGCCCACAACACAACAAGTTCCAAAACGTGAGGAGACAACCATGGGTAGTCGACGTCATCTTTTTGTTGTCATGGCAATCAGTTGCATAGTTGCCATGCCGTTCATTGGCGGGTGCGGCGGGGCAGACGACCCCGGCTTGTCGGATGTTGCGCAGTGTTCGGGCAGCTCTTGCCCGCCCAGCGGAGCGGTCACCACACCGAGCACGCCGACCAGTCTGTGCCCGGCAGCGCTCGACTACACGACGACGTACACGGGCGGCTCGGGCAGCGGCGAGTACATCAAGGTCAAGTTCGACACAAGCAAGAACACGTACCAGATGCAGTTTCTGGAATCGTCGGTGCCGACCTCGGCGGGGCAGGTCAATACGACGCGCAAGGGCTTGACCATCAACGGCACGTTCGTCCATCCGACCAACTTGCCGACTCCTGAGCAGAACCGCTGTGCTTTCGTGCTGCAGTCGGGCAAGACGGCGGACAACAGCTACGCGATCACCGTCAATCCGCAAGACCCGCCGATGCTGTTTGTCGGCCAGGGCATCGTGGGGGGCGGCATTCCGGGGGCGACGATCCAGTTTGCCGGCATTCAGCCGATTCCCGGCGTCGTGATTGGCGCAGTGCCCTCGCGCACGTTCGACTTCTATCCGTTCCTGGGCTTCTCCGAGACAGTGACGGATTTCTCGCAGGTTGCTGGGCGCTACAACCAGGTTGGCGTGCATGTCACGCCCACGGGTTCGGGCAACCAGACCTCGGCGCCGCAAGGCTGGCAGCCCGACGCCGTCAACTGGACGCAAAAGTTAAAAGCGGACGGCTCGTGTACGGCCGAAGGGATCGACTATTCCTGCCACACGACGGGCACGCCCTGGACGCTGCGTCAGAACACCGATGGCTCGCAGGACAACGTGTTTGTCAGCAACCCGACCAGCAGCAGCGTGCCGTATCCGTATGTCGGTCAAGTGTCGCCGCTGGTGCTGCTGGCGCCGAGCCAGGCCAAAGGCATTCTGATTGCCGGCAAGCTCAACGGGCAGGTGGTGCCGGTGGTGATCCGTGTCGGCTATTCGCATAGCGATCCGACAAACCTGCTGGCTTCGGTGGCGGATGATCAGATCGGCATCTCGATCCTGTCACCTGCAACGGCGATCCCGGCCAACGCGCTCAAGGGGGGCTATGTGGGGGCGACCAGCGGCTCAGCTTGCGGCGTGGTCACCAACAACGGTCCGAGCGGTGCGCCTGCCAGCGGCAACGGCTTGAACGCGACGATCGATCATCCGGAGCTGTCGGGTTCCTACAGCGGTGGCTTCTTCCACGCCAATGCCGGCAACTGCAGCGACGGCACGGCTGTATCGACGCTGGCCGCCAACTACACCTCGACGCTGTTCCAGAACGGCACCGCCGCCTTCATCAACCCGCTCACCTCGCGTGTGACGGCGCAGTTCGGGCTCGACTACACGCAAAGCTCGCCGGGCAAGCTGATCGTGACCGCGCAGAACGACTTCAACGCGCGGGGCGCCAGCGGCAACGTCGCGTTGTTCAAGGCGGGAGACACCGGCGTGGCGGTCAAGGTCGGCAACGTGTACGCGATGCTCATGAACAACAACAAGTACAACCCGTTCTTCACGGTCGGCGCATTCGTCCAGTGAAGCGCGCAGCAACGAAAACCACATGCGGCGGCGTGCGTGACATGTACACGTGGCGTCGCCGCGGCTGAACAACAACATGGAGGAGACGCAAATGCAATGGCGTAAATGGTTGGTCGTGCTCGCGTGCGCGCCGATGGTGACGGCGTGTGGAGGCGGCGGAGATGATTCGCCGGCCCCGGTGATCCAGCGCCTGTGTCCGCAGGCCATCGACTACAACACCGTGTTCACCGGCGGGTCGGGCTCGGGCGAACTCGTGAAGGTGCAGCTCGACACAACGAAGATGACGTACCAGATCACGTATCTGGCCTCGCCAATTCCGGTCAAGACGGGCACCGTGGCGCCCACCCGCGATACGGCGCCCAACAACGTGCAGACCGGCACGCTCACGCAAGAGCCGGCGCTGCCGACCGAGAAGCTGAACCAGTGCGCGTTCCGCCTGAATAACGCGAGCCTCGATCCGAGCCGGCCTGCGCGGTTCTTCCTCGGGCAGGGCGTGCTCGGCGGCACGATTCCGGGTGCGACGATTCAGTTCGACGGCATCGTTGGCGTGGGCAAGATTGCGCAGACCACGTTCCCGTATTACCCGTTCATCAGCTTCTCGAACACCGAGACCGATCTGAACAGGATCGCTGGCAATTACAACCAGCTTGGCTATCACCAGGTGCCGTCGCAGAGCTTCTCGCAGCAGGCGGTCGATGCCCGGTTCACCATCAATGCGGATGGCACCTACACCGAGTGCGACAACCTCGGGGTGAAGAACGGCGGGGCGTGCCTGACGTCAAGCGCGACGGTCAACCAGAAGCTGACGCTGCGCAGCGACGCGCCGGCCTTCACCACGCTGAACTATCAGCCGCAGGTGCCGGCAACGGTGTCGTCGCTGGATCCGGCCAAGGCGGGCAAGGGCGTGATGATCGTGGGCAAGCTGTATGGCCAGCTCGTGCCAGTCTTCATTCGCGTCGGTGCGGCCAATTCCGACTTGACGGCCGGCCCGCCGGTGGCAGACGACGAGTCCGGCATTTCGATCATGGCACCGGTCGGCAACATCGCGCAGGGCTCGCAAGACGGCGAATACACCGGTGTGGACAGCACGTTCAACTACCGTGCCACGGCGCTGGTGGGCGCGCAGGCCACGATGCTCGATCCGTTCAACGCGTCGCAGGCAGCGCTGGCGCGACCGCTGAACCTGGATTTCACGCAGACCGTCCCGGGCGTGATCCGGACCACGCAGACCAGCGCGCCTGCCGGCTCGGCCCCGACGGGCAAGCTGATCTTCACCGGCAAGACCTTCGGCTTCCTGGACATGAGCGATACGAAGAACCCGTACTTCACCGTGGGCGCCTTCGTGCAGTGATGTTTCCGGAAACACACGCCACGGGGCGCGGCACAGAGAACCGCGCTCCGCTCAGAACAACAGGAGGAAGCATCATGAAGAAACTGACTGTCGCATTGATGGCGGCCTGCGCATCCGCAGGCGCCATGGCGCAGCAGGCCGGTGACAACGTGGCGACGGTGGGCTGGTTCCACATCATGCCGCAGGACTCGAGCAACAACCTGACCACCAGCGTGATCAATGCGCCGATCAATGATCCGCTGCGCTTGCCCGGCAGCTTCACGTCGCCCAACAGCGGGCTGCGCGTGAGCAACGCCAACACGCTGGGCCTGACGCTCACGCACTTCTTTACCGACAACATTGCGCTGACCACGATTGCCGGCGTGCCGCCCGAATTCAAGCTGACCGGGCATGGCGTGATCCGCGCACCCGGGCCCGCAGGGGCGCTCGGTCACGTCGATCTGGACGACCCGTCCAATCAGCCCGCCGTGCGCAAGGCCCGCCAATGGAGCCCCGGGGTCATCCTGCAGTGGTACTTCGGGCACGCGCAGTCGACGTTCCGTCCGTTCGTGGGCGTGGGTGTGGTCTACAGCTTCTTCACCAACATCGAGCTGAATCCGTACTTTGCGGCGGCCGTGAATCGCGAACTGGGCAGCGTCCTGGCAGCGGGGGCAGGCAAGCCGGGGCCGACGTATGTCGAGGGGAAATCGTCGTCGTCGTGGGCGCCGATCTTCAACCTCGGTGCGAGCTACGCGATCAACAAGCAATGGGCATTGACGGCAACGGTCTCGTATCTGCCGCTCAAGACCGAGGCGGCGACCGTCATCAAAGCGTCGGATGGCACCACGCTGGCCACCACCAAGACCACGCTCAAGGCCAATCCGATCATCACGTTCGTTGGGGTGTCGTACAAGTTTTAGCCGGGTGTCGGCTGTCTGCGCCTGGCTAATCGGCGCGGCGTGATTCGAGCGGGAACCGGTTCGCGCCGCATTCTTAAGGCGGTTTCTACCGTCAGTTCTAGTGAGGCAATAAATGAGCACACGTAAAGTCGTAACTCTTGCAGTTGCACTCGCACTTGCCACCGTAGCAGCCACACCCGCACTTGCCGTCACCGTTTCGCGTGTCGATGGTCAACCGATGAACCCGAATGGCGAGCCATTCTCGGTCACCGGGGCGACCACGCTGTCCAAAGGCTCCATCAGCGCCAATTGCACAGCGACCTTCACCGGTACGATCACGCCTTCGGGCATTGTCAACATCACGTCCACATCGTTTACCGGCGGCGGGACGTGCGGCCTCATCTCGGGCGCGACCCCGTGGACTGGCCAAGCCGACAGCACCACCCAGCTGTCGATCAACAACGCGGGAGTCAGCGTATTTCTGCTGGGCAGCTGTGGCCCCAGCAAGGTCGTAACCACCTGGAACGATCCGAACTCGTCGCTCACGTTCACCAACGCATTGCTCACGCCGGACTGTACGGTGAGCGGCACGGTGGTGTCGACGCCGAAGTTCCACGTGCAATAAGCACGTACCCGGTTGACGGGCGGTTGCGCAGCCGCCGTCGATTGGTCTGAAGCATGGGCCCGGCATGTCGGGCCTTGTTTCTTTTCCGGGCCGGCTTTCTGTGTGGGCAATACCCCTGTCGTCAATGGCGGCAACGCAATGCGCTGGGCGGTGGCATGATCCGGCTTTTGCCGCTGCACCGGGGCAGCGGTCTTTCCCAGGAGCCAAGACATGCGTTTGCTTACTTCTGTCGCCGTGATAGCCGTGGCCGCCGCGATGGCGACGTCTTTCGGAGTCGCCCAAGCCCAAACTGCAACTTCAGCCGCTACCGCTGCCACGCAACAACGCACCCAAGTGCCCGGTTACTACCGTATGGCGCTGGGTGACCACGTGGTGACCGCGCTCTACGACGGCTACACCGATCTGCCCGCCAAGACTCTGCTTGGCCTGAACGCGCAATCGGTGCAGAGCCTGCTGGCGCGGATGTTTGTATCGAACACGCCGGGCATGCAGACGGCGGTGAACGGCTTTCTGATCGACACGGGTGCCAAGCGCATCCTCGTTGATACGGGGTCGGGCACGTGCTTTGGCCCGACGATGGGCGGCCTGGCCGGCAACGTCCGCGCCTCCGGCTATCAGCCCGAGCAGATCGATGCCGTGCTGCTGACGCACCTGCATCCGGACCACGCATGCGGCCTCCTGACGCCGCAAGGTCAACCGGCCTTTCCGAATGCGCAGGTGTATGTCGCCGCGCCGGAAGCCGATTTCTGGCTGAGCGAAACGATTGCCGCTTCCAAACCGAGCGACATGCAACCGTTCTTCAAGATGGCGCGCGACTCAGTGGCGCCATATGCCGCTGCGGGCAAGCTCAAGCAATTCAAGCCGGGTGACGAGGTGGTGCCCGGCGTACGGTCGGTGCGCGCCAACGGGCACACGCCGGGGCATAGCGGTTACCTGTTCGCATCGAAGGGACACAGCCTGCTGGTGTGGGGCGATATCGTGCACAGCCACGCCGTGCAGTTCCAGCACCCCGAGGTCGCGTTCGAATATGACGTCGACAAGAAGGCTGCTGTCGCCACGCGCCGCAAGCTGTTTGCGGAAGCGGCGCGAGACAAGCTCTGGGTGGCCGGCGCTCATCTTCCGTTCCCGGGGCTGGGGCACGTGCGCCGCGAGGGCAACGCCTTCGCCTGGGTGCCGATCGAATACGGCCCGCTGCGCACAGACCGCGCTGATTGATGTCGGACTGATCGGTTAAGCGCCCGCCGGCGGCTTCCTCTTGCAAGTGGTCGGCAGGTCCAAATCCTCGGCCGCCGTAGTGCTCTCGGTCGTGTGTCCCTATTGGGTGCCGTCATAGGCAACCTTGACGATCTTTCCGTCCACCGGCGAGATCGTCGATACCACGCTGGGAGCAGCAACTGGCGGCCGATCTTGCGCACCGTGACGTCGCCCAGAAAAGCTCTGTTTTTGCATGCCTTCCCGCGCCAGCGCAATCTGCAGTGGATTACTGGCGGCATGTCTCCTCCCGGTATGCGTTCTCGGCTACCAGGTGTCGATGAAGCGGCGGGTGGCGGGGTCGCGTGTGTGCCTTGGCGGTGCGGGCGGCGCCGATTGCAGCCCGCGCAGCAGCCAGCGGCGCGTATCGGCCGGGTCGATCACGGCGTCGATTTCGAGATAGCTGGCGATGTTGAGCGCGCGGCCTTCCTCGTAGGCGGCCTCGACCATCTTGCGGAACAGCGCCTCGCGCTCGGCGCGGTCTTCCACCGCTTCCAGCTCTTTGCGGAACCCCAGGCGGATGGCGCCTTCGATGCCCATGCCACCGAATTCGCCGCTGGGCCATGAAGCGGTGAAGAACGGCGCCTGGAAACCGCCCGCGGCCATGGCCATCGCCCCAAGGCCGTAGCCTTTGCGCAGCACGACGGTGAAGAAAGGCACGCGCAGGTTGCCGGCCGTCACGAACATGCGGCTGACGTGGCGTACGGTGGCGGTTTTCTCCGCTTCGGGCCCGACCATGAAACCCGGTGTGTCGCACAGCGAGACGATGGGCAGGTCGAACGCGTTGCACAACTGCATGAAGCGTGACGCCTTGTCCGCTGCCGCAGAATCGATGGCGCCGCCCAGGTGGCGCGGGTTGTTGGCGATGCAGCCGAAGGCGCGACCTTCGATACGGATCAGCGCGGTGACGATGCCCACGCCAAATGCTTGACGCAGTTCCAGAACCGAACCTGTGTCGGCCAACGCGTCGATCACGCCGCGCATGTCGTAGCTGCGCATACGGTTTTCGGGAATCGCGTGGCGCAGGTGGCGCACGTCGCCGGCCTCCCAACTGGCAAGCGGGCCCTGGAAGTAGCTCAGGTAACGGCGTGCCGCATCGACGGCTTCGGTCTCGTCGTCGACCAGTACATCGATCACCCCATTGGGCGCCTGCACGCTAACAGGGCCAACTTCTTCGGGTGCGTATACGCCAAGGCCGCCGCCTTCAATCATGGCGGGGCCGCCCATGCCGATGGTCGCGTCGCGCGTTGCGATGATCACGTCTGCGCAGCCCAGCAGCGCAGCGTTACCTGCAAAGCAGCGGCCCGACACGATACCGATGGTCGGCACCAGCCCAGACAGCCGTGCGAAGTGAATGAAGGTCGGGCAGTCCAGGCCGCTGACGCCGCGCTTTTCAGTGTCCCCCGGCCGGCCGCCGCCGCCTTCGGCAAACAGCACAACGGGCAGCTTCCATTGCTGCGCCAGCTCCAGTGCACGGTCGGTCTTCTTGTGATTGAAGGTGCCCTGGGTGCCCGCCAGCACGGTGTAGTCATACGCGAGCACCATGCAGCGCGCGTCCTGATCGGGGAAGTGCGAGCCGTTGACGGTTCCGATGCCGGTGATGATGCCGTCGGCCGGCGTCGAGCGGATCAGATCGTCGAGTGCGCGCCGCTGGCGTTGCGCTGCGATGGCAAGCGCGCCGTACTCGATGAATGAACCGGCGTCGCACAAGTGGTCGATGTTCTCGCGCGCGGTGCGCTGGCCGGTCTTGCGGCGGCGGGCAACGGCATCCGGGCGGTTATCGTCAAGGCCAAACGCATGGCGGTCGATGACGGCCTGCAGGTCGGGGCGAATGTGGTCGAGGTCGATCTCTGCGTCGGCTGCGGCACTCTCGTGTTGGGCATCGCTGGGCTGCAGCACGGCCAGCGGCTGGCCTTCGCGCACCGTTGCGCCCGACTGCGCGCAGACTTGCAGCACGCGTCCGGCCGCGGGTGCGATGACGACGTGCTCCATCTTCATTGCTTCAATGACGGCCAGCACCTCGCCGCGCGCGACCGTGGCGCCGGCTTGCGCATGCATCTGGATCAGCGCGCCATCCATTGGCGCGGTGAGCACTTCGGCGTCGTCAGGAAGCTCATCGAGGAATGACGTAACGGGCGTCATATCCGGGGTGGTGACCGACGTAGCGTGCAGGGCAGGGTGCGCTTCACCGTTGCCGGCTGCCAGGTCGGCGAGCATCGCATCGAGAAACTGCGTATGCACGGCGTTGGCTTGCACGTCGGCGTCGCGCAGCAGGTCCTGCAGCAGCCGCTTGTTGGTGGCCAGCCCTTCGATGCGGAATTCGCACAGCGCGCGGTACGTCTGTGCCAGCGTCTGCGCATACGTGCCGTGTGGTGCGTGGACGATCAATTTGGCCAGCAGCGAATCAAAGCGCGGGTTCGGACGGTAGCCCGCATAACCGCAGGTGTCGACGCGCACGCCGGGGCCGTTGGGCGCCTCGAATGCGGTGAGCGTGCCAGTGGAGGGATGCGGCTGGCCGCTTGCATCAAGGGTCTCTGCGTTGACGCGTACTTGAACGGCGTGGCCGCGCGGTGCGATCGGCCTAGCAAGCCCCAAGTCCGTGAGCGACGCGCCTTGCGCCAGCGCCAGTTGTGTCACCACCAGGTCGACGCCCGTCACCATCTCCGTGACGGTGTGCTCGACTTGCACGCGTGGGTTGGCTTCCATGAAATAGAACGTGGCGTCCGGTGCGCCTGCGTTTTCCACTAGGAACTCGAACGTCCCAATGCCGCTGTAGCCTGCCGCTTTGGCGAGCGTGACGGCCGCGTCGGCGATGCGCGTGCGCAGGGCGTCGTCCAGCGATGGGCTGGGCGCGATCTCGATCAGCTTCTGGTGACGGCGCTGCAGGCTGCATTCACGCTCGCCGAGGTGCGTAACGTGGCCGTCCGTGTCGGCGACGATCTGGATTTCGATATGGCGCGGCGTGGGCACCAGCGCTTCCACGTAGACGTCGCCGCTGCGCGGTTGGTCACCCCCGGCGGCAGTGGCTTCGGACACGCAACGCGCATACGCGTCGGCAATCGCCTGCGCATCGTGCACGGCGCGCATGCCACGCCCGCCGCCGCCCGCCACGGCCTTGATCATCATGCCGTGCGAGTGTGGCAGCGCGGCGAAGAACGCGCGCGCCTCTTCAAGGGTGGTTGCGCCTTGCGTGCCACTGACGATGGGAATGCCCGCCTCATGCGCAAGCGCCCGAGCGCGTGCCTTGTCGCCGAAGAGGTCAAGCACGTGCGGGGACGGTCCGACGAATTGCACGCCAGCCTGCGCGCACTGGCGTGCGAAGGCAGCGTTCTCGCTCAGGAACCCATAGCCCGGATGAACAGCATCGGCGCCGACGGCCCGTGCGGCAGCGAGGATTGCCGCGCCATTGAGATAGGCACGCGGGCCGTTGCCGGGCAAGGGCACGGCTTCATCGGTGCGAAGGGGATGCAGTGCGTCGCGGTCATCTTCGGAATAGACGGCAACGGAGGGCAAGCCCATCGCGGCGGCTGCACGGGCAATGCGAATGGCGATCTCGCCGCGATTGGCGATCAGCAGTTTGCGAAACGTCATGGAGCGGGGTTGTTTAGAGCTGTTCAGCGAGCGGTGCGAGATCCTGCTTGCGCACGTTGCCGGTAGCCGTGAGCGGCAGCGCGTCGACGATGCGCACGATGGGTACCTTGTAGACGGCCATGTTCTCGCGGCGCCCGCCGGTGAGCAAAGCGGTCGGAGAGATCGTCAAGCTGAGCGAATGTCGTGTCGTGCCCGTAGAAATGGATTGCTGGCTTGTCTGGCGTGATGCGCGCCCAATGCCGCAGATGGTCGGTGAGGGCAACGCGCCCGATGGGGTAATGCGGCTCACGTGGGGGATCGACCGGCCATGCGCGCGCCCAGAGGGCGCGAACGCCGCCGAGATCGTCGGACTCGTCCATCGCCAAAGCTTGTCTCCGATGGGTTGTGCAGTGCGTGCGCAGCGTCGCGCCGCACTATCTATACCGCAAAGTAATTTTGTATACCAACGGGTATAAATATAGAAAGCGTTCTTTGATGCGTCAAGCATCGGAAAGCGAGGCAGTCGCCACGATGCGCGGATGCCCCGGCGCATCTGCGGGCGGCATGCGAAAATACGCGCCATGTCCACCGTCCGCAAATCTGCCGTTCCCGACGTGCAACCGTCTGCTGAAACCGAGGCCATCGAGGCCTCTGGCGTCACACCGCCGGCCACGCGCCCGCACATCGCCGAGCGGCAGGAGGCCCGGCGCCGGCAGATCCTCGATACTGCCGCGCAACTTTTCTTCACCAAGGGCTATGCCGGCATGACGATGAGCGACCTCTGCAACGCGCTCGGCGTGACCAAGCCGGCGGTGTACTACTACTTCACCGACAAGTACGAGATCTTCGATATTCTGTGCCGCGAGGCCGCGCAGATCTGCCTGTCGGCCATCCGGGAAACCGCCGATCCGGCCCTGCCCGTGCGAGAGCGCCTGCAGGCGTGTCTGCTGGAAATGGCGCGTCGTTGCATCGACTTCCACTACGCTGCGGCACTAACGTATCGCGATCGGCAATACCTGCGTCCGGAAACGGTGGAATGGCTGCACGGCATGTCGCGGGCGTATTACCGCGATCTCTATGCGCTGCTCGACGAGGGCAAGCGCGCCGGCGTGTTTGACTTTGGCGATGCGCGCGTCGCCGCGCACTCGATGGGCGGCGTGATGGGGTTCATGTATACGTGGCACGATCCGTCGCGCATCGACGCCGGCGTGCTGGCGCACGAGCTGTCGAGCGCCATGATGAAGATCATTCTGCCGGCCGCCCCGGCATCGGGCGCTACACGCGCGTCGTGAGCGCCGCCCCGGCCGGTGCCTTCGGCAACGCGGGCAGGCGGAAAATCTCGGGCGTCATCAGGTCGATGCCGCAGTCGAGCGTCTCAACCCAGTCGATGAACCGCTTGACCATGGCTTTGCCGCGAAACGCTTGGCCGTGCTGCGGCACGATCCATTCAATATCGAGCCCCCGCACCATCTCTGCCCACAGCCGGCACACCCGGTTGCCGCTCATGTAGCGGCGGTGAAAGGGCGCCATCAGCGCCAGGTGGGCGTCGAAATCTTCCACGGGCTTGGCGGCCACGTTGGCATACACCATCGATGCCCCCAGATCGCCCGAGAACAGGATGCGCGACACCGGATCGTAAAACTGGAAATTGCCTTCCGAATGGAGGAAATGCGCCGGCACCGCCAGCAGATGCGAATCCCCCAGCGGAATCGCCATGCCCGTATCCGGGATTGGCACGATGCGGCCTTCAGTCTTGCCGACGTTGCAGAAATGCGGGAGAAACCGCTCCCACACGCGCGAAATCAGGATGTCGCAACTGGAACTCGTGAGCCACCGTCCCGCCGGAGCGACGATGTCCGGGTCCGCATGCGAGGCCAGTACGTAGTCAAGCTGCTTGGGCGGAAAGTACCGGTTCATCGCCAGAAACAGCGCGTTATAGGTCATCTGGCCGCCCGGATCGATCAGCGCGCCGTGGCCGTGATCGACGATGAGGAACTGGTTGGTCTGCACCGGCAGGTCATCGTGATCGTCGACGAGGTCGGAGAACATCAGGCAGACATGCTCGGGCGATTCATAGAGCGTTGTGACCATGGGAGAGGGCAGGGCGCAGGTTGGAATGCCTGGATGGTGGCGCAGCGCGTGCCCGGCCCACTTGATCCGTGTCAAGGCAGCTGTGGCGCTGCCTTCGGCTCGCGTGGGCGGATCATCCGTCCCGGGCCGGTTCTCACGTGATAAACTTTTGATTTTTAACGCTTTGCGCGAGCCGCACGCGGGTTTTCCGCCTGGGTTTGGCGCGCCGCCATGCCAACCGGCATGCCGCATCTCCCCCTATGAATACTGCAACGATGTCTGAAGCGTCAGAAGCACCGGCCAATGAATCGGTGACATTCGACAGCTTCGGCCTGCATCCGGACGTCCTCCGCGCGCTGACCGAAAGCGGTTACACCAAGCCCACGCCCATCCAGGTCGCCGCCATTCCGGTAGTGACCGCCGGCCGCGACGTCATGGGCGCCGCACAAACCGGCACCGGCAAGACCGCCGGTTTCTCGCTGCCGATCATCCATAACCTGCTGCCGGACGCCAATACGAGCGCGTCGCCGGCGCGCCACCCGGTGCGGGCGCTGATCCTCACGCCCACGCGCGAGCTGGCCGACCAGGTGTACGACAACGTTGCCAAGTACGCGAAGTACACGGCGTTGCGCAGCGCTGTCGTGTTCGGCGGCGTCGACATGAACCCGCAGACGGAGCAGCTGCGCCGCGGCGTCGAAATCCTCGTGGCAACGCCGGGCCGCCTGCTCGACCACGTGCAGCAGCGCAGCGTGAACCTGTCCCAGGTGCGCATGCTGGTGCTGGACGAAGCCGACCGCATGCTCGACATGGGCTTCCTGCCCGACCTGCAGCGCATCATCAACCTGCTGCCGGCACACCGCCAGACGCTGTTGTTCTCGGCGACGTTCTCGCCGGAGATCAAGAAGCTGGCTGCGAGCTATCTGCGTCATCCGCAAACCATTGAAGTGGCACGCAGCAACGCCACGGCAGAGAACGTCCGCCAAGTCATCTACACCGTGCCGGACAACCATAAGCAGGCCGCACTCGTGCACCTGTTGAAGCAGCGTGCCGAGCAAGGTCTGCCCCGGCAGTGCATCGTCTTCTCCAACAGCAAGATCGGCTGCTCGCGGCTGGCGCGTGCGCTGGAGCGCGAAGGCATCAACGCCAACGCCATTCACGGCGACAAGACGCAGACCGAGCGTATGCAGACGCTCGAAGCGTTCAAGCAAGGTACCGTCGATGTGCTGGTCGCCACCGACGTGGCAGCGCGCGGTCTGGACATCTCTCAGATGCCGTGCGTGATCAACTTCGACCTGCCGTTCAACGCAGAAGACTACGTGCACCGCATTGGCCGCACGGGTCGTGCCGGCGCTTCGGGTGACGCACTGTCGTTGTTCGCCCCGGGCGATGAACGCCTGCTGGCCGATATCGAAAAGCTGATCAAGCGCAATCTGCCGCGCGAGCAACTGGCCGATTTCGATCCGACCGGCGAACAGGCGCGTGACCGTGAACGCCGCGAGCGTGACGAAAAGCGTGCCCGCGGCGAAGTCCGTCGCGCCCGTGAGCGCGATGAGCGTAACGGCGCCCGCGTGCTTGATCACACGATCGTGCGCCCAGCGTTCCGCCCATCGGACGATCCGTTCTTCAACCGCCCGTACGAATCGTCTGTGCCGGCGGAATCGGCGGAGGCCGCCAAGCCGGCACAGCCCGCCGGACACCCGCGCACCGCCAAGCGGCCGATTGCGGCCTTGCTCGGTGGCGTGCCGCGCAAGCGTTAAGTCAGTCGACGGAAAGCGGCGGCGCTCCTGCCGCCCGGGTCAATTGCATCAGGCCAGCTGCGCCAGGCGATTGGCCCACGCCGGGACGGCGTCCCGGTAGAACCCTTCCACATCCCCTGCACGAATCTCCAGCCCGAGGTGCCGCGCCGCTTCGGTGAGCGCAGCTAGCGGTTGACTGCGGTTGATGGCGCGCGCGCCGGTCTGCTTGCTGAGTTTCTCACCATCGGGGTTCACCACGACCGGCACGTGCAGGTAGCGCAACGCGGGCAGACCGAGCAACTGTTGCAGATAAATCTGGCGTGGCGTCGAGTCGAGAAGGTCGGCGCCGCGCACGACGTCCGTGATGCCTTGCGTGGCATCGTCCACCACGACTGCAATCTGGTACGCCCACATACCGTCGGCGCGCTTGAGAACAAAATCGCCGACAGCTTCAGCCATGTTCTGGCATTGCGTGCCTTGCCAGCGGTCGTTGAAGCAGAGCGTAGC
Organism: Ralstonia pickettii; assembly: GCF_016466415.2. NCBI lineage: Bacteria > Pseudomonadati > Pseudomonadota > Betaproteobacteria > Burkholderiales > Burkholderiaceae > Ralstonia > Ralstonia pickettii. Next base: position 2,129,104 of record NZ_CP066771.1, on the reverse strand, counting down.
GGCATCGGCATGGGGCACACGCACGCGCCATGCGCGCGGCGGACGGCCGTGCAGCCCGTTGCGGCATGTGCCGGGATAAATGAGCGTCTGGTGACGCACGTGCCCGTTGGCGTCGATGCTGGTGACGGAATCCGCGATTTCGCGGCGCGTGCAGCCGCACGGGTAGAGGCTGCCAACGGCCTGCAGTTGCGCAAGTGCCTGCTCAAAGCGCGGGAGGTGCGTGCTCTGCCACTGCGGGGCTTCGTCGGGAATGAGCCCGAGCGCTTCCAACGTAGCGAGGATGTCGCGATCGGCGCCGGGCACATTGCGCTGGAAATCGATGTCTTCGATGCGCACGAGCCACGTGCCGCCGTGCACGCGCGCATCCAACCAGCTTGCCAGTGCGGTGACCAGCGAGCCGATATGCAACGGCCCGGTGGGTGAGGGCGCAAAGCGGCCGCGATATTGGCTGCGCGACGACTTGGTGGGTTCCGAAAAATCGAGATTGGCTTGGGACAACGCTACGCTCCAGGCGCAGAGGTCGATTGCGCTATTGTGCGCGATTTGGCGGCCTGAGGCGCCTACTGCATCATCAGGGCCTGCCCCAGGCGCGGGTCTTCCAGCTTGTCGACCCACCATTGCAGTGCCTTGCCGCGCATGTTGTTGCGCCAGGCCACCTGAAACGTGCCGGCGCGCTTGTCTTCCGAGGTTTCCTTGGCGATCAGCACCCCAGAATCCAGATACGGTTGAGCCAACGGGACCGGTAGCCAGCCACAGCCCAGGCCACGAATCTGTGCCTGCACCTTGTCGGCCATGGATGGCACCACCAGCGTGTCCTGTCCGGCCATCACGCCGATGGTGCGTGCAGGCAGATTGCGCGACGTATCGCCCACCGCAACGATGCGATGTCGCGTGATGGCGGTTGCAGGCAACGGCTCTTCCAGCTGCGCCAGCGGGTGATGTGCCGCCACCGCAAACACGAAAGGAATGTTGCCCACCGTGCGCGTCTGAATGCCCTGCACCTGCATCACTTGCGCCGGCCCGATCAGCAGATCTGCGCGGCCCGACAGCAATGCGTCCCACGTGCCGGCCAGGACCTCACGGCAGAAGCGCAAGCGCGTGGCGGTGTTTTCGGCATAGAAATCCTGGATGACGGGCATGAGTGCGCGAAAGTGCACGAGATCGTCGACTACGATGGTCAACGTTGCTTCCCATCCGGTGGCCAGCCGTTTGACGCGGCGCGCGAGGTCATCGGCAGCCTGCAGCAGGTGGCGGCCCTCGTCGAGCAGCGCACGGCCTGCGGGCGTCAGTTCTGCCCGGTGGCGGCGTCGGTCGAACAGCAGGACATCGAGATCATCTTCCAGCTTGCGCACCACATAGGTCAGCGCCGACGGCACTTTGCCCAGTTCGTGCGCCGCGGCGGCAAAGCTGCCCTTGCGTTCAATTGCGTCCAAGACTTCCAGGGATTCCAGCGATAGCGCCATATTCAGAATTTTTGATGTATTGAATCAAAGCCGTACCGCGCAACTATAGCCAATCTGCGTACCATGCACACATCAACGCAGTAATTTGGATAGGAGATTCATCAAAATGATTGAAATCCGCCCCTCTCAAGATCGCGGTTACGCAGACCACGGCTGGCTGAAGTCGTATCACAGCTTCTCGTTTGCCGATTACATGGACCCGCAGCACGTTCAATTCGGGCCGCTGCGTGTCATCAATGAAGACCGCGTCGCCGCCGGCATGGGCTTTGGCACCCACGGCCACCGCGACATGGAAATCATCAGCTACGTGCTGGACGGCGAGCTGGCGCACAAGGACAGCATGGGCAACGGCAGCGTGCTGCGCCGGGGCGACGTGCAGCGCATGACGGCTGGGACAGGCGTGCGTCACTCCGAGTTCAACCACGCACAAGACCAGACCACGCATTTTCTGCAGATCTGGGTCCTCCCGGCGCAGTTGAACCTGACGCCGGGCTATGAAGAGCGTCATTTCGACGAGGCGGCCAAGCGGGGCAAGCTGGCCTTGATCGCCAGCGCCGATGGCCGCGATGGATCGGTGAAGGTGCACCAGGATATGTCGCTCTACGCCGGCAAGTTCGACGGCGCGGAAACTGCGTCCCTGCCCATCGCTGCAGGCCGCCGCGCTTATGTGCACGTCGTGCGCGGCAAGGTGAGCATCAACGGTCGCACGCTGGTTGGCGGCGATGCGGCCAAGCTGACGCAAGAAGAGAAGGTGACGCTTTCCGGTGGCGAAGACAGCGAAGTGCTGGTGTTCGATCTGCCGTAATGTTGGTGGCGCACGCTTTGTGCGCCATTTTTCTTTTTCCGTTGTTCCCAGCCGTTCCCTAAACCCAAGAGGATTCCCATGGCACGAGTTGCAGTCGTTTATCACAGCGGTTATGGCCACACGAAGAAGCAGGCAGAGGCCGTCTTTGCTGGCATTCAAGGTGCCGGCGCCGAAGCGCACCTGATCTCGGTCACTGACGTCAACGATGACACCTGGGCGCTGCTGGCCGGCGTCGACACGATCGTTTTTGGCGCCCCGACCTACATGGGCGGTGTTTCGGGCGACTTCAAGAAATTTGCCGATGCATCGTCCAAGGCGTGGTTTACCGGCGCGTGGAAGGACAAGATCGCCGCCGGGTTCACGAACTCCGCATCGATGAACGGCGACAAGTATGCGTCGATCCAGTACCTGTGGACGCTGTCGCAGCAGCACGGAATGATCTGGGTCGGCACAGGCATGATGCCGGCTAACAGCAAAGCCGCCACGCGCAACGACGTGAACTATCTCGCTGGCTTTGGCGGCGCGCTGGCGCAATCGCCGTCGGATGCGAGCCCTGAAGAAGGTCCGCTGCCGGGTGACCTGGAAACCGCCAAGCTGTTCGGTGAGCGCATTGTCGCCATCACGAACCAGTTCGTGCGCGGCCGACAGTAAAACGGATTGCTCAAAGAAAAACGCCGGCGTGCCGGCGTTTTTTTTTCGGGCGTACGACGAAGGGTCAGAATCGCGTGCCCGCTCCGCAGAAGACGCCACGGTTCGACCCGCCCTCGCAACTCGCCGCGCAACCGCCCAATGCCGCAAGGCACAGCGCGGTGACGAGGAGGCGGGCGGCGAGGCGCTTCATGCGGCGGCGCGGGTTTGGTTGCCTGCGCAGTGGGGGCAGCGTTGGCCGGGAATGTAATCGGCGGATTGCTGCTCTTCCGGCGTCACCACGGCGCGGCAGGCGAAGCATTGCTTTGGTCCCGCCGGCAGCAGTTCGGCGTTGAGCGCTGTGCGGTGGTCGAACACGAAGCAATCGCCGTCGTAATGCGCGCCTCCGACTTCCTCGAAATACTTCAGGATGCCGCCTTCGAGCTGATAGACGCGCTCGATGCCGATCTCCTGCATGTGGATCGCCGCCTTTTCGCAGCGGATGCCGCCGGTGCAGAACGACACGACGGTCTTGCCGGCAAAGTCGTCCTTGTGCGCGGCAATGGCGGGCGGAAACTCAGTGAACTTCTTGAGGTTATATTCGACGACGTTCTTGAACGTGCCCACGGCGACTTCATAGTCGTTGCGCGTGTCCAGCATCACCACCTGGCGGCCCTCGTCGTCGTGGCCCTGATCGAGCCAGCGCTTGAGGTCCGGCGGCGCGACCGACGGCGCGCGCCCCTCTTCCGGGCGGATCAGCGGGTGGCGCATGGTGATGATTTCTTTCTTCATGCGCACCAGCAGGCGGCGGAACGGCTGGTGGTCGGACAGGCTTTCTTTCGGTGCCAGGTCGGCAAAACGCGGGTCGGCACGCAGCCAGCCAACGATACCGTCAATGCCCTCGCGCGAGCCGGCCAGGAAGATGTTGATGCCCTCGGGCGCCAGCAGCACGGTGCCCTTCAGCTCGCGCGCCTGGCACTCGGCCAGCAGAGCGGGGCGCAGGGTTTCGCGGTCATCGAGGGTGACGAATTTGTAAGCGGAAATATTGACCATCTGCATGTGCTGCCGCGCCATTTTCTGGCGCCTTGGGTAACCCGTTGATTCGTAAGCCGAAATTATAGCCGCCCGCGCAGCCGTGCGGGGTTGCTCCGGGTCAATCGGGCACGCCCGGAATGCTTTGCGGAAGGTGTCACCCGTTACAATACGCGGATGAATTCGCCGCGCTTCGTCCACCTCCGTCTCCACTCCGAATATTCCGTCGTCGATGGCAATGTCCGTCTCGACGATGCCGTCAAGGCTGCCGCCAAAGATGGCATGGGCGCCTTGGCGCTGACCGATCTCGCCAATGCCTTCGGGCTGGTGCGCTTCTACAAGGAAGCGCGTGGCAAGGGCGTGAAGCCCATCGTCGGGGCTGACGTGTGGATCACCAATCACGACGAGCGCGACAAGCCGACCCGCCTGCTGTTGTTGGTGCGGGACAAGCAGGGTTACCTGAACCTGTGCCAGTTGCTGGCCCGGGCCTGGCTCTCCAACCAGCATCGCGGTCGTGCGGAAATCGCCCCCGAATGGTTCGACGAGCCCGGCGTTGAGAATGCGCCGCTGGCCGCCGGTCTGCTGGCGCTCTCCGGCGCCATGGCGGGTGATATCGGCGTGGCGCTGGCCAATGGCAACGAGGCGCTGGCGCGCAAGCTGGCGACGAACTGGTCGCGTGTATTTCCTGGTGCCTTCTACATCGAACTGCAACGCGCGGGGCACGCCGGTACTGAGGCCTACATCCAGCAAGCGGTGAAGCTTGCATCGGCCATGCAGTTGCCGGTAGTCGCCACACACCCGGTGCAGTTCATGACGCCGGACGATTTCACGGCCCACGAGGCACGCACCTGTATCGCAGAGGGTGAACTGCTCGCCAATCCGCGCCGGGCCCGCCGCTTCACGACCGAACAGTATTTCAAGACGCAGGACGAGATGTGCGCGCTGTTTGCCGACATCCCGTCCGCGCTGGCCAATGCGGTGCAGATCGCGCAGCGCTGCAACCTCAAGCTGGAACTGGGCAAGCCCAAGCTGCCGCTGTTCCCGACGCCCGACGGCATGTCGCTGGACGACTACCTCGTTCAGCTCGCCAAGGAAGGTCTGGAAAAGCGCATGGAAGTGCTTTTCCCCGACGAGGCGGTGCGCGAATCCAAGCGCGCTGAGTACTACGCCCGCCTGGAGTTCGAGACCGGCACCATCATCAAGATGGGCTTCCCCGGCTATTTCCTCATCGTTGCGGACTTCATCAACTGGGCGAAGAACAATGGCGTGCCAGTGGGGCCGGGCCGGGGTTCGGGCGCCGGCTCTCTGGTGGCGTACGCGCTGGGTATTACCGATCTGGACCCGCTCAAATACAACCTGCTGTTCGAGCGTTTCCTGAATCCGGAACGTGTGTCGATGCCCGACTTCGACATCGATTTCTGCCAGCACGGCCGCGACCGCGTCATCCAGTACGTGAAGGAAAAGTACGGCAAGGACGCCGTCTCGCAGATCGCCACCTTCGGCACCATGGCCGCCAAGGCCGCGGTGCGCGACGTTGGCCGCGTGCTCGATCTCGGCTACAACTTCGTTGACGGGGTCGCCAAGCTGATTCCGTTCAAGCCGGGCAAGCTCGTTACGCTCGAAGAAGCGAAGAAGGAAGAGCCGCTGCTGGCCGAGCGCGAGGCCAACGAAGAAGAAGTCAAGCAGCTGCTGGAACTTGCGCAGCGCGTCGAAGGCATGACGCGTAACGTCGGCATGCACGCTGGCGGCGTGCTGATCGCTCCGGGCAAGTTGACCGACTTCTGCCCGCTCTACACGCAAGGCGGGGAAGACGCCGGCGTCGTCAGCCAGTACGACAAGGACGATGTGGAAGCCGTTGGCCTGGTCAAGTTCGACTTCTTGGGACTGACCACGCTCACGATCCTTGACTGGGCCGAGCGCTACATTCGCATGCTCGATCCGTCCAAGGCGGAATGGAACTGCAGCCATATTCCGCTGACGGACAAGAAGGCGTTCGACATCCTGAAGACGGCCAACACGGTGGCCGTGTTCCAGCTGGAAAGCCGCGGCATGCAGGGCATGCTGAAGGACGCCAAGCCTGACCGCTTTGAGGACATCATCGCCCTCGTGGCGCTGTATCGCCCGGGCCCGATGGACCTGATCCCCAGCTTCTGCGCACGTAAGCACGGCCGCGAAAAGGTGGAGTACCCCGACCCGCGCGTCGAGCCGGTGCTCAAGGAGACCTACGGCATCATGGTCTACCAGGAGCAGGTGATGCAGATGGCGCAGATCGTGGGTGGTTACTCGCTTGGCGGCGCCGACTTGCTGCGCCGTGCGATGGGTAAGAAGAAGGCCGAAGAAATGGCCGAGCACCGCGCGCTGTTCCGGGCGGGTGCGGCCAAGGACGGGCTCTCCACCGAAAAGGCCGATGAAATCTTCGACCTGATGGAGAAGTTCGCCGGCTACGGTTTCAACAAGTCGCACGCGGCCGCGTATGCGCTGCTGGCGTACTACACGGCTTGGCTCAAGGCGCATCATCCGGCCGAATTCATGGCAGCCAACATGTCGCTCGCCATGGACGACACCGACAAGGTGAAGATCCTTTACGACGATGCCCGAGGCAAGAACGGCCTGACCATCCTGCCGCCGGATATCAACGCCAGCCAGTACCGTTTTGCACCGACCGACGCCAAGACCATCCGCTACGGCCTGGGCGGCGTGAAGGGCAGTGGCCAGGGCGCGATCGAGGACATTCTGCGTGCACGCGAAGACGGCCCATTCAAGGACTTGTTCGATTTCTGCGAGCGTGTTGACCGTCGCCAGGTCAATCGCCGGACGATCGAGGCGCTGGTGCGGGCCGGCGCCTTCGACAGCCTCAACGACAACCGCGCGCAATTGCTCGCGTCGATCGGCCTGGCCATGGAAGCCGCCGAGCAGAAGGCGGCGGCCGCCAACCAGGTGTCGCTCTTCGACTTGATGAGCGGCGACGACGCCGAGCAGCATCGTCCCGAACTCGTCGACGAGCCGGCCTGGTCGACCAAGCGCAAGCTGCAGGAGGAAAAGCAGGCGCTGGGTTTCTACCTTTCCGGCCACCTGTTTGATGAATACCGTGACGAGGTGCGCCGCTTTGCGCGCACGACGCTGGCCGATCTGGCGCGCGAAGTGACCGACAAGGGCAACGGGGGCGGCTACGGCAACCGCGATGCGCGCAACAAGACCGTGGCCGGCGTGATCGTAGGCCAGCGCACCCAGATGACGCAGCGCGGCAAGATGCTGATCGTGATGCTCGACGACGGCTCCGCCAGCGAAGCTACCGAGGTCACGGTTTTCAACGAAGTTTTCGAAGCGAATCGCGCGCTGTTCAAGGAAGACGAAGTGCTGATCGTGCAGGGCAGCGCCCGCCATGACATGTTCACTGGCGGCGTGCGCGTGACAGCCGAGTCGGTCATGGACATGACGCAGGCGCGCGCCAAGTTCGCGCGGGCGATCCGGCTGTCGATGAATGGCGATTCAACGGCGGCCAAGCTGCGTGATCTGCTCTCGCCGCATGTGGCGGCCGATGGCAATGGCGTCTCGGTACGCATCAACTACGTCTGCGAGCAGGCGCGCTGCGAAGCGGTGCTTGGCGACGCCTGGCGCATTGTTCCGAGCGAAGCGGCGATCGCCGCGCTGCGTCAGGCGCTGGATGCCGAGAACGTGGCAACGGTGTACGAGTAGTTCGAAGATGGCGCGGGGGGCGCCATCGCCGGGCGTAGGCTCGGCACGACTGCGGTCTCAATACGATGATTACTAAAGCATCCATGAACGTCGGAATCTCGTGCAACGCGCTGGGCTACAGCGGTGGCAGCGAGCGCTACGCGATGGACTTGGTGCGCGGCTTGCATGAGCGCGCCATCCGTCCCGTGTTCTTCGCCAAGATGGTGGACAAGGCGCTTCCTGAATATCGCCAGGTCAAGGCTGTTGCATTGCCAACGCGCAAGCTGCCCGGCAAATTGAATGACCACGCGTTCGGCTGGCTCGTGCGCCATCTGGCCAAGCGCGAGCACATCGATCTGATGATCGGCTGCAACCGCACAGGCGCTTCGGATATTGCGATTTGCGGCGGTACGCACGTCGGCTATCTGAAGAGCTTTTCGAAAGAGGCCGCGTTTTGGGATCGCCAGCAGATCGCCCTGGAGCGCAGAGACTATGTGCGCTCGCACGTTGTCGTGGCGCACTCGCGGCTGATGGCGCAGGAGGTGCTCGATTATTACGACATTCCTGCTGCCAAGGTAAAGACGGTGTACCCCCCGGTGAGTGAGACGAAGTTCTCGCCGGTGGATGACGCAGAGCGCCAGCGCCTGCGCGATGAGCTTGGCTTCGCGAAGGATCGGGTCACGTTTTTGTTCCCGTCGTCGAGCCACAAGCGCAAGGGCTATCCGCTGCTGGAGGCTTTCTTCTCCAAGACGGATCTGCCAGTGCAACTGGTGGTCATCGGGCGCCCGGTGTCCTCGTCCTCGCCCAACATCCGCTACCTGGGATATCGCAAGGACATCGAGAACGTCTACCGCGCAGCGGACTACACGATCCTCGCTTCGCACTACGAGCCGTTCGGGCTGATTGGGGTGGAGTCCGTGCTGTGCGGCACGCCTGCCGTACTGGCAGCCAATATCGCTTGCACCGAGGTGATCTCGGTCGAAGGAGCACCCACCTTCGACCTGGATGATCCAGCCACGCTGGCGCGCACGATTGAGGCAGCTGTTGCCCGTGCGCTGGCTGGGCAGGCGCGCTTGGCGAATCCGCGTGAGCACCTGCGCTATGACCCGAGCATCGCTGCGCACATCGATGCCCTGCTGGCGCTTGCACCTGGCGCGGGGACATTGCGATGAGCGGCTTGATGCAACGTGGCCGGACACTGATATCCAGCGCGCCGGCGGCGCTGGCCGTGTTTGGAATCGCCATCCTGCCGGCCTTCATGCTGTCGGTGCGCGGCGCAGCGTTCCTTTCCTTCTTGCTGCTGCTGGTTGCTGCGTTGTGGTCGATGCTGGCCTCCCCTGCGGATGCCATGAATCGACTGCGAGCGATGTGGCATGAACACCGCTGGCTGATTCTCGCCATGGCCGCCATGCCGACGGCGATGCTGATCAGTGCCCAGTTGAACCCTGCCGCACCGCGCAGTGTGCCATTTGCCTATGGCCGGCTCTGGCTGTTCGGGCTGGCGCTGTTTGCGCTGTTGCAATTGCGGCCTACACAGCTGGAGAGCGTGCAGTGGGGCTGCGTTGCGGGCGCGCTTGCCTCAGCTGTGTGGGCTTATCTCGAATTGCGGGCGGGCCGAGTTGGCATGGTCGGGGCGTTCTCCAATGCCATTCCGTTTGGCAACCTTTCGCTTCTGATGGCGTTGTTCGCCCTCATGTCAATTGGTTGGACGGAAGATGACGGCTGGGCCCTGATTGGGCTGCGTCTGTTAGCTGGCTGTGCCGGGCTCTATGCATCGTACCTGTCGCAGGCGCGGGGCGGATGGATTGCAATCCCCGTACTACTGTTGATCGCCGTGGCGACGCTGCGGCATGTGAGCTGGAAGAAACGATTGACGGCCTTATTGTTGTTCTTTGTGTTCCTGACTGCCGTATGCGTATCGTCCAGTGCGGTCCGTACCCGCTTTGACCAGGCCATGGAAGACATCCACGCCTATCAGGCTGGCCAGACCAACACGTCGGTTGGCATCCGTTTCCAGTTGTGGAAAGCCGCCACGCTGATGTTGACGCGCCACCCATTAGCCGGGGTGGGGCGAGGCCAATTCGGGCCCACTCTCAAGGCGATTCACGCCGAAGGCCTGATCACGCAGGAAGCGACGGCCTTCGAGCATGCCCACAATGAGTTTCTATACAATGGCGCCACGCTTGGCGTGCTGGGCATCGGCGCATTGCTGGCGTTGTACCTGGTGCCCGCCGCGTACTTTCTGCGCGCCGCGCTGTGCGACGACCGCGCTTTGCGGACGACGGGCGCGATGGGTCTCACGCTCTGTGTCGGCTTTCTACTGTTTGGGTTGACCGAAGTGATGCTGATCATCGCCCAGACGGTCGTGTTCTACAGCGTGATGGTAGCGATATTCACCGCGCATATTCACCGGCGCCGGCAGCAGCTTGGCGCCGCTCCCGTTTTCTAAGACTGTTTTCGCATGCCTGCATCCAATCGAGCTACGCTCGCCGTCATCATCGTCGCCAAGAACGAAGCCGCCGATATCGGCGACTGCATCCGCTCGGTGCGCGACTGGGCGGACGACGTCATCGTCTTCGACTCGGGCAGCACGGACGGCACGCAGGACATCTGTCGCCAGCTCGGTGCGCGCGTGTTCGAGACGGACTGGCCCGGCTACGGCGAGCAGTCCAACCGCGCCTTGCGCGAGGCGCGCACCGACTGGGTGCTTTCGCTGGACGCCGACGAGCGCATCAGCCCCGAATTGCGGGCCGAGATGATCGCCGTACTGGAATCGGGCAGCCCGCACACTGTCTACTCCATGCCGCGCAGCTCGAGTTTTTGTGGCCGCTTCATGAAGCATTCGGGCTGGTGGCCGGACCGCATTCGTCGCTTCTTCAAGCGCGAGCAGGTGACGTTCTTCGATGCGCCGGTGCACTCGCACCTGGTCTTCGAGGGTACGGTGGGCGATTTCCGCGCCCCGATCATCCATTATTCGATTCCTGACCTGAAGGCTGCACTCGACAAGGCCAACGATTATTCGACCGCCGGTGCCGCTGCGGCTTATGCCAAGGGCAAGCGCGCGTCCTTGGGCAGTGCCATCGGCCACGGGCTGTGGGCGTTCATCCGTACGTACATCATCCAGCGGGGTTTCCTCGATGGGGCGGAGGGCTTCATGCTGGCCGTGTCGAACGCTGAGGGCACGTATTACCGCTACGTCAAGCTGATGATGCTGCATCGTCATGGCAAGCGCTGAGCCGCCGCGTCGCATCGCCCTCATCGTTACGACGTATAACCGCCCGGACGCGCTGGTTCGCGTACTGACCGGCTGTGGCGCACAGACCGATCGCGCATTCGACGTCATCGTCGCCGACGACGGTTCGCGCGATGACACACGCGTGGCGGTCGAAGCCGCCGCCAAGATCGCGCCGTATCCGCTGCGCCATGTCTGGCATCCCGACGACGGATTTCGTGCTGGTGAGATCCGCAACCGCGGCGTGCTGGCGACGGACGCCGACTACCTCGTTTTTCTCGATGGCGATTGCGTGCCGCGTCCGGATTTTGTGGCGCGTCACCGCGCGTTGGCCGAGCGGGGGCGCCTGCTGTCCGGTAGTCGCATCCTGCTGAATGAGGCAATGACGCGCGAGGTTGTCACCCAGCAGATCGACATTCACCTGAAGGATCGCGCGTATTGGTTTGCTGCCCGGCGCGCGGGCCGCATCAACAAGTTCCTGCCGCTATTGGTGCCGGGTTTGCCGATGCCGCGTACCTTCAAGGACACCAGTCTGCGCGGCATCAAGAGCTGCAACCTTGGCGTGTGGCGCAGCGATTTCGAGCGCGTGAACGGTTTCGATCAGAGCTTCGTCGGATGGGGCCATGAAGACGCCGATCTGGCGGTTCGCCTTTATAACGCCGGCGTGCGGCGCAAGCGCGGCTTTTGCGCGACCGAAGTCTTCCACCTATGGCATCGCGAGCAATCGCGGGAGCAGGAAAGCCCCAACTATCAACGCATGATGGCTCGGCGCAATACCGACATCATCCGTGCAGACGTCGGGCTTGCAGAGCTGCGAGAGCAGGGAACCTGAGCAGGGCTGTCATGCTCACCAGGTCTTCTTCTGCTTCACGATGCCGAGAAACGGCCGCACGAAAATCTGATAGAGGAACTTGCGCACGAAGATCTGGCGCAGATGATGTCCGAGCCCCAGGCGGGTGTCGGCTTCGCGGCTTTTGATAGCGCGATCGGCTTCCAGGTTCGAGCCGCTATCGAAGTTCTGCACGCCAATCACATAAGGCACGACCGCACGCATCTGCACGATGCCTTCGCGCTCGAACTTGTACCAATAGTCTGCGGCCAGCCACACGGGATAGAGCTGCTCGACCATGCGCTTGGCCGCGGCGCGCGTGACGAAATAGCCATGAGCGAGCCACTGGTAGTTGGCAAGCTTGACCGTGCGGTGGTTCGCTGTCAGCGGCCGGGCACTGCGCTTGTAGTAACGGTCGATGTGCGTGAGCAGCGTGACAACGGGCTCGTCGGGTGACACGCTCCGTGCCAGCGCGTCGAGCACGGCTGGCACATCCGGCCCGAGTTTGGCGTCGTCTTCCAGAATGAGCGCGTAGGGCAGGTCCTGCTCAATGATTGCCCGGTAGACGCCGAGGTGGCTGAGCGCGCAGCCGACTTCGCCGACGGTCAATTCGCGGCTTTGGCCTGTGGCGCGTGCGTGGTCATAGTGGCGCGCAAGCTCGTCGGCGGGAAGTGTCTTGCCGTACACACCGGGGAAGCGGCGATGCGGCAGGCCCAACGCATCGAGTTGCCGCTCCAGGGCTTCGCGGCGCCCGGCGTCGTGGTCGAGATTGATGAAGAACGTGGGAACGCGCGAACTCATTGCGGAAGCGTCAGGTGGTACGCCGGCCACGCTGAACCGGGCATTACGCAGCAGGATGGGCCGGGTGGTGGATTGCCGCTAAAATGCCGGGTCGCCCGTCTGTCGGATGACAAACGCTGCAACGCACTTTATGGCGGCCATGCGATCGCCATGCGACGCAAGCTGCCCACCCTCATTTGAAAACGCCGTGAGTATACAAGCAAAGTCTGATCACCCAGCGCCCGCCAAGCCGATGCTCAAGCGGTTGTGGGGCTACCTTCGCCCCGAATTGACCGCCTTCATCCTGGCAATGGTCGCCATGGGTGTGGTGGCGGCCACAGAGGGGATCATCCCCAAGGTCGTGAAGGATCTGCTGGATCAGGGCTTCGGTGGTGAGTACGCCGGCAAGCTGTGGCAGGTGCCGGCCATGCTGGTGGGTATTGCCGTCGTGCGCGGCATTGCGCAATTTGCATCGACGTATCTGTTGAGCCTTGTGTCGAACAAGGTGCTGCTGAATCTGCGGATGAAGATGTTCGAGCGCCTCCTGCAAGCGCCGGCTTCTTACTATCAGCGCAATACGGCGGCGTCGATCATCAACGCAGTCATCTTTGAGGTCAACCAAGTGCTGCAGGTGCTCACCGGCGTGTTCATCACACTGGTGCGCGACTCGATGACGGTGCTGGCGCTGCTGACCTTTCTCTTCTATACCAACTGGCGTTTGACGCTGGTAGTGGCGGTGATCCTGCCGATCATCGGTCTGCTGATGTCGCGTATTAACCGCCGTCTCCGCTCGCTCAACCGCGAAAGCCAGAACCTGACCAACCAGGCCGCCTATGTGGTGGAAGAGGCTGTGGGCGGCTACAAGGTCGTCAAGCTGCATGGCGGCGAGGCGTATGAATCGCTGCGCTTCAATGCCATGACGAACCGTCTGCGTGGTTATGCCATGCGCGTGGCTGTGGCCGGTGGCCTGAACCAGCCAGTGACGCAGTTCCTGGCGGCGCTGGCGCTGTCGGTCATCCTGGCCATCGCCATGTTGCAGGCGCAGGCCAACCAGACCACGGTCGGCGGCTTTACCGGCTTTGTGATGGCGATGCTGCTGCTGATCTCGCCGCTTAAGCACCTGACCGACGTGAATCAGCCGCTGCAGCGCGGCCTGACCGCCGCCGAATTCATCTTTGGCCTGATCGACACGCCGATCGAGCCGCAAGAAGGCGGCAAGAAGATCGATCGTGCCCGCGGCGATGTCCGCTTCGACAACGTCACGTTCCGCTATGGCGAAGATGGCCGGGCAGCGCTCGACAACGTCAACTTGCATGTCAAGCCGGGCGAGGTCGTCGCGCTGGTCGGGCCGTCGGGCAGTGGCAAGACCACGCTGGTGAACCTGCTGCCGCGCTTCTTCGATCCGACCTCGGGCACGATCTCTCTCGACGGCGATGCGCTGGCGGACCTGGCCCTGCATGACTTGCGTCGGCAGATCGCCTTCGTGAGCCAGGATGTGGTGCTGTTCAACGACACCATCGCAGCCAACGTGGCCTATGGCGCGCGGGACGCCTCCGAGATCGACATGGCACGCGTGCGCCGTGCGCTCGAAGCGGCCTACCTGACCGATGTGGTCGACAACCTGCCCGAGGGCATCGATACCAATATCGGCGACAACGGCTCGAAGCTGTCCGGCGGACAGCGCCAGCGCCTGGCGATTGCCCGCGCGATCTACAAGGATGCGCCGATCCTGATCCTGGACGAAGCGACGTCCGCACTGGATTCGGAGTCCGAGCGCCAGGTGCAGGCCGCGCTCGAACGCCTGATGGAAGGGCGTACGACGCTGGTGATCGCGCACCGCCTGTCGACCATCGAAAATGCCGACCGGATCATCGTGCTTGAGCACGGGAAGATTGCGGAAGCGGGAACGCACCGCGAACTCATCGAGCGCGATGGGTTGTATGCTGGACTCCACCGCATCCAGTTCGCTACCCAGTAAGCCTTGCTCTCGGGCGGCGTGCTCAGGATGCTCAAATCAAAGGAGACATCGTGACGACCACCACGCCGCCCATCAGCCGGTTCCCCGTTCCTGAGCTGGCTGATATTCCTGAAGATATCCGCGCGCGCATCCTCGACGTGCAGGAGAAAAGCGGCTTTGTGCCGAACGTCTTCCTGGCGCTGTCGCATCGGCCCGACGAATGCCGCGCCTTTTTCGCGTACCACGATGCGCTGATGCTGCGCGAAGGCAGCAGTCTCACCAAGGGCGAGCGCGAGATGATCGTGGTCGCCACCTCCGCCGCCAACCAGTGCCTGTATTGCGTGGTCGCGCACGGCGCCATCCTCCGTATCTACGAGAAGAAGCCGCTGGTGGCCGACCAGGTTGCCGTCAATTACCGTAAGGCCGACATCACGCCGCGGCAGCGCGCCATGCTCGACTTTGCGATGAAAGTCTGCACCGCTTCGCACACCGTCAATGACGCCGACTATGAAGCATTGCGTGCGCACGGCTTCGATGATGAGGACATCTGGGACATCACCGGCATCACCGCATTCTTCGGCCTGTCGAACCGAATGGCGAATGTGATTTCGATGCGGCCCAATGACGAGTTCTACCTGCTTGGCCGCGTGCCGCGCGAGAAGAAATAGGCGCCCCGGGCCTACGCCGTCAGCTCGCGCAGCGCTTCGAGCAGCTTGACGGCTGGGCTCGGCAGAATGCCGTGGCGGCGCCGGAACGCAGTCAGTGTGCGGCGCGCCACCAGGCCGGGAATGGGCAATGGCTCGATCACACCGGCGCGGCGCTCGGCATCGATCATCGGTTCCGCCATCCAGCTGAGAAATCCCGAGCGCGCCACCAGGCTCTTGAGCGCTGTCACCGAGCGTGTTTCCACCACGATGTTCGGCAAGCCAAGGCCCGCTGCCTCGAACACCTGACGCATGTGCTCGTACGGACCGGTGCCGCGCGGCGGCACAGCCCAGAATGCATCGAGCGTATCGGCCAGCGTCAGGCCGGGGCGGTCGCGCAACGCATGCTCGGGCGATGCGACCACGAAGCTGGCGTCCTCCCAGCGGCAATCCGCGATGGCGATGATTTCGTCGGTATCCGGCATCGCCATCGACAGCGCGAGGTCGATTTCGTGCTTGACCAGCCCCTCGGCCAGGCGATCCCACACGCCTTCGAGAATTTCCACGCGCAGGTTTGGCCACCGCGCGACCAACGTGCCGACGGCTAGCGGCAACACATAGCTGGCAATGCTCCCGACTGCGCCCACGCGGATGGTCCCCTTGGAGAGGCCGCGCATCGCGTTGATTTCTTCACGGGCGTAATCGGCCTCGTGCTGCAGCAGCGATGCGTGGGGCAGGAGCGCCTGCCCGATCGCGGTGAGCTGCATTCCCTTTGAGTGCCGCTCGAACAGGGGGGCGCCCACTTCGTCTTCCAACCGCTTGACGATGCGGCTGAGCGCCGGCTGGGTGACGTGCAGCACTTCTGCTGCGCGGCCAAGACTGCCGGCGGAAACGATGGTGGTGAATGCGCGCAGCTGGCGCAGATCGAAAGTCATGTCAAAAGGTAATGACTTTCTCGAAATAATTCAATATCCCGTTAAGAACTACGGATTCCATACTGGCGACCTGTTCCAAGGAGATGGCCCGTATGACCCGCACCTCGCTCGCGCTGACCACCGTGCGCGACGCCACCATCGAGCTGCTGCGCCGGCTCGGCATGACGCACGTGTTCGGCAACCCCGGCTCGACCGAGCTACCGATGTTTCGCGATTTTCCGGAGGACTTCCGCTACATCCTCGGCTTGCAGGAAGCCGTGGTGGTGGGCATGGCGGACGGCTTTGCGCAGGCTACCGGCAACGCGGCGTTGGTGAACCTGCACTCGGCGGCCGGCGTCGGCAACGCCATGGGCAACATCTTCACGGCGTTCAAGAATCGCACGCCCTTGGTGATCACCGCCGGGCAGCAGGCACGCTCCATCCTGCCGTTCGATCCGTTTCTCGCGTCCAATCAGGCGACCGAGCTGCCCAAGCCGTACGTCAAATGGAGCATCGAGCCCGCGCGTGCACAGGACGTGCCGCTGGCGCTGGCTCGCGCGTATCACATCGCGATGCAGGAGCCGCGAGGCCCGGTGCTGGTATCCATTCCCGTGGATGACTGGGACCAGCCGACGGAACCCGTCGCCGTGCACGAAGTGGCCACCGCGGTGCGGCCCGATCCGGTCACGCTGGCGCGCATCGGCGACGTGCTCGACGCGGCACAGCGGCCGGCGTTCGTGGTGGGGGCTGCCATTGACCGCGCTGGCGCGTGGGATGCCGTCGTGCAACTCGCCGAGAGGCATAACGCGCGCGTATTCACGGCACCGATGGCCGGGCGTGGCGCGTTTCCTGAAGACCACCGCCTGTTCGCCGGCTTCTTGCCCGCGATGCGCGAAAAAATCGTCAGCCTGCTGCAGGGGCACGACGTGGTGTTTGCGCTCGGCGCCCCTGCGTTTACGTACCACGTGGAAGGCCATGGGCCGCATGTGCCGGTCGGGGCGAAGCTCGTGCAGTTGATCGACGATCCAGCGACCGCTGCCTGGACGCCCGAAGGCATTTCCGCCGTGGGCAACATGCGTCTGGGCGTGCTGGATTTGCTCGCTCGCCCCGCGCCACCGGCTCGGCCGGCGCCGCCACCCCGCGTCAAATCGCCGCGCGCTGAGCCGGGTTCGCCCATGTCGGTTGCGTTTGCGTTACAGACGCTCGATGCCGTACGCGGCCTGGCGGACATCGTCGTCGAAGAGGCGCCGAGCGCCCGATCGACCATGCAGGCCTACTTGCCGATGCGCCGCGCTGGCGCGTTCTACACCATGGACAGCGGCGGATTGGGCTACGGCATGCCGGCCGCTGTCGGCGTGGCACTTGCGAAACCCGGCACACGCGTGATTGGCCTGATTGGCGATGGATCGAGCATGTATTCGATCCAGGCGCTGTGGAGCGCGGCGCTGCTCAAGTTGCCCATGACGTTCGTGATCCTGAACAACGGCCGCTATGCTGCCTTGCAGGATTTCGCACCGGTGTTCGGCTTTGCGCCCACCGATGCGGTGCAGGGCACGGATCTGCGCGGCATCGACTTTGTCGGCCTGGCCCACGCCTTGGGCTGCACCGGTCAGCGCGTGAGTGACCCCCATGCGCTGGAGGCTGTGATGCGCCGCGCCCTGCAATCCACCGGACCAACCTTGATTGAAGTGGAGATCGGTTGATGACGAACACGAATGTTGCCCCGCTGGATGCGGCCCACACCATTGCGATGCTGATCAACGGAGAGCGCGTGCAAGCCGCCAATGGTGCCGTGTTCGAGCGGCGCAATCCGCTTGACGGCACTGTCGCCACGCGCGCGCCAGCTGCAACGGCGGAGGATGCCCGTCGCGCAGTCGATGCCGCCGCTGCTGCATTCCCGGCATGGGCTGCAATGGGACCGACAGAGCGCCGTGCGTTGCTCATGCGCGCTGCCCAGGCACTTGAGGCGAAGGGCGAGGCTTTTGCCGCCGCGATGGCTGCTGAAACGGGCGCCTCCGCGCTGTGGGCCGGCTTCAACGTGCATCTTGCTGCGAGCGGTCTGCAGGAAGCCGCGGCCATGGTCACGCAGATCGCGGGCGAGATCATTCCGTCCGACGTGCCCGGCAGCCTCGCCTTGGGTGTGCGCCAGCCGGCGGGCGTGGTGCTCGGAATTGCTCCATGGAATGCGCCGGTCATCCTCGCCGTGCGGGCGATTGCGCTGCCGCTGGCATGCGGCAACACTGTCGTGCTCAAGGGCTCGGAAGTTTCGCCGGCCACGCACGGGCTCATCATCGAAGCCTTGCAGGAGGCGGGCTTGCCAAACGGCGTAGTCAATTTCGTGACGAATGCCCCGGCCGACGCGGGCGTGATCGTGGAGGCGATGATCGCGCACCCCGCCGTGCGGCGCGTCAACTTTACCGGCTCAACGCGTGTGGGCCGCATCATCGCGCAGACGTGCGCGACATATCTGAAACCTGTGGTGCTGGAACTGGGCGGCAAGGCGCCGCTGCTGGTGTTGGCGGATGCGGACATCGACGCCGCTGTCGACGGCGCGGCCTTCGGCGCGTTTGCCAATTCGGGCCAGATCTGCATGTCCACCGAGCGCATCATCGTCGATGAATCCATCGCCGATGCATTTGTCGCCAAGCTGGCGGCCAAGGCTGCGGCGCTGCCGCTTGGCGATCCGCGCAAGGGGCCGGCAGTGCTGGGCTCGGTGGTCGACATGAGTACCGTCGAACGCTGCAACCACCTCATCGACGATGCGCTCGCCAAAGGCGCGAAGCTGCTGTGCGGCGGCAAGGCCACCAGTACGCTGATGCCCGCCACGCTTCTCGACCACGTGACGCCCGACATGCTGATCTACTCAGAAGAATCATTCGGCCCCGTCAAGGGCATCGTGCGTGTGAACGGCGACGATGCCGCCGTTGCCTGTGCGAATGACAACGCATACGGCTTGTCGTCCGCCGTGTTCAGCCGCGATGTCGCCCGCGCCATGAACGTCGCGCGCCGCATCGAATCCGGCATCTGCCACATCAACGGTCCGACCGTGCACGACGAGGCGCAGATGCCGTTTGGCGGCGTCAAGGCAAGCGGCTTCGGGCGGTTCGGCGGCCGCGCCGGTGTGGCCGAGTTCACCGAGCTGCGCTGGATGACGGTGCAGACCACGCCGCGCCACTACCCGTTCTGAGCTGAGATGCCGATGAAGATCGCCATTCTTGGAGCGGGCGCGATGGGCTCGCTGTTTGGCGGGTTGCTGGCCGAAGCCGACCAGCATGTCACGCTGCTCGACATCAACGATGCACATCTGCACGCCATCGCCGCGCGCGGTTTGCGGCTGGAAACCGATTGGGGCGACCGTCATGTCGGCAACCTGCAGGCGCTGCGTCCGGGCGATGCGGCCGATGTGCCGGACTTGCTGATCGTCTTCACCAAGTCCATGCACACACGCGCCGCAGTGGCGAGCGTGCGTCATCTGATTGGCCCAGCGACACATGTACTGACGCTGCAGAACGGGCTGGGCAATGTGGAGGCGCTGGCTTCGATGGTGCAGCGAGAGCGCATCTTTGTTGGCGTCACGACGTGGCCGGCAGATTTGGTTGGCCCGGGCCACGTGCGCTCAAATGGCACGGGCGAGATCCGCCTGATGAGCGCTGACGGCGAGCGGCCCGCGATACTCGCACGCGTGGTGGATGTGCTGTCCGCAGCAGGCCTGAACTGCCAGGCCGATGCCAACGTGTGGGGCGCCGTGTGGGAGAAAGTCGCTTTCAATGCCGCACTCAACCCGCTGTGTACGGTGCTGAACCGGCCCGTCGATGCGCTGGGGGCGGTAGAAGACGGCCCGGCGCTGGCGCTGACCATCGTAGACGAAGTGCTGGCCGTGGCGTGCGCCAGCGGCATTACCGTTGATGCCGGAAAGGTGAACGACAACGTACGGCACGCCATCGTCGCGCATCGCGGGCACAAGCCATCGATGCTGCAGGACGTGCTGGCCGGTCGCCCGACCGAGATCGAATCCATCAATGGCGCCGTGGTAGCGACGGCGCGGCGGCATGGCGTGCCCGTGCCGCACACCGAGACCTTGATGCAGCTCGTGCGGTTGGTGCAGGTACAGGCGCAGGCGGCACACCAGCAGGAGCATTAGCGGGCCGAGCAACCCAAGCTTTCATTCGATGGCGCGCAGACGCCACTTCAACGGAGACAAACCATGATGAGCAGTTCCAGATGGGTGAGCGCGACGCTGGTATGGCGTTGCGCTTTCGCATGTGTGCCGTCCCAGCGGAGGCCCGCATGAATCAGAACCCCACCACGGTCGATATCGGCACCGTCCTCGATGATGGGCCGTTTTCCCTCGCGCAGAAGATGGCGGTGCTGCTTGCGGCCTTCGCCATCGTCATGGACGGCTTTGACGGCCAGTTGATTGGTTTTGCCATCCCCGTGCTGATCAAGGAATGGAGCATCACGCGCAACGCGTTTGCCCCGGCGGTGGCAGCGGGCCTCATCGGCATGGGGCTGGGCAGCGCGTTGGCGGGCTTGTTTGCCGACCGCTTCGGGAGACGCTTGGCGCTGATCGGCAGCGTGTTTCTGTTTGGCGTAGCGACGTGCTCGATCGGGTTTGCGCCCAACGTGGCCACGATTGCCGCGCTGCGATTCATCGCGGGCCTGGGCATTGGCGGCGCGCTGCCAAGCTCCACGACGATGACGGCGGAGTTCACGCCTGGGCGTCGCCGCACGCTGGCGGTGACGGCCACGATCGTCTGCGTGCCGTTGGGCGGGATGCTGGCGGGCCTGTTTGCCGGCCAAGTGCTGCCGCTCTATGGCTGGCGCGGGCTGTTCTGGATTGGCGGTGCGCTACCGCTCGTGCTTGGATTTGTGTTGGTGGCCGCGCTGCCCGAGTCACCGCGCTTCCTGGCGCGCCGCCAGTCGGATTGGCCGCGACTGGCGCAGCTGCTGACCAAGATGGAGCGCGATGTGCCCGCCAACGCGGTGTTTGCCGATGTGGCTGGCCAGAAGGTCATTCAACACGCAAGTTTCCGCTCCCTCTTCGCGCCGGGCCAAGCGCGTGACACGATTGCGCTCTGGGCAGCGTTTTTCATGTGCCTGCTCGCTGTGTACGCAGCGTTCAGTTGGCTGCCGACGATGCTCGCTTCAGAAGGTTTGAGCGTGAGCGTGGCGGGCTCGGGGCTGACCGCGTACAACCTTGGCGGCGTGATCGGCGCTTTGGCTTGCGCGGTGACGATCGCCCGATGGGGTTCGCGCTGGCCAATGGCGCTGTGTTGCGTGGGCGCGGCCGCGAGCGCCTTTGCGTTGCAGGGCGTCGACGCCAAGCTGAACACGAATCTGTTGATCGTCGGCCTTGGGCTGCACGGCCTGTTTGTCAACGCGGTGCAATCGACGATGTATGCGCTGTGTGCCTACGTTTATCCGACGGCGGTGCGCGCGACGGGCACGGCATCCGCGGTGGCATTTGGGCGCGTGGGCGCCATCCTCAGCGCGTTTGCCGGCGCGATCGTCATCACAGCTGGCGGTTCGGTGGCCTATCTGGCCATGCTCGGGACCGTGATGTTGGTCGTGCTCGCCGCACTGCTCGCCATGCGCGAGCAGATTCCGCGTCTGACGGAGCGGGAGCAAGCACCCCTGGCCGCCGCATCGGTTTCGCACGGCAGCCCGGTCAAGCCGTAGCCGCCGCGCTTGGGCGCAGTGCTACATCAGGATGATGTCGTACTGCTCCTGGCTGGCCGCGGACGATTCCACCTGCAGTGAAATCGGCTTGCCGATGAAATCGCCCAGCATCGCGAGGTGCTGGCTTTCTTCTTCCAGGAACAGGTCGATGACCGACTGCGACGCGAGGATGCGGAATTCGCGCGGATTGAACTGCCGCGACTCGCGCATGATCTCGCGCAGGATGTCGTAGCACACCGTGCGCGGCGTCTTCACCTGGCCCTTGCCCTGGCATACCGGGCACTGCTCGCACAGCACATGCGCGAGCGATTCGCGCGTGCGTTTGCGCGTCATCTCCACCAGCCCAAGTTGCGAAAAGCTGTTGACCGTGATGCGTGTACGGTCGCGCGACAGCGCCTTGCGCAGTTCGGCGAGCACCGCATCGCGATGCTCGGCGGACTCCATGTCGATGAAGTCGATGATGATGATGCCGCCCAGGTTGCGCAGCCGAAGTTGACGCGCGATGGTGTGCGCCGCTTCCAGGTTCGTCTTGAAAATCGTGTCGTCGAAGTTGCGCGCGCCCACGTAACCGCCGGTGTTGACGTCGATCGTCGTCATCGCCTCGGTCTGGTCGATCATCAGGTAGCCGCCCGATTTCAGGTCGACCCGGCGCGACAGCGCGCGCTCGACTTCAGCCTCGATGTTGTACAGGTCGAAGATTGGCCGTTCACCGGTGTAGTGCGTCAGGCGATCGACCACGGCTGGCGTGTATTCCTGCGCAAATTCGATGAGCTTCTGGTGGTTCTCGCGCGAATCGACCTGGATGCTGCGCGTTTCGTCCGTTACGAAATCGCGCAGCACGCGCTGGGCAAGATTCAGGTCCTGGTACAGGATCGACGGGGCGGGCAGGGTTGTCGCGTTGTGGCGGATGGTCGCCCAGATCTTGCGCAGGTAAGCGACGTCGTTGGCGAGTTCCTCGTCGGTCGACTCCTCGGCGATCGTGCGCACAATGAAACCGCCGCGTTCTTCGGTGGGCACCATGGCGGTCACCCGTGCGCGCAGCGCTTCACGCTCGGCCTCATTGCCGATCTTCTGCGAGATACCGATGTGCGGGTCTTGCGGCAGATACACCAGCGTGCGGCCGGCGATGCTCACCTGGGTGGACAGCCGTGCGCCCTTGGTGCCGATCGGGTCTTTGATGACCTGGACCATCAGCGCCTGACCTTCGAAGAGCGTCTTCTCGATGGCGACTTGCGGTGTGGGCGGCGCGTCCTTCGCGTCGCGCGGGTGCCAAATGTCAGCCACATGCAAGAACGCCGCACGCTCCAGCCCGATGTCGATGAAGGCCGACTGCATGCCAGGCAGCACGCGCACCACCTTGCCAAGGTAAATGTTGCCGACCAGGCCGCGCGTCAGCGTGCGCTCGATGTGAAGCTCCTGAACGGCGGCTTGCTGGACGATAGCCACGCGCGTTTCTTGCGGCGTGATATTGACGAGGATGTCTTCGGACATGGAGAGGTACCAGGAGAGCGGGTTTCAGCACCCGCCTCTGGGCCGGACAGGGTTGCCCGAAGCGTGTCATGAAACCGGCCCTCGCACGCTGTCCGGCGCGTGCATCGGTGGCCGGTCAGAGAGCGCGAGTTACAGCGTGATTCACAGCGTGATGCCCGCCTGTGCGAGCAGTGCGGCGGTCTCGAACAGGGGTAGACCCATGATACCCGAATAGCTTCCCGAAATATGGGCCACAAAGGCGGCTGCGCGCCCCTGGATGCCGTACGCGCCCGCCTTGCCAAAGGGCTCGCCGCTGGCGATGTAGCGGGCGATGTCGTTGTCCGTCAGCACGGCAAAGCGCACGTCCGAAACGGACAGCGCGTGCATCGGCGTGCCGTCGGCCTTGACGACGGTGACGGCGGTCAGCACGCGGTGTTCGCGCCCTGACATGCCGCGCAGCATGCGGTGGGCGTCGGCTGCTTCAGCGGGTTTGCCGAGGATCTCGCCGCCCAGGCACACCGTCGTGTCAGACGTGAGGATCGGCAAAGCGGGGAGGTTGCGTGCAGTGCGGCGACGCACAGCCGCCTGCGCCTTCAATGCGCAGACACGTTGAACGTAGTCGTCGGGCGTCTCGCCGGGGAGCTCGGCTTCCAGCGCTTCCGCATCTTCATCGTCGCTGGCGAGCAGCAGCTCGAAGCGCGCGCCGATCTGGCGCAGCAGTTCCTGTCGGCGCGGGCTTTGCGAGGCGAGATAGAGGTGAGGCGCGCCGTGTGCATCCATGGTCATACGCGGTGATACGGGTGGTTCTGCGTGATGCTCCATGCGCGGTAGAGCTGCTCGGCCAGCAGCACACGCACCATGCCGTGGGGCAGCGTCAGGCTCGACAGGCGGATCAGCGTACGGGCTTTTGCCTTGAGTGCCGGGTCCAGCCCATCCGCGCCGCCAATCACGAACGCGATGTCGCCGCCTTCCTGTTGCCATCCGGTGAGCGATTCAGCCAGCGCGACGGTGGTGAGGTCCTTGCCGCGCTCATCCAGCGCGATCATGCGGCAGCCCTTGGGCAGCGCGGCTTCAATGCGCGCGGCTTCAAGCTGCATGACGGTGGCGGCGGTGCGGCTGCCCGAGCGTTGCTCGGGCTTGATCTCGCGCAGTTCGATGCGCAGTTCGGGCGGCATGCGCTTGGCATATTCAGAGAAGCCTTCCTCGATCCAGGACGGCATCTTGTGCCCGACGGCAACGATCAGCAACTGCATGGTGAGACGGTCTGCCAGACGTTACGCCGCGCGCTTCTTGGCTGGCGCGCGCTTGGCTGCCGTCTTGGTGGCCGTTTTTGCGGCGGTTTTGGTGGCCGTCTTCGTGGCGGTCTTGCCCGTGCCGGCCGCGCGCTTGGTGGCGGGCTTCTTGGCAGCCGTCTTGGCGGGCGCCTTCTTGGCCGGCGCTGCAGCCTTGGTCGGGCGCTCGCCTGCCAGCTTCGGCTTGGTGGTCCGGCGCTTGGCGGGCGTGACCTCTTCGGCCTCGTCTTCCTCGTCGTCGTAGCCTTCGCTGGCCTTGGGCAGGCCACGCTTGCCCGTGCCGCCGAGTTCGATGCGCACCGGCTTGTCACCCCAGATTTCTTCGAGGTTGTAGTACTGGCGCAGTTGCGGCTGCATGATGTGGACCACGGCGTCGCCGCAGTCGACCAGCACCCATTCGCCCACGTCTTCGCCTTCCACGGCGATGATGTGGCCGCCGGCTTCCTTGACGGCGTCACGCACGGAGGCGGCGAGGGCCTTGGTCTGGCGGTTGGAGGTGCCGCTGGCAATGACCGTGCGGTCGAACAGTTCGGTCAGGTGCGTCGTATTGAAGACCTTGATGTCTTGCGCCTTGACGTCTTCGAGCGCGTCGACGATCACGCGTTGTAGTTTGCGAATATCCATACTGAGTGAGAAGAACGTTTAAAGGGCGAGAAAAAAGGTCAAAAAGGGCGTGAATGTGGTCAATCACGCGGTCAAGCACTGACCGTGCCGTTGGCGCGGCGGTACAGCGAATGCGATTGGATCAGGTCCGCCACGCCGGCCGGCAAGTCGGCGTCGCAGCGTGCGCCGGTGGCCAGCTGCTGGCGCAGGCGGGTGGATGACAGGTCGACGGCCAAGGTCTGGTCGATCCACATATGGCCAGCGGGTGCGCATTGTATCAATGCCGTGTCGCCGCGGCGCACATCGAGTTCGCGCTGTACCGGCACATGCAATGCCTGAAGGTCGAAACCCGGGCGTGTGGCGACGCACAGGTGGACGTATTCGAACAGGTCTTGCCAGCCGTGCCAGGTGTCCAGGCCGACGAGCTGGTCGGCCCCCATGAGCCACGCCATGGAGGTATCCGGGCCGTAGACGCCGCGCAATTCGCGCACGGTGTCGATGGTGTAGCTCGGGCCGTGGCGGTCGACTTCCATGCTGCTGACATGGACACGGGCGTGGCCTCCGAGGACCGAACGGGCGGCCAGCTCGGTCATCGCGAAGCGTAGCGGTGCTGGTGTGATGTCAGCCGCCTTCTGCCAGGACACGCCGGTCGGAATCCACAGCAGTTCATCGAGGTCGAGGCGGGCAATACACAGCTCGGCCAGCGCAACGTGGCCGATATGCGGCGGATCGAACGTGCCGCCCAGCAAGCCAAGCCGGTAGGGGCGATCGAGAGTGGGGCGCGCGAACGTGGGAAGCGTCATACCCAATCGCGCGCCGGCAGGAAATCGGTGTACAGCGCGGCCTCGGGCGACCCCGGTTCCGGCTGCCAGTCGTAGCGCCAGTTGGCCACCGGCGGCATCGACATCAGGATCGATTCCGCGCGACCGCCGCTTTGCAGGCCAAACAGCGTGCCGCGATCGAATACCAGGTTGAACTCGACATAGCGGCCACGTCGATAGGCCTGGAACGCGCGTTCGCGCTCACCGTAGGGTGTGGTGTGGCGTTGTTCGGCGATGGGCAGCCAGGCGGGCAGGAAGGCGTCGCCGACCGAGCGCATCATTTCGAAGCTGCGCTCGAAGCCCAGCTCCGCAAAGTCGTCAAAGAAAACGCCGCCGACGCCGCGCGCCTCCTTGCGGTGCTTCAGGTAGAAATAGTCGTCGCACCATTGCTTGAAGCGCGGATACAGCTCGTCGCCGTACGGGGCAAGGGCGCTTTGGCAGGTGCGGTGGAAATGCGAGGCGTCTTCGGTGAAGCCGTAGTAGGGCGTCAGATCCATGCCGCCACCGAACCACCATACGGGCTCGGCGTCTGGGCGCACGGCGACGAAGCAGCGCACATTCATGTGCACCGTCGGCACGTAGGGGTTGCGCGGATGGAAGACGAGCGACACGCCCATCGCCTCGAAACCGCGCCCCGCCAATTCGGGCCGGTTGGCCGTCGCCGAAGGGGGCAGGGTGTCGCCCAATACATGCGAGAAGCCAACGCCGCCGCGTTCAAGCAGCGTGCCGCCTTCCAGGATGCGTGTGCGACCGCTGCCGCGCAGGCGTTCGGTGGGCGGCTTTTCCCATGCGTCGGTGACGAATGTGCCGCCGTCCAGCGCGCTGGCGGCAGTGGTGATGCGATCCTGCAGGTCCAGCAGGTAGGCGCGGACGGCTTGGGTATCCATGCGATCAGAAGGGGGCCGCCCGTCGAGGCGAGGGCCGAGTCATACGGTTGTCACCATTGTAGCGGGCGGGCCGCCGGGGCAAGTCGGGGATCACCCGGGGTGACGGATGCCGCGCCTGCCCCATGATGGGGCGCCAGCGCGGCGTGCTGTCGCTCAATGGCGGATGGCGCGATGGCCGATATCGGTCCGGTACTGGGCGCCGTCAAAGTGGATCTGCTCGATGGCGTTGTACGCCGCACGCTGGGCTGCCTTCACGGTATCTGCCAGGCCCACCACGCACAGCACCCGGCCGCCGTTGGTGGTCAGCACGCCGTCTTTGAGCGTGGTGCCTGCGTGGAAGGTGACGCTGTCTTCGGTTTCCTTCGGGATGCCGGTGATGACGTCGCCTTTGCGCGGTGTGTCCGGGTAATTGTGCGCGGCCATCACCACGCCCAGCGCAGTGCGGCGATCCCAGTCCAGCTCCATGCCGTCAAGCTTGCCGTCGATGGCGCGGTCGAGCACGTCGTACAGGTCGGTCTTCATGCGCGCCATGATGGGCTGCGTTTCCGGATCGCCCATGCGGCAATTGAATTCGAGCGTCTTGGGATTGCCTTCAGCGTCGATCATCAGGCCGGCATACAGGAAGCCGGTGTACGGAATGCCGTCTTTTTCCATACCGCGGATGGTCGGCATGATGATCTCGCGCAGTGCGCGTGCGTGCAGCGTGGGCGTGACCACCGGCGCGGGCGAGTAGGCGCCCATGCCGCCCGTGTTGGGGCCGGCGTCGCCGTCGAGCAGGCGCTTGTGGTCCTGGCTAGTGGCCAGCGCGACGACGTTCTTGCCGTCGCACACGACGATGAAGCTCGCTTCTTCGCCGGCGAGGAATTCTTCGATCACCACACGCGCACCGGCGTCACCGAGGCGGTTGTCGGCCAGCATCATGTCGATGGCGCTGTGCGCCTCTTCGGCCGTCATGGCTACGACCACGCCCTTGCCGGCGGCCAGGCCATCGGCCTTGATGACGATCGGAGCGCCTTCCTGGTCAACATACGCATGTGCCTGGGCAGCATCGCCAAAGGTCTGGTACTTGGCGGTCGGAATGCCATGGCGGTGCATGAACGCCTTGGCGAAATCCTTCGACGATTCGAGCTGCGCGGCGGCCTTGGTCGGCCCGAAGATGCGCAGGCCCTTAGCGCGGAACAGGTCGACGATGCCGGCGGCCAGCGGCGCTTCCGGGCCGACCACCGTGAAGTGGATGCCTTCGCGCTCGGCAAAGGCGGCCAGCACTTCCGGATCCGTGATCGGGAGGTTTTGCAGGCGCTTGTCCAGCGCCGTGCCGCCGTTGCCGGGGGCCACATACACCACCTGTACCTTGGGCGAGCGTGCCAGCTTCCATGCCAGGGCGTGCTCTCGACCGCCCGAACCGACCACCATCACTTTCATGCTGTACCTACCTGAAATTGCAAATCCGATTCGAAATCTGGAAAACAAAAACGGCGATCGTGAGGTCGATCGCCGTTATGCGCGTGTCCGGGGGCTTACTCCCCGATGACCGCGTTGGTGAAGACTTCCTGCACGTCGTCCAGGTTTTCCAGGACGTCGAGCAGCTTCTGCATCTTGACCGCGTCTTCGCCGGTGAACACGACTTCGGTCTGCGGCTTCATGATGACTTCGGCCAGTTCGGCCTTGAAGCCAGCGGCTTCCAGCGCGGTCTTGACCTTGGCGAAATCGTGGGGCGGGCAGATGACTTCGAGCGAGCCGTCGTCGTGCGTGATGACGTCATCGGCGCCGGCTTCGAGCGCGGCGTCCATCAGCTTGTCTTCGGGCGTGCCGGGGGCAAAGATGAACTGGCCGATATGGTCGAACAGGAACGCGACGGAGCCCGATGTGCCCATATTGCCGCCGTACTTGTCGAACCCGTGACGGACTTCGGCCACGGTACGCGTGCGGTTGTCGGTCAGACAGTCGACGATCACGGCGGCGCCGTTGATGCCATAGCCTTCGTAGCGGATTTCCTCGTAGTTCGCGCCTTCCAGGCCGCCCACGCCGCGCTGGATCGCGCGGTTGATGTTGTCCTTCGGCATGTTCGCGTCGGTGGCCTTGTCCATGGCCAGGCGCAGGCGCGGGTTGGAGTCGGCATCGCCGCCGCCCAGGCGGGCCGCCACGGTGATTTCCTTGATCAGGCGCGTCCAAATCTTGCCGCGCTTGGCGTCGGCAGCGGCTTTCTTATGCTTGATGTTGGCCCATTTGGAATGACCGGCCATGAAACTCTCCGAGCGGAATGCAGTGGAATCTGGCGCCCAGATGGCGGTTTGACGCCACCTGCACGCTCTATAATCGGTCGCGGATTTTAGCATGCTGCACACGCCCGCCGCCCCGTCCGTCTGGTCGAGTGGCCGGTGTGTTGCCCCCCCAGATTGATCCTCGTCCAAACGCCATGACCGATCCCATCCTGATTGCCAAGAACGCCAAAGCCGAGTTGGTGCTGTTGCCCCAACTCGCGAACCGGCATGGCTTGATCACCGGCGCCACCGGCACCGGCAAGACCGTCACCCTGCAAACGATCGCCCAGGGCCTGTCGAAGATTGGCGTATCGGTCTTTCTGGCCGACGTGAAAGGTGATCTGACCGGCATCTCGCAACCCGGCCAACCAAACGACAAGCTCAAGGCCCGCCTGCAGGAGCGCGGCCTGGAAGAGCCGCAATGGGCCGGTTGCCCTGTCACGTTGTGGGATGTGTATGGCGAACGCGGCCACCCCGTGCGCGCCACCGTGTCCGACATGGGCCCGCTGATGCTTTCCCGCATGCTGGAGCTGAATGACATCCAGACCGGCGTGCTGAACCTCGTCTTCAAAATTGCGGACGACTCGGGCCTCGCGCTGCTCGACATGAAAGACCTGCGTGCGATGTTGCAGCACGTGGGCGAGCATGCGTCTGACTACACGAACAAGTACGGGAACATCTCGTCGGCCAGCATTGGCGCCATCCAGCGCAACCTGATCGCGCTGGAAGAACAGGGCGCCGACCGGTTCTTTGGCGAGCCAATGCTCGACATCAACGACCTGATGCAGACGGTGCGCGGCCAGGGCGTGATCAACATCCTGGCAGCCGACAAGCTGCTCAATGCGCCCAAGTTGTATGCGACGTTCTTGCTGTGGATGCTCTCCGAACTGTTCGAGCATCTGCCGGAGGTGGGCGACGTAGACAAGCCCAAACTCGCTTTCTTCTTTGACGAGGCGCACCTGCTGTTCAACGATGCGCCGCCGTCCCTGCTGCAGAAGGTGGAGCAGGTGGTGCGATTGATCCGCTCGAAAGGTGTGGGCGTGTACTTCGTGACGCAGAACCCGGCCGACGTGCCGGATACGGTGCTCGGCCAGCTCGGCAACCGCGTGCAGCACGCGCTGCGGGCCTTCACGCCGCGCGACCAGAAGGCCGTGAAGGCGGCCGCGACAACGATGCGCGCAAATCCCGAATTCAGCATCGAAGAGGCCATTGGTGAGTTGGCCGTGGGCGAAGCGCTGATCTCCATGCTGGACGAGGGCGGCCGCCCGGAGGTCACGCAGCGTGCGTTTGTCGTCCCGCCGGCATCGCGCATCGGCCCGATCTCGGACGACGAGCGCCGCGCGCTGATGGCGAATTCGCTGGTGGCCGGCCGCTACGACACGGCAATCGACCGCGAATCGGCGTACGAAATCCTGAACGGCCGCGTGGCGAAGGGCGGGGCGACATCTGCGCCTGCACCGGGTTCCATCGGCACGGATTTCGGGGCATCGACTGGTTCAGCACCCGCATCGGCGCCCGCGCCCGCGCCACAGGAGAGCGGCGGCTGGCTGGGCGATGTCGGCTCGATCCTCACAAAGGGTACGGGCCGCAGCGGCCGTGGCGATTCGATTGTCGAAACGTTGGCCAAGTCGACGATGCGCACCATCGGTTCCACCGTAGGGCGCGAAATCGTGCGCGGCGTGCTGGGCAGCATCCTGGGCGGATCGAAGAGGCGCTGAGCGCTTCCGACGTACCAAAGACAACAGCCGGCATTGCCGGCTGTTTTTGTTTGCGCTGAGAATGCGCGATCAGTTTTTCGTGCCGAACAGGCGGTCGCCCGCATCGCCTAGGCCCGGGATGATGTAGGCGTTTTCATCCAGGTGCGAATCGAGCGAAGCCACAAACAGCTTCACGCCCGGATGCGCCTTCTGGAACACCTCTACGCCTTCGGGCGCCGCCACGAGTGCCAGGAACAGGATGTTCTCGTCGGGCACGCCGCGTTTCTTCATCACGTCGACGGCGTGTACGGCCGAGTAACCGGTGGCGACCATCGGATCGCACAGGATGAAGGTGCGGTCTTCCAGGTCGGGCAGCCGCACGAGGTATTCCACCGGACGGTGCTGCTCATCACGGTACACGCCGATATGGCCGATACGCGCCGACGGAATCAGTTCGATCAAGCCGTCGCTCATACCCACGCCCGCACGCAGCACCGGCACCACGGCCAGCTTGCGGCCGGCGATGACGGGCGCTTCCATCGGGCCCATCGGCGTGTCGATGTGGCGGCTGGTCAGCGGCAGGTTGCGGGTGATCTCGTAGCCCATCAGCAGCGTGATCTCACGCAGCAACTCGCGGAACGTGCGTGTCGACGTGTCCTTGTCGCGCATGTGCGTGAGCTTGTGCTGGATCAGCGGGTGGTTGAGGATGAACAGGTTCGGAAAGCGCGGATCTTGTTTCATGGCGGCAACGGATTCTGCGATGGGGCGCATTTTACCGGCGCGTCCCCGGGGTCGATTTTGGAAGCGTTCAGCGGCGGCCGCGCATCAGGAGCACATACACCACGGCGGAGATCGCCAAGCCCACGAACCACGCATACGTGTACAGCGCTTCGAACATGCCCGGCACGCTGGCGACGAACCCGGCTTGCTTGAAGAAGCCCGGCAGATTGGGCAGCACGCCGATGATGAGCGCGACGATGGCGCGGCCGTTCCAGCCGTTGCCGTAACCGTACGGGCCGTCCACGCGGAACAGTTCACCGGTCTTGAGCACCGTGCGGCGCACCAGGAAGTAATCGACCATCATGATGCCGGCCACCGGGCCCAGCAGCGCGCCGTAACCGACCAGCCACGTGAAGATGTAGCCCTTGGTGGTTTCCAGGATCTTCCACGGCATCATCGCCAGGCCGATGCCCGCCGTGATGTAGCCGCCGATGCGGAACGAGATGCGATGCGGCGCCAGGTTTGAAAAGTCATACGCCGGCGACACCACGTTCGCGGCGATGTTCGTCATCAGCGTGGCGGTGATCAGCGCCAGCAGTGCCACGATGACCGACGGGCCGGTCATCTTGCCGGCCAGCGTAACCGGATCCCAGATGGCCTGGCCGTAGATGACCACCGTGGACGACGTGACGAGCACGGCCACCAGCGCCAGCAGACCCATCGGCAGCGGCAGGCCGATCGCTTGCCCGACGAGCTGGTCGCGCTGGCTGCGTGCGAAGCGGGTGAAGTCGGGAATATTCAGCGCCAGCGTGGCCCAGTAGCCGACCATGGCGGTGAGCGACGGCCAGAAGAAGCCCCAGAACTCGCCGGCGCGCTTACCGCCGGCAGAAAACGCCGACGGCGCCGAGAGCATTGGGCCAAAGCCGCCCGCATTGATATACGCCCACCAGACCAGGCCGAGTGCCGCCAGGATCAGCAGCGGGGTGGCCAGCGCCTGGAAGCGCTTGATCGATTCGAGTCCCTTGGTGATCAGCCAGATGTGCAGCGCCCAGAACAGCAGGAAGCAGAATCCCTGGCCCGGGTTGATGCCCAGCCCCGGAATATTGCTGCCGACCAGCATGTTGTCCGTGACGACGTTGAGGATCGTGTAGATCGCCTGGCTGCCCAGCCACGTCTGGATGCCGAACCAGCCGCACGCCACGATGGCCCGCAGAATGGCCGGCAACTGCGCACCGCGCACGCCGAACGAGGCCCGCACCAGCACAGGGAAGGGAATGCCGTACTTGGTACCCGCGTGCCCCACCAGCACCATCGGCACGAGCACGATCAGGTTGCCGAGAAACACCGTCAGCACCGCCTGCCACCAGTTCATGCCCTCGCTCATCAGGCCCGAAGCCAGCATGTAGGCCGGCACCGACACCACCATCGACACCCACAGCGCGGCGTAGTTGGTGGCCGTCCAGGTGCGGGCGGCGGGCGGGGTCGGGTTGAGGTCTTCGTTCCAGAGGGTCGGGTCGGGTGCCCCGGCGGCGTCCGCAGAGAATGCGGCAGAGGTGGTTTGGCTCATGTCGAAGTGGGATCCGTTGTCGTTGTAGATGTTCGGAATGCAGGCGCGATTGTACGGCGGTCGCTGCTGCCACAAGCGAAACCTGTGCCACGCGCACCGCACCCCCGCGCCGGAACGTTTTGTTGAATTCCAATACAATCGACAGCGCTCTCCAACGCCGCCCGCATCTCTCCCACACCCCCGCTGTGACCACCGCGTCCTCTGTGTCTTCCACGCCCGCAAGAACCACCGACACCGGTGGCCTGCTGCTCGCCTCGGTGGGCGCCGTGCTGTTCTCCGCCAAGGCCATCGTCGCCAAGCTGATGTACCGCTATCAGGTGGACGCCGTCATGGTCATCACCCTGCGCATGCTGCTGGCCGCGCCGCTGTTCATGGCGATGGGATGGTGGCAGTCGCGCCGTGCGGAGCCCCTGGCTGTGCCGGACCGCTGGCGCATCGTCGGCTTGGGGCTCATCGGCTATTACCTCTCCAGCTTTCTCGACTTCCTCGGGCTGCAGTACATCACGGCCGGGCTGGAGCGGCTGATCCTGTTTCTGACGCCGTCGTTCGTGCTGTTGATCACGTCAACGGTATTCAAGCGGCGCATTACCGGCTTGCAATGGGTGTCGCTGGCGCTGGCCTATGCCGGCATCGTGCTGGTGTTCGCGCATGACCTGAATCTGGGCGGCAACAACGTCTGGCTGGGCGGCGGTTTGGTGCTCGCCAGCGCCATCAGCTACGGTATCTATCTGCTGGCCAGCGGTGAGCTGGTCAAACGCGTGGGTTCGATGCGGCTCGTCGCCTATGCGATGTGCGTGTCGACCGCGGCCTGTATCGTCCAGTTTCTGGTGCTGCGGCCGATGTCGGCGCTGGTGTTGCCCTGGCAGGTATATGGGCTGTCGACCATCAACTCGGTGTTCTGTACTGTGGCGCCGGTCACGATGACGATGATGGCGGTGGCGCGCGTGGGTGCGCCGGTGGCGTCGCAGGCGGGCATGATCGGGCCGGTGTCGACGCTGCTGTTGGGCTGGTGGCTGCTGGGCGAGCCGATCACGATTTGGCAGATTGCCGGCAGTGCGTTGGTGCTTGCCGGTATGGCGCTGCTGTCACGCCGTCGCGGCTGACGGGCGGCCGATCTAAATAATCCAAATAACAACCACAAGGAGTCAGACAGATGGACTTGGGCCTGAAAGGCAAGCGAGCGCTGGTGTGCGGCGCAAGCAAGGGATTGGGCTTTGCGTGCGCCGACGCGCTGGCTGCCGAAGGCGTGGATGTGGTGATCGTCGCGCGCGGTGCCGAAGCGTTGTCGGCAGCCGCCGAGCGCATCCGCACGGCGCACGGTGTGCGCGTGGAGGCCGTCGCCACCGACATCACCACGCCGGAAGGCCGCGCCGAAGCGCTGCTCGCTTGCGAGCGCCTGGGCGGCTCGCCCGACATTCTGATCAACAATGCGGGCGGTCCGCCGCCGGGCAACTTCCGCGATTGGGACCGCGACGCGTGGAATGCCGCGCTCAACGCCAACATGCTCACGCCTATCGACCTCATCAAAGCTACCGTCGACAAGATGATCGAGCGCCGCTGGGGCCGCATCGTCAACATCACCAGCGGGGCGGTGAAGGCGCCGATCGACGTGCTGGGTCTGTCCAACGGCGCGCGCTCTGGCCTGACGGGCTTCGTGGCCGGCCTGGCGCGTGAAGTCGCCAAGCATGGCGTAACGATCAACAATCTGTTGCCGGGGCAGTTCGAGACCGACCGCCTGACCAAGACGCTGGAGGCAGGCGCCAAGGCCGTCGGCATCAGCGCAGAAGAGAATTTCGACCGCAAGCGGCAGGGCAATCCCACCCGACGCTTCGGCCAACCGGCCGAGTTTGGCGCCGTGTGTGCCTTCCTCTGCAGCCAGCATGCCGGCTACCTGAATGCGCAAAACATCCTGTTGGATGGCGGCAGCTTTCCTGGCACCTTCTAAGCCAATCACGATGACCACTCTTACGCCCGAAAGCGCAGTCCGCAAACGCCGTGTCGCACTGATCGCACACGACCACAAAAAAGATGACATGGTCGCTTTCGCCCAAACGCACCAGGCCTTCCTGTCGCAATGCGACTTGCTGGCGACCGGCACCACGGGTGGCCGCCTGGAGAAGGAAGTCGGCCTGACCGTGCAGCGCATGCTGTCCGGCCCGCGGGGCGGCGACTTGCAGATTGGCGCGCAGTTGGCCGAAGGCCGTGTCGACGCCGTCATCTTCCTGCGCGACCCGATGACGCCGCAACCGCACGAACCTGATATCAACGCGCTGGTCCGCGCCTGCGACGTCCACAACATTCCCTGCGCCACCAACCTTGCCACCGCCGACCTGGTGATGTCGGCCCTGCAACGGGTGGCGCCTGATCCGAAGGAGATTCACGCATGACACAAGCGAAAGCCATCCGCATCTTCGAGACCGGCGGTCCGGAGGTGATGCAGTACGTCGATGTCGATGTGCCCGCGCCCGGCCCCGGCGAGGTGACGGTCAAGCAGCATGCCGTCGGCCTGAACTACATCGACGTGTATTTCCGCACGGGTCTGTATCCGCAGCCGCTGCCGGGCGGCATCGGCATGGAAGCGTCGGGTGTGGTGGAGGCGGTGGGCGAGGGCGTGACGCACGTCAAGCCTGGCGACCGCGTCGCCTATGCCGGCCGCCCCACCGGTGCCTATGCGGCGGTGCGAACCATGCCGGCCGACATTCTGGTGCGCCTGCCGGATGCGATCGACTTTGAAACCGGCGCAGCCATGATGCTGCAGGGCATGACCGCGCAATACCTGCTGCGCGACAGCTACCGTGTGCAGCCGGGCGATACGGTGTTGTTCCATGCGGCCGCAGGCGGCGTGGGTTTGATTGCGTGCCAGTGGCTCAAGGCGCTCGGCGCTACCGTCATCGGCACCGTCGGCAGCGATGCCAAGGCTGAACTTGCCCGTGCGCACGGCTGCGATCACACCATCGTCTACACGCGCGAGAACTTCACCGAACGCGTGCGCGAAATCACTGGCGGCAAGGGCGTGCCGGTGGTCTACGACGGCATTGGAAAGGACACCTTCATGGGCTCGCTGGATTGCCTCGCACCGCGCGGGATGATGGTGATATACGGCAACGCATCGGGCCCGGTGCCCCCGTTTGACCTCAGCGTGCTGAGCGCAAAAGGCTCGCTCAAGATCACCCGCCCGACGCTGATGACCTATACGGCGCGACGCGAACTGCTGGAACCGATGGCGGCAGAGTTGTTTGATGTGGTGGGCAGCGGCAAGGTGAAAATCGAAATTCACCAACGCTATGACCTGCAGAACGCGGCGCAGGCGCACCGCGATCTAGAAGCGCGCAAGACGACCGGGTCGACGATCTTCTTGCCGTAAGGCAAGACGTTACCGCCCGGCGGGATTCACACGCCGGGCGGCCGCAAAGCGCGCATCTTCGCGCACGCGCTCAGGCAGGCCGCGCAGCAGCATGTGCAGCGCAAACGGCACCAGCACGATGTCGTCCACCCAGCCGATCACCGGGATGACATCCGGGATCAGGTCGATCGGCGATACCACATAGCCAACCAGCAGCAGCGCAGCCGGTGCGAGCCACCACGGTTTGTCCGGATGGCGCAATGCAAACCACAGCAGGCGCACATCGTTGCGCACCACGCTCCACAGGCGGAAGAGTCGTCCGAACATCGCGGGCTCCTTGATGAAAAGCCGGCGTCACATGCAAGCGGTTGGCCGGCAAACCATCGTATCAGCTTGGGGAAACGGCCCGGTTTTCAAGATGAAGACCCATCGTCCATGAAAAAAAAGCCGGCCCTCGCGCGAGGTGCCGGCTTTTGCCGAGACGGGTACGACTTAGCCCGGAATCTTGCCTTCCACGCCGTCGACGTAGAACTTGATGCCGTGCAGGAAGCCGTCGTCGGCGACCTTGTCAGCGGGCAGGACTTCCTTGCCGGTGTTGTCCTTGAGCGGACCCTTCCAAATCGGTGCCGAGCCGTCGATGATGCCCTTCTTGCGGGTCTCGACCAGCGTCTTCACGTCTTCGGGCACCACGGCGTTGTAAGCGCCCAGGTCGATTGCGCCTTCCTTCAGACCCCACCACACGGTTTCCGGCTTCCACTTGTTTTCAAGTACGTCGCCGATGACCTTGGTGTAGTACACGCCCCATTTGTTGATCGAGGCGGCCAGGTGGGCCTTCTCGCCAAACTTGGTCATGTCGCTGTCCCAGCCGATGGCGTAGACGCCTTTCTCTTGCGCGGTTTGCACGACTGCGGCGGAGTCGGTGTTCTGCATCAGCACGTCAACGCCCTGGCCGATGAGGGTGGTGGCCGCTTCGCGCTCCTTGCCCGGATCGAACCACTTGTTGACCCACACCACGCGGGTGGTGGCCTTCGGGTTGACGCTGCGTGCGCCCAGCGTGAACGAATCGATGTTGCGGATCACCTCGGGGATGGGCACCGATCCCACCACGCCCAGCTTGCCCGACTTGCTCATCTTGCCGGCCACCACGCCTGCCAGATATGCGCCTTCATACGTGCGAACGTCGTACTGGCCGAGGTTGTCAGCAGTCTTGAAACCCGTGGCGTGCTCGAACTTCACGTCCGGGAATTCCTTGGCAACCTTGAGCATCGATTCCATGAAACCGAAGCTCGTACCGAAGATGACCTTGTTGCCTTGCGTGGCCAGGTCGCGGAACACGCGTTCGGCATCCGCGGCGCTTTCGGGCACGCTTTCGACGAAGCTGGTCTTCACCTTGTCGCCGAACTTGGCTTCGACTTCCTTGCGGCCGTCATCGTGGGCGTGGGTCCAGCCTGCGTCGCCCACGGGGCCGACGTAGACGAAGGCGATCTTCAGCGGCTCATTGGCCGGAGCCGGTGCGGCTGCGGCTGGGGCCGAGGACGCGGCCGGCGCGGCGTTGCCGCCAGCGCTGTCGTTGGACTTGCCGCAACCCCAGAGGGTCAGGGCAGCGCCGGCGGCCAGAGCGGCCAGCGTGATCCTGCGGGTAACGTTCATCGATTTCTCCTGTTGTGTGGCTCGTTGACTGTATTGAAGCTTGAAGCAAAAGACGGGAATGCAGAAGGCTCAGGCCGCAGTTTAGGCAGCCCCCGGGCGGAACGGCTTGCCCAGCGATGCGGGCATGTTCAGACGAATCCAATCCGGATTGCGCGAGATGATGGCCAGCACGACGATGGTGGCGGCAAACGGTGCCATCGACAGAATCTGCGACGGTACCGACACGCCCATCCCTTGCAGGTGAAATTGCAGGATCGTCACGCCGCCAAACAGCAGCGCGCCGAACAGGATGCGCAGCGGGCGCCAGGTGGCAAAGGTGGTCAGGGCCAGGGCAATCCAGCCGCGTCCGGCGACCATGTTTTCGACCCACATTGGCGTGTAGACCAGCGAAAGATATGCGCCGGCCAGCCCGCAGCATGCGCCGCCGAACAACAGCGCGCCAAAGCGGATAGTGCGCACCGGGTAGCCGAGCGCGTGAGCCGATTCCGGCGATTCGCCAATGGCGCGCAGCGTGAGGCCCGCGCGCGTCTTGAACAGAAACCAGGCAATCGCGCCGCACAGCAGCAGGCTGAAATAGACCATCCAGTGGTGCGCAAACAGGGCGGGGCCCACGACCGGAATCGACTCCAGCCCCGGGATGCCGTGCGCCTGCGCCGGCAGCGACATGCCCACAAAGCGCTGCCCCATGAAGGCGGACAGTCCGGTGCCGAAGATCGACAAGGCGAGGCCCGTGGCGACCTGGTTCGTGACGAGCACCAGCGCGAGCCATGCAAACAGGGCCGCCATCACCATGCCTGCAATCGCACCGGCAGCAAAGCCCAGCAGCGGAATCTGCGTCTGGTAGCCGACCATGAAACCAACCACGGCGGCCACCAGCATCATGCCTTCCGCGCCGAGGTTGAGCACGCCGGAGCGCTCGTTCATCAAGAGGCCCAAGGCGGCCAGCAACAGCGGGGTGCCGGCGTTGATCGACGCGGCGATCAGGGGGGCGAGACTTTCCATGTGTGCAGCCTGATCAGTGATGCGCGCGCCAGCGCAGGCGGTATTCGATGAGCGTGTCGCAGGCGAGCAGGAAGAACAGCAGCATCCCCTGGAACACTCCGGTAATGGCCGACGGCAGGCCCAAGCGCGATTGCGCAAGCTCGCCACCGATATAGAACAGCGACATCACGATCGCACCCAGCACGGTGCCCACCGGATTCAAGCGCCCGACGAACGCCACAACGATGGCGGCAAAGCCGTAGCCGGGGGAAATGGATGGCAGCAGTTGCCCGATCGGCCCCGTGACCTCAAAGGCGCCGGCAATACCCGCCAGGCCGCCCGACACCAGCAGCGCCGTCCACAGCGCCGCACGCGACGAGAAACCCGCATAGCGCGCGGCCTGTGGAGCGAGGCCACCCACCTGCAACCGATAGCCCGCGAAGCTGCGGAAGACGAACAACGTCATCGCCGCCGTCATCACGAGCATGAACAGGAAGCCGACGTGCAAGCGCGTGCCGGCGACGAGCGTCGGCAGAACGAACGCGCTGTCGAACACGATCGATTGCGGGAAGTTCATGCCGTTCGGGTCCTTCAACGGCCCGTTGACCACGTACAGCAGCAGCAACTGCGCGATGTACGTGAGCATGAGCGAGACGAGGATCTCGTTGGCATGAAAGCGATCGCGCAGCAGCGCCGTGATTGCGGCCCACAGCGCGCCGCCAATGAGGCCGGCAACGATGGCCAGCACCAGTGCAAAGCCCCCGGGGATGGCGGGCGTCGGTGTATCGAAGTAGATGATCGTGGCCGCTGCAAAGATGCCGCCCACGATGAGCTGCCCCTCCGCGCCGATATTCCACACGTTGGCCCGATAGCACACCGACAAGCCAAGCGCGCACAGCACCAGCGGCACGGTCTTGAGCAGCACTTCACCAATCGCCCGCTTGCTCACCAGCGGCTCGACCAGAAACACGCGCAGACCGGCCACCGGATCTTTGCCCAGCAGCGCGAACAGCAGCAGGCCAAACACCATCGTCAGCGCCAGGGCGATCAGCGGCGAGGCATAGGCCATGGTGCGCGACGGGATCGCGCGCAGCTCCAGCGAGATCGGCAGCGCCAGGCGGCTGCCATGCATGACGTCAGCCATGGACCACCTCCGAGCTTGCTGCGGTTGAAACCGGGGCCTTGTCCCACATGCCGCTCATCCACAGGCCGATCTGTTCGCGGTCGGTGGCGTGCGTGGGCGTGGAGGGGGAGAGGCGCCCGTTGGCGATCACGTGCAGGCGATCGCACAGCGCAAAGAGTTCGTCGAGTTCTTCCGACACGATCAGGATGGCGCAGCCCCCTGCCTTGAGCGCGAGGATTTCGTTGTGGATCTGCGCCGCCGCACCCACGTCGACGCCCCAGGTGGGTTGCGCGACGATGAGCACGCGCGGCGCGCATTCGATTTCGCGGCCGACGATGAATTTCTGCAGGTTGCCGCCCGACAGGCTCCTGGCCAACGCGTCGGGGCCGCCAGCCTTCACGCCAAACCGGCTGATGATGGCGGTAGCCAGCTTGGCGGCGGCTTTCTTGTCGATGAGCCCCCCACGCACCTGTGGCGCACGTTGATGCGTCAACAGCGTATTGGCCGCCAGCGACAGCGACGGCACGGCACCGCGCCCCAGGCGCTCTTCCGGCACGAACGACAGCCCGCGTTTGCGGCGCGCACGCGGGTCCAGCTTGGCGACTGGCTCGTTGCCGATGCTGATGGTCTGTGCCGCCGCGCGGGTGTCTTCGCCGGACAGGGCTGCCAGCAGTTCCTGCTGCCCGTTGCCCGATACGCCTGCAATGCCGACGATCTCGCCGCTGCGCAGCTGCAGTGCGATGTCATGCAGCTCCGTCGCAAAGGCATGTGCCTTGGGCAGCGACAGGCCAGCCACTTCCATGCGCACCTCGCCCGGCGTGGTCTGCGGGCGCAATTCGCGCGGAGGCTCGCCGCCGATCATCATGCGCGACAGCGATGCCGCCGTTTCCTGGCGCGGGTCACACACGCCCGTGACCTTGCCCATGCGCATCACCGTGGCGGTGTGGCACAGGGCCTGGATCTCGTCGAGCTTGTGGCTGATGTACAGGATGCTCGTGCCCTCTGCCGCCAACTGGCGCAACGTCACGAAAAGCTTTTCGACCGCCTGCGGTGTCAGCACCGAGGTCGGCTCGTCAAGGATCAGTAGACGCGGCTTGGTGAGCAGCGCGCGGACGATTTCCACGCGCTGGCGCTCGCCCACCGACAGGGTATGCACATGGCGATGCGGCTCCAGCGGCAGGCCATACCTCTCGCCCGTGCTGCGCACCTGATCAGCCACGTCGCGCAGATCGGTGCCGGCGGGCAGGCCGAGCAGGATGTTCTCCGCCACCGTCAACGTGTCGAACAGCGAGAAGTGCTGGAACACCATGGCGATACCCAACGATCGCGCCTGGTGCGGGTTGGCAATCTCGACCCGTTGGCCGTCGAGCTTCATCTCGCCGGCGTCAGGCTGCACGGCGCCGAAGATGATCTTCATCAGCGTCGACTTGCCGGCGCCGTTTTCGCCGAGCACGGCGTGGATCTCGCCCGGCGCGACCGTGAGGCTCACGCCGTCGTTGGCGACCACGCTCGGGTAGCGCTTGGTCATGCCCGTCAGCGACAGGCGTGGTGGGAGTTGTGTCACAACAGGTTGGCTCGTGGTTTCCGTGCCGCTCACCGTGCGGGGTGCGCATCGGAGGCGGTCTCTTTTTGGGTGTTGACGACACTTCACAGCAGCAACGCCGACGCAGATTCGCGCCGACGCATCGCAGCAATCATCATGTTTGCGTGATGCTTGCCATCAACCACAAATTATATCGCCCGGCACCGCACCGGACGGCGATTTCGGCCCGCTTGCGACTGCCTCGTACGGGGGGTGGCAGAGTGCAAATCCCGTGCCGGGCCATTCAGGGCCGTTTCCAGCGTTCAGCTTGTCATGTCGATGTATGCAGGTTGCGCGTGCAGCCCTCGGGTGGGGCGCGCAGGCCGTCTTGCACCTGGCCGGTGCGCGCGCGTGGCGCGTCGCTTTGCGCTAAAGTTCTTGGTTTGCTCCGGCGGCGGCCTCCCGTCCGCCGCGTCCCGCTTCCGCCTTCATGACTGCTCCCGCTCCTGCACGATCCCGCATGCCCGGCCCCATTCCCGGCTGGCTCCTGCTGCTTGGCGCGCTGACGGCCATCGGCCCGCTGTCGGTCGACATGTACCTGCCCAGCCTGCCAACCATTGCGCGCGATCTGAATACATCGTCGGCTGCAGCGGGGCTCACACTGACTGTCTTCCTGATCAGCCTGGCGATTGGCCAACTGATCTATGGCCCGGCCAGCGACCGCTTTGGCCGCAAGCCGCCGCTCTACATCGGTCTGGCGATGTACGTGGCTGCATCCATTGGCTGCGCGTTCGCCAAAGACGCCACGATGCTTGCCGTCCTGCGCGGCGTGCAGGGATTTGGCGGTTGCGCCGGCATGGTGATCGCGCGCGCAGCGGTGCGTGATCGCATGGACCCGGCCGGCGCCGCACAGGCGTATTCGACGCTGATGCTGGTCATGGGTGTGGCGCCCATCCTCGCGCCGATGATTGGCGGCGCGGTGCTGCAGTTCACAACGTGGCGGGTCATCTTTGCCCTGCTGACGGCATTTGGCGTGCTCTCGCTGGTGGCCGTGCATTACCTGATGCGCGAGTCGCTGGCGCCCGAGCAGGCGCGCAGGTTGGCGGTCGGCCACGTGCTGCGCGACTACTGGGAACTTCTGCGCGATCACCATTACGCCGCCTATATGTGGTGCGGCGCGGTC
Organism: Ralstonia pickettii; assembly: GCF_016466415.2. NCBI lineage: Bacteria > Pseudomonadati > Pseudomonadota > Betaproteobacteria > Burkholderiales > Burkholderiaceae > Ralstonia > Ralstonia pickettii. Next base: position 2,086,347 of record NZ_CP066771.1, on the reverse strand, counting down.
TTCCTGTCGGGCATGTTTGCATACATCACCGTGTCGTCGTTCGTGCTGATCGACGGTTATGGGCTGACGCCGTCGCACTATGCGTGGGTGTTCGGCAGCAACGCGGCTGGGATGATCGCGGCCTCGCGCGTGAATGTGCGGCTGGTGCGCAAGTATTCTCCGGCGCGGGTGTTGCGGCGGGCGCTGTGGGTGCCGGCCATCACCAGCGTGTTGGCCGCTGCGGCTGCCGGGGCTGGCTTTACGCCGCTGCCGCTCGTGCTGGCCGCGTTGTTCTGCTACATCGCGTCGATCGGTTGTATCTCGCCCAACACCGGCGCCTTGGCAATGGCGGGGCAGGGCGCGCGCGCGGGCACGGGCTCGGCGCTCATGGGCGCGATGCAATTCGGCCTTGGGATGGTGACCGGTACGGTGGTCGCGGCCATCGGCCAGACCGCGTTGCCGCTGCTGGGCATGATGGCTGTGTGTGCCATCGTCGCGCTCGTCCTTGGCCTGCGTGTTACGCGCGCAGAGCCTGCCGCCTGATCTTCCGTTTCGGGTCTTGCGCTACGCCTCTTGTTCTGGGAGGCGTCTTCATCCCTTCATATGACTTTGGCATAACATGCCTGTCAACGCTGATCGTGTTCGGCACCTATGATGAGTGCAGCCGGACAGCATCGGCCGGGACTTGGCCCTGAGTGACTAAGGGTTACTTCTTATACAGAATTTATCGACAATTTATTAACGTATCGCTTTCGTTGTCAAACGCGCGTCGTTTTGCCGGGATCTTTCCGCCAACGGCCCACACGAGACGGGGGTTAAGTTGCAGTGCACGATTCACCGGCTGGGCGAACTGGCGCTGTTGTGCGAAGTGCCGCCACCGGCCACCCTGAATTGCCAGCAGCGTATCTGGGCCATGGCCTCGCGCGCGTCCAACTGGCTGGGCGTGGTCGACGTGGTGCCCGGCATGAACAACCTCACGCTCGTGTTCGGTCCACTGGCCGATGCGCAGCGACTGACCACGCAGCTGCGCGAAGCCTGGGAAGAAAGCCAGGCGCTGGTGGCCGACGGCAAACTCGTCGACATCGAAGTCGCCTATGGCGGTGACGAAGGTCCCGACCTGCGCGAAGTCGCCAAGCACACCGGCCTGAGCACGGCCGAAGTCGTGCGCCGCCACACCGCACCCGAATACATCGTCTATTTCCTGGGTTTCCAGCCGGGCTTTGCCTACATGGGCGGGCTCGACAAGTCGCTTGCCACGCCGCGCCGCGCCGAGCCGCGCATGGCCGTGCCGGCCGGTTCGGTCGGCATCGGCGGCGAGCAGACCGGCATCTATCCGGCCGCATCCCCCGGCGGTTGGCAATTGCTCGGCCGCACAGACGCGGCGCTCTTCATGCCGCAGCGCAATCCCCCCACGCTGCTCTCGCCTGGAGACCGCATCCGCTTTGTTGCCTCGAAGGTGCGCTCATGAGTTCGAAACCCCAACCCATGATCGAGATCGTGCGGGCCGGCGTGCTGGCCTCGGTGCAAGACCTGGGCCGCACGGGCTATCGCCGCTTTGGCGTGTGCACGTCGGGCGCGCTGGATCCGCTGTCGCTGTATGTGGGCAACCGCTTGGTCGGCAACCGCAGCGATGCCGCGGGCATCGAATTCACGCTGGGCAACGCCACGCTGCGCTTCCACGCCAATGGCCTGATCGCGCTGACGGGCGCCGATTGCCGCGCCACGCTCGACGGCGCACCGGTGCATGCGTGGCGCGCCATCCCTGTGCAACGCGGGCAGATGCTGACCTTGCGGGTGGCGCAGGGCGGCGTGCGCGCGTATCTGTGCGTGGCCGGCGGCATCGACGTGCCCGAGATGATGGGCTCGCGCAGCACTGATTTGAAGGCCGGCTTTGGCGGTTTCGAAGGGCGCCCGCTGAAGGATGGCGACAGGCTGCCCGTGCTGCCTGCCGACACAACGTACGCCCCTGACATCAGCGGCGATACCGTTGCCGTAAAGGCCGCCCGCTGGACGTTCGACCGCGCGCAGAAGGACACGCCTGTCATGCGCGTGCTGCCCGGTCCTGAATACGACGATTTCGTTGCCGATGCGCAAGCCGCATTCTGGGAATCCGACTGGACGCTCACCCCCAACAGCAACCGCATGGGTTTTCGCCTGCAGGGGCCGGAACTCAAGCGCAAGAAGCAGCGCAGCGGCGATCTGCTCTCGCATGGCGTGGTGCCGGGCGTGATCCAGGTGCCGCCATCGGGCCAGCCCATCGTGTTGATGGCCGATGCACAAACCACCGGTGGCTATCCGAAGATCGGCTCCGTCATCCTGGCCGACCAATGGCGCCTGGCGCAGATTCCGCTCGGCACGCGCGTGCGCTTCGAGCGTGTGACGCTGGAAGAGGCCGAAGCCGCCCGTGCCGACGTGGCACGGTATCTGCAGCAAATCGAAACCGCGCTGGATTGGCAGCGCCAAGGCATTCTGTCGAGCGCGCATCGCACCGCCAAGACGCGACTGAATGCCTGATGCACCGGAAGACAACATCATGACTGCAATTGATCTGAATGCCGACCTCGGCGAAGGCTGCGATACCGACGAGGCGCTGCTCGCCCTGGTGAGTTCCGCCAACATCGCGTGCGGCTGGCACGCCGGCGACGTCAATACGATGCGCCAGACCGTGGGCTGGGCGCTGCGCCAGGGCGTGTCGATCGGCGCGCATCCGAGCTTTCCCGATCGCGAAAACTTCGGCCGCACTGAAATGCATCTGCCGCCCGACGAAATCTACGCGGGCGTGCTGTTCCAGATTGGTGGGCTGTCAGCCATCGTGCGGGCGCAGGGCGGCAGGCTGGCCCACGTGAAGGCGCACGGCGCGCTATACAACCAGGCGTCGCGTGACCGGCCTCTGGCCGTCGCCATCGTGCGGGCGATTCGCGATTTCGATCCGTCGTTGGTGGTGTTTGGCCTGGCGGGCGGTGAGCTGGTCAAGGCTGCACGTGAACTCGGCCTGAAGGCCAAGGAAGAGGTGTTTGCCGATCGCGGATACAACGCGGACGGCTCGCTCGTCAAACGCGGTACGCCGGGCGCCCTGATCGACAGCGAAGATGCCGCGCTGGACCAGACGCTGACGATGGTGCGCGAGCAGCGCGTGAAGGCCATCGACGGCACGTGGGTTCCGATCCGCGCGGAAACGGTTTGTCTGCACGGCGACGGCGCGCATGCGCTGGCGTTCGCGCGACGCATTCGGGAACGGCTTGGCAGCGAAGGCATCGCTGTTCGCGCCGGCGCCTGAGCCACGGCCCCGTCCTTCCAGCGGGGCTTTTTATCAACTTGGGGGGAAGCACCACATGGGTACGGCAGTGAATCTATGGCCGCTGATCGGGGTGGTCGTCATCATCGCGGGGTTCATCCTGCGATTCAATCCGATGCTGGTGGTGGCCGTGGCCGCCATCGCCACCGGTTTTGCGGCATCGATGTCCATCGAGCAGATCCTGACGGCGATCGGGACGGGCATCATCAAGACGCGGACGTTGCCGCTGATCATCCTGCTGCCGCTGGCGGTGGTGGGTCTGCTCGAGCGGCACGGCTTGCGTGAACACGCGCAGAACTGGATCTCGCGCATCCAATCGGCCACGGTTGGCCGCCTGCTGATCGTCTACCTCGCCGTGCGCGAGCTGACGGCGGCTGCCGGTCTGACGAGCCTCGGCGGTCATCCGCAGATGGTGCGCCCGCTGCTGGCCCCGATGGCCGAAGGCGCCGCCGAAAACCGTTTCGGCAAGCTGCCGGCGCCGGTGCGCGAACGCCTGCTGGCCTTCTGTGCCGCTACCGACAACGTCGGCCTGTTCTTCGGCGAAGACATCTTCGTGGCCTTCGGCGCCATCGCGCTGATGCACACGTTCCTGCTCGGCTCGGGCATCGACGTGGAACCGCTGCACATTGCGGTGTGGGGCATCCCGACGGCGGTCTGCGCGTTCCTGATCCACTCGGTGCGCCTCAAGCGCCTGGACGGCTGGCTTGCCCGTGAAATGGGTGCCTCCGCTAACACCAACGCGGCTGCGGCCAAGCAGGGGTAAGCCATGATTCTGTCGATCAACTATCTGTACTGGCTGGCCGGGATCATCCTGACGATCACCGCGCTGATGACCTTTGCCGACAAGAACCACCCCCGTCGCTGGACCACGGGCCTGTTCTGGGCGATCTTCGCCGTCATCTTCCTCGTTGGCGACAAGCTCCCGCCGATCGTGGTGGGCGTGGGTGCCGTGGTGATGGCACTGCTGGCCGGCACGGGCGGCGTGACGCTGGGCAAGCACGGTGAACTGCCGGCGGAAGAGCGCCGCGCATCCGCCAAGCGCCTGGGTAACCGCTTGTTCATTCCGGCGCTGACCATTCCGCTGGTCACCGTCATCGGCAGCGTGTTCCTGAAAGACGTAAAGATCGGTGGCGACCTGCTGCTCGATCCGAAGAACCAGACCTTTGTCTCGCTGGGCCTGGGCTGCATCATCTCGCTCGCGCTGGCGTGCTGGTTGACGCGTGACACGCCGGTGCAGGCCATGCGTGAGTCGCGTCGGCTGACGGAGTCGCTCGGCTGGGCGCTGGTACTGCCGCAGATGCTGGCCATGCTCGGCCTGGTCTTCGCCGATGCCGGCGTGGGCAAGGCCGTGGCGCACCTGACCACCGCCTACATCAACATGGACTATCGCCTGGTCGCGGTGGTGGTCTATTGCGTGGGCATGGCATTGTTCACCGTCATCATGGGTAACGGCTTTGCAGCCTTCCCGGTCATGACGGGCGGCGTGGGCGTGCCAATTCTGGTGGGCGTGTTCCATGCCAACCCGGCGGTGATGGCGGCGATCGGCATGTTCTCCGGCTACTGCGGAACGCTCATGACGCCGATGGCGGCGAACTTCAATATCGTGCCGGCTGCGCTGCTGGAGTTGTCCGATAAGAACGCTGTGATCAAAGCACAAGTCCCGACCGCGCTACTGTTGCTTGCAGCCAATATCGTGCTCTTGTACTTCCTGATGCTCCACTAATCGTGTTTAATGCGTCGCGTGCGGTGTGCGCCACGCCGGCAGTTCTCAGCCGGCGGACGCCACCCAGCGCGATCGCTGCCCGGGAGACAAGGGCATGCAGTCGTGTCGACCTCGCATCGTGCTCTTTCTCCGGGGGGATTCATGAGCAGCCAGATGACGAGCGGCCGTTCCATGTCAGGACGCCGCTTTTTTTGTGTTCTCGCAGCCAGCGCGCTGTCGTTGATTTCCGCCGCGCAAGCCAGCGCGGAAACGCTCCGAGTGGCCACGCCGTATCCGGCCGTCAATTTCCATACGCAAAACCTGCAGGCCTTTGCCAGCGCTGTCAGCAGCGCCACCAATGGCGGGCTCAAGCTCGAGGTCTATCCGAACGGCACGCTGCTCAAGCCGGCCGCCATCTTTGACGGCGTCAAGGACGGCAAGGCGGAAGCGGGCGAAGTGATGCTCTCGACGCTGGCTCAGCGCGATCCGCTTTTCGGCGTGGATTCGATTCCCTTCGTGGTGTCGGGCTACAACGATGCGCGCCTGCTGTGGGATGCCTCGCGCAGCCACATCGAAGCGTTGATGAAGGCCAATGGTTTGCGCCTGCTGTACGCCGTGCCCTGGCCGCCGCAGAACCTGTATTCCGAAACACCAATCGCTCGTTTGTCCGACCTCAAAGGACATCGTTTGCGCACCTATAACGCGGCGCAAAAACGCATTGCCGAGCTGTACGGCGCGCAGGCCGTGCAGGTGGAAGCCGCTGATCTGACTGCCGCGATTGCCGGCGGCCGGATCGACACGATGGTCACCTCGCCGTCCACTGGTCTGGAGACGAAGGCTGGCCAGCGCATGACCTATTACTACAAGGTCAACGCGTGGATCCCGAAGAACGCCGTGTTCGTGAATGAGGCGCGCTTCGCCAAGCTGCCGCCCGCGACACAGCAGACCGTGCTCAAACTCGCCAAGGATTACGAGGCGCGCGGTTGGGATTCCAGCCGCCAGACCTACGAGCGCGACGAAGCCGAACTCGCCAAGACCGGCGTGCGCGTGCTCAATCCCGACGTGACCCTGCAGGGCGACATGCGCCGCCTGGGCGAACGTCTGACGCGCGAATGGCTGCATACCGCGGGCACGGAAGAAGTCGACATCCTGTTGAACTTCGAGAACAAGCGCAGCAAGGCAAACTGACGCCGCAACGCGCTTGGGCATGATGTTCGACAGACGTTTATCATCGTTTTTGTCTTACGCAGCACGCAGGAGAACATCATGCCTACCGTCCTCGTCACCGGTTTCGACCCGTTCGAGAACGAACCCATCAATCCGTCGTGGGAAGCCGTGCGCACCCTCGATGGCCAGGGAATCGCCGGTGCCGACATCGTCGCGCGCCAGTTGCCGACTGTCTTTGGTGAATCCAACAAAGTGCTCGGCAAGTTGCTGCAGACCTTGCAGCCGGATGTGGTGATCGCCGTCGGGCAGGCCGGTGGCCGTGCCGAGATGGCCATCGAGCGCGTCGCCATCAATGTTGACGACGCCCGCATTGCCGACAACGCCGGCAAGCAACCAATCGATATCGCCATCGCGAGTGATGGGCCGGCCGCGTATTTCTCAACGCTACCGATCAAGACGATCGTGCGCGAACTTCGTGCGGGCGGTGTTCCCGCCTCCGTCTCGCAGACAGCGGGCACCTTTGTCTGCAACCACGTCTTCTATGGGCTGATGCATGCCATCGCCCGGCAGAAGCTGCCCACGCGGGGCGGCTTCATCCACATCCCATATCTTCCGTCGCAGGCAGCCAAGCATCCGGGGCAACCGAGCATGGCGCACGACACCATCGTCACCGGCCTGCGCATCGCCATCGAGACAACGCTGCGCACGCTGCACGACGTACGCGAAACCGGCGGCCAGTTGCACTAAGCCGGCGTGGCGGCACGCGCTCTGGTCAGTCCGTGAAGCGCGTATGCCGTTGCAGTTCGATGCGCACCGGCGTGCCCGGCGGCGCATAGGCTGATGTGATCGGCGCCGTCTCGGCCGTTGCCCACTCAACTTCGATGGTAGCTGGCGCTTCGTCGTGCAATACGGGCGTGTGCTGCAGCTTGGGATGCGTCGGCTTGGGCGCAACGGCCTGCCGCAGTGCGCGCGGTCGCATCGGTTTCGCCGGCAATTGCGTCACGGCCGGCGGTGCAGCAGCGATGACCGGCGCGGCCACTTCCGTTTCGTCGAACGACATGTCGGGCGCCTCGACAACGTCGGCTGCGGCTGTGGTAACGGCTTCGGATTCCGGGGCTTCGTCGATTTCCTCGGGCGTCACCGGCGATGCAGGAGCATGTTCAAGCGGCACCGGCGGTGCGGTCTGCGGGGCGAGGGCGGCCACGGTGGTTTGATCAAGCTCTGCGGCCGGCTGGCGATGCTGCCCGGTCTGCCAGCCAAGCAGCGCGGCCGCCAGCGTGCATGCCACGCCAATCGACAGCGCGGTCATGCGTTGAGGCCACTGCCTATGGCGGGCTGTACCGGTGTTACCGCACGAGTGGGTTGCTGGATCGATCGATGCGCTGACCTGTGTCGCGGCGCCGGGCTGCGCGCTGTCGAGTGCTGGCCCGAAGGGCGGCGGCATACGCACCAAGCCCGGTAGGCGCAGGTGTCCGTCGATGATGAAGTTGGGCGATTCCAAGTCCGTCTCCGCTGATGGCCGCAGCGCGCATCCAAGCCGGCTGCGCAAGCAGGCGCCATGCTAAGTGGCAGTTGGACGGTGGTCGATCAGATTGCTCCTAAGTCGATGCGCGTTGCATCGAAGGCGGAGAGGTCGCTGGCCTGCCGCAGTTGGGCCAAGCCAGGAAGGTGAATGTCAAAGCCCTTGACGAGACGTTTAAGGTGCTGGCGACCAGTGCGGATCGTTGAGCTGTTTTTCCAGCAAGCGGATCTGCTGCTGCAGCGATTCGACCTGGGTCTGGTACGCGCGGCGCTCGATATCCAGCGCCTTCGTCTCCTGACGCATGGTCTGCTGTTCGGTCAGCATCTTCTGACGCTGCGCCTGCATGATGCGCACTTCCTGGCTTAGGGATGCGGCGCGCTGCTGAGCTGCCTGGGCTTCGCGCTCCAGTTGCGCCTTCTGGCCCGCCGTGACGGCGCGGCGCAGATCATCTTCGGCCCACGTCCGGGTCTGGCTGGCCAGCGTTTCGTATGCGCCTTCGGCCGGAGCGACCGACGCAAACTTGTACACACGCCACAATTCTTTGCGATACGACAGGGCAACGTAGGCCGTGGTGTCTTCGTTGACGAGCAGCAGGCTCGTGCCGTAGTCGCCGTTGTAGGTCGTGCGCAGTTCGGTCAGACGCTTCTGCGCCAGCAACTGCTGCAGTTCAGCGACGGTGCCGCCCGACGCAGCCGTGGTTACTGCCGGTGCTTGTGGTGCGCTTGCTTGCGCGTGGACCAGGCCAGCGCCTGCAACCGAGGCTGCGGCGACGAACGAGAGAGCGGTTCGGCGGAGTACGAGAGACATCGCAAGGTTCAGAAATCGGAGCCGACGCGACTATATCAGCTTTGTGCGCCCGGCCCCGCAGGCAGCGTACCGATTTGACCTTCCGTCGCCTTTGAATCATGGCGGCGTCGCGCCTCGGCCACGATGCACTGCCATTCGCTGAAAGACACGCGCTCGCGGAACATCTCGATCAGGAAGTCGCCCACGTCCTGGTGCCGCTTTGACGTGCCAAGGGCGGCTTTCAAGCGCCGCAACTCTCTCTGCAAACGCGTGACGCGGGCCCGTGCGTTGGCTTGTTGCAATGAGCCGATGGGAAATGTTCTTACGGATGCTTCGGCCGCTGCCAACGCTCGCACGAGGTCGGCGCGTTGCTGCTGAAGCGATTCAATCTCGCGCTCGAGCTTGCGACTGGCTTGTTGGGAAGGGGACTGCGATTGCTCGGGGCGAGCGGGTGCTTGACGCACAGTGCACCTCCTTTGTCGGGTTGACTAACCCGGTGCCCGACGCCAATCGGGGTGGCCGGGCACATGGCAAGGTTGGCGTACCGGTGACAAAGGAAACCGGCGAGCGCAAGCGCTCCCCCACCAAGGCCCGACCATTAGGGCACTTGATGCGGGCGAAAAAAAACCGCCGGTCGGCGGTTGCCCGCCTTTGTCATTCCCGGACGCCAATCCGAGGTCACGTTGTGTGCGTGACGGGCGGCAGTATAGCCCAGGGGGCACGCGCGATTTGTGCCAGATGGTGATGCGACGATGCCGTGATACGAGCGGGTATCAGCGGCTTTGCATCTCTTTAAGCCACAGGCTCATCAGCCCCGCGCGCCCACGCACGCCGAACTTGCGATAGACGCTCGTAATGTAAGAGTGCGTGGTCGACGTGGCCAGACCGAGCTGTTCCGCAATCTGCTTTTCTGCGGCTTCAGTCAACAGCAACTGCAATACCCTGGATTCGTGAGGTGCCAGACGCGCCTGCAGTTGCGCCAGTGGGCTGGGCTCCGCCAGCGTCCTCAATGCGGTGACATTGCGCGCCACGCCAATGCGCAGTCGATGCTCCACGTTCCACTGTGCCGACCATGACAAATGGACATCGGTGCCCGACTGGTGCCGATAGCGATTCTCAAATCCGGTGCATTTAATGCCAGCCTGCACGCGACCCGCTTGCTTTTGCGTTCTGTCGCGGTCGTCCGGCGCCACGAGTTCGAGCATGGTCTGCCCCAGCAGATCGGATGCCCGATAACCCAGAATGTCTTCCCACGCTGCATTGGCGTGACGAATCCGCCCACGCTCGTCGACCAGGAAGACGCCGTCTGGAAGACTATTGGCTAAAGCAATCGCGCTTACATCCTTGAGGATTTCCCTGCCGCGGGTGGTTGCAATACAAAGAACCGATAGCCAGGCGCCGATGTGCTTTACCAGCCGTGTGCCACGTTCATCACCGACACGCGGCTGCACCAACATTGTGATTACCGCCCCTCGGCCCCATTTCCCACGCTCCGGCCCGCATGGACGGCATCTGGCGGCAGGTGCTTGCCCTCTATTTAGCAGGGTGCCAGTCAGAATAGCGTCTGCTATGGTTATCGACAATATTTGGTATTCGCATCACGCCTAATAAAAAAGTTCAGCGCCCGCGCGGTTCCATGGAGCCGACGCAGGGTGGGCAACGGGGAAACAGCAGGTCGCTTGGCCTAGTCAGGCCAGGTCAGCTTCCGAGGAATGGGGTGAGCGGATTCACCCCGTTTTTTCGAGTTGGCATTCCGGCGATATTGCTTGGCGTTGATGCACGGGTGATCACCAATCAGATGATTGGTGAAAACCGCATAATAACGAGTCAGACCGACTTAGAAGAACGGGGAATGTCTTTACGCGCTCGACCTGCCTCAAGCCCATTTCGGGGCTTGAGGGGGTGCTCGCGTCCCTCCTTTGGCAACGGGGCATGTCAGAGCGTTGCCAGGGTATTTCATTCCATAAAATAATAAAAAATAGAACTATTTTGATTTACCGCTCGAATCATATGAATTTGATTTGCAAGGTCAGGTTGTACCAAGATCGCGGCAATTATTTCGCGGTGTTGGTAGCGCCGGACGCGATGTGCTCCAGCACCGGGCGGAACGTAGCCGAAGCGTTAGCAAATCTGGGCCGCTCCATGGCCGAGAATCCTCTCCCTCAATCGGTAGATCTCCCGATCAAGCCGAAAGAGCGCAAGAAGAGAGGTCCGGTAGGAGCACCGCCGTCGGATCCTCGTGAAGTCTCCCGCGCTGTCCCACCCGTTAAACGCCTCCTTGAAGAGCGCTTCGGGAGGGCGACCTTGCGTGAGCTTTCAGAAAAACTGGGTTTGGACGACGTCACGCCGCAATTGCTGTCGTCTTCCATCGCCGGCAATGGAGCGAAGCGCGTTCGTCTCGCCATTGCAAAGGCGCTCGGAGAAGACGCCGATGTGCTGTGGCCCGCGGCGCGGCACTGACAAAGCGGCGCGGGCTGGAAGAGTAGGGGGGAAATCTGGAGCGCCTTGGAACCAAGGGCTGGCGGAAGCGGTGAGATTCGAACTCACGGATGGGTCACCCCATCGGCAGTTTTCAAGACTGCTGCCTTAAACCACTCGGCCACGCTTCCTTCGTACTGCGCTGCTCGTTGCGAGCAAGGGCGCCATTGTAACGGTACCTGGCGCAACTTGGCACCGGGTACCGTCAGTTTTCGTCGTCGGCCAAGAACAATTCCTGCAAATCGTTGAGGAATCGCTGTCCCAGTTCGGTCGGGCGGATGGCGACATGGTCGCGCGTCAGCAGGCCGCGCTGCTCGGCGGCGTCGAGTTGTCGCTCAATGGAGCGCAGCGGCAGGCCCGTGCGTTCCTGGAACAGCGTGACGGGAAAACCGTCCGTCAGTCGCAGCGCATTGAGCATGAATTCGAATGGCAGGTCGGCGGCGTCGACTTCGCGCTGCTCCTGCATGACGGCCGCACCGCCGGCAGTCTCGGCCTGACGCAGATACGTGTCCGGATGCTTGTGCCGCATCTCGCGGATGACCCGGTGCGGAAAGCTGAGCTTGCCGTGCGCGCCCGGGCCGATGCCGAGGTAATCGCCGAATTGCCAGTAGTTCAGATTGTGCTTGCAGCGCTTGCCGGCCTTGGCGTATGCCGACACCTCGTAGTGCTCGTAGCCTGCCGCCGCCAACCGCGCGTGAATCCAGTCCTGCATTGCAAACGCCGCGTCGTCATCCGGCAGCGCGGGCGGGTACTTGGCGAAGTACGTGTTCGGCTCCAGCGTCAGGTGGTACAGCGACACGTGGTTCGTATCGAACGACAACGCGGCCTCCACGTCGGCCTCGCACTCGGCAAGCGTCTGGCCCGGCAGGGCAAACATCAGGTCGAGGTTGATGTTGTCGAAATGGGCGCGGGCGATGTCGATGGCGGCGCGCGCTTCGGCGGCGCTGTGGATGCGGCCCAGCGCCTGCAGGTGGGCGTCGTTGAAACTCTGGATGCCGATCGACAGGCGGTTCACACCGCTGGCGCGATAGCTGCGGAAGCGTTCGGCCTCGAAGGTGCCGGGATTGGCTTCCATCGTGATCTCGGCGTCGGCATCAACGGGCAGCAGCATGCGGATGTCCGAGAGCAGGCGATCCAGCCCTTGCGCTGACAATAAGCTCGGCGTGCCGCCCCCGATGAAGATCGTGTGCACATGCCGGCCCCACACCATCGGCAGCGCGGCTTCCAGGTCTTGCCGCACGGCAGCGAGAAAGCGCTCTTCCGGGATGCCCTGTTCCGGCTCCGCATGCGAGTTGAAATCGCAGTACGGACACTTGCGCACACACCACGGCACGTGCACATACAAGGACAGCGGCGGCGAAGCGGGCAGGCTGATCTTGCCCGGCTGCAGGAAGACGGAGGTGACCTTGTCACCGGTTTCAGCGGCGGTCGCGGAAGGCGGCTTGGCTGCGCCGGCAGGGTGAATCGGAATCATCGGAACGTCAGGCGTTTTCAAAGGTGCGCAGCCGTTCGACGAGCTGCGCGAGGGCTTGTGCACGATGGCTCACGCTGTTTTTCTCGGCCTTGGTCAGCTCGGCGGCGGTCTTACCGAGATCAGGTAGCAGGAAGTGTGGGTCGTAGCCGAAGCCGCCGTCGCCGCGCGGTGTGTCGATCACCTCGCCAAACCAGTTGCCTTCGGCAATGATCGGCTGTGGGTCATCCGCATGGCGCACGTAGACGAGCACGCAAACATAGTGTGCTCCGCGATCGGCTTTGCCGGCCAGTTCGCGGACGAGGCGGGCGTTGTTGGCAGCATCCGATTTGGGCTCGCCCGCCAGTTGCGCATAGCGCGCGGAATACACGCCCGGCGCGCCGCCCAGGGCATGCACGCAGATGCCGGAGTCGTCTGCCAGTGCGGGCAGGCCGGACGCGCGGCTCGCATGGCGTGCCTTGGTGAGCGCGTTTTCAACGAAGGTCGCATAGGGCTCCTCCGCCTCGGGAATGCCGAGCGCGCCTTGCGGCGTCACGTCAAACCCGAGCGTGCCCAGCAGCGCGTTGAATTCGGTCAGCTTCCCGGCGTTGTTCGATGCGAGAACGATCTTGCGCATGGCCGTGTCGCTCAGAGGCCCAGCGCCTGCTTCTGCAGGCCGATCAGCGTGCGGATGCCTTGGTCGGCCAGGCCCAGCAATGCATCCATTTCAGCGCGCGAGAACGGCGTGCCTTCTGCGGTGCCTTGCACTTCCACAAAGCCGCCGCTGCCCGTCATGACGACGTTCATGTCGGTATCGCACGCCGAGTCTTCGGGGTAGTCCAGATCGAGCACCGGTACGCCGTCGACCACGCCCACCGACACGGCAGCCACGAAATCGCGGATCGGGTTGCCGACCAACTGGCCCTTTTCGCGCATGACAGAGACTGCATCATAGACCGCGACGAATGCGCCGGTAATGCTGGCGGTGCGTGTGCCGCCGTCGGCCTGCAGCACGTCGCAGTCGAGATGCAGCGTGTGCTCGCCCAGCGCGCGCAGATCGAACACCGAGCGCATCGCGCGGCCGATCAGGCGCTGGATCTCCTGCGTGCGGCCCGTCTGCTTGCCGCGTGCGGCCTCGCGGTCGGAGCGCGTGTGCGTCGAGCGCGGCAGCATGCCGTACTCGGCCGTCACCCAGCCCTCGCCGCTGCCCTTCTTGTGCGGCGGCACCTTGGGCAGCACGCTGGCCGTGCAGAGCACTTGCGTGTCGCCAAAGCACACCAGTACCGAGCCTTCGGCGTGGCGCGTGAAGTTGCGGGTAAGGGTGACGGGGCGGAGTTGGTCGGGCTGGCGGCCGCTGGGTCGCATGTGGGGTCTCGCTGAAGAAAACGGATAGCCCGACATGATACCGGCCCGCGCTGCGCTTGGCAGGGCGGGCCGGAGGAGGGCGGTGCAACGGCGTTTAGCGCGTCAGATTGCTGGTCTTGTCGATGGCGGCACGGATTTCAGCGATGGAGCGCTCGATTTCCTCTTCCGACATCAGCCCCGATTCGCTTTGCGGCGCGTCCAGGATGGACGTGGTGAACGCGTTCAGGGGAAGGGTATCGGTCTGCACCGAATCCTGCGTGGTGGTCACCGCGTCCAGCTCCCACATCATGGCGATGGCGGTGGTGTTATCGGCGGTGTCACCGGCATTGCGCAGCGCGCGGGCAATCAGTTCGGGAATCGCTTGCGTGACTGAGAAGCTGGTGCAGGTATCGATGAGTTCGTCTTCCTGCACGCTGCCCCACAGCCCGTCGGAGCACAGCATGGCAACGTCACCCGGCTCCAGATTGACGGGCCCGCCGATGTCGATCAACGGCAGATTGGGCGAGCCGAGGCAGTTGTAGATCTTGTTGCGCTCGGGGTGGTGCGCGACCTGCATCGGCAGCACACGGTCTTGCTGCAGCAGGTTCTCGATCTTGGAGTGATCGCGCGTGCGCGTCACCAGTTCGCCCTTGCGCATCAGGTACATGCGCGAATCCCCGGCGTGCGCCCAGTGCAGCGAGCCCCGCTGGGCCAGCGCGCAGACGATGGTCGTGCGGGGCGCATCGGGCAGGCCGTTCGTCTCGGCATAGCGATGGATGTCGCGGTGCGCGAGCATGATGCTCTCGTGCAGGAAATCACGCGGATTGCGAATCGACGGACGCGCGTGGCGCTGGAACTGGCGCGCCATGGTCTGCAGCGCCTGCTGGGCCGCAACTTCGCCCAGGGAATGCCCGCCCAGGCCGTCGCACAGCACCATCAGCATGGCGTCACGCGTGAAGCAGTAGCCCATGCGGTCCTGGTTGACGCGTCGCGCGCCTTTTTTGCTTTCTTGATAAACCGAGAATCGCATTGCGGCTAGATGAATATTCGGTGAGGGAGGCGGTGCAGCGGCAAGTCCCGCCTAGTGTTGCACCATTTCGGAATCATACTCCGCCTGTCAGCGGCGATCGGGCGCTCAACTGTCCCGGCGGCGCAACAGACGGCTCATGAAACGCGTCGTCAACGCCTCTTTTTCCTCTGACACCGGCCCACCCTGGGTGACCGCCGTCAGTGCCTGCAATTCGGTCAGCGCGTTGCTTTCTTCGCGCAGCACCTTTTGCAGACGGAACACGCTCTGGGGGCGCTCTTCGGGCTTCATCTTCAGACACCAGCCGACCAGATCGATGAGGCTGGCCGTATAGACCTTGCGCAGGCGCTCCAGGCCTTCTTCCAGCTTGTCGTCTTTCTCGCGCTGCGTGGCTTCCTGGGGCGGCGTGCCGGCCATGCAGGCATAGATCGTGGCGCCGATGCTGTAGATGTCCGTCCACGGTCCCAGCTCGTTGTGCTTGCGGTACAGCTCCGGCGCGGCAAAGCCCGGCGTGTACATCGGCTGGAAGCGCGAGGCCTCGGCCGTGAGCGTCTGCCGTGCGGCACCGAAGTCGAGCAGGATCGGCGAGAAATCTTCGCGCAGGTAAATGTTGCCGGGCTTGATGTCGAGATGCAGCAGCTTGTGGATGTGGACCTCGCGCAGCCCGCTCATCAGGTCATGGAACACCTGGCGGATGAAGCGCTCGCGCAGCATCTTCAGCTTGCCTTGCTGGCGCGCTGTGAGGATGTGTTCTTGCAGCGTTTTACCCTGCTCGTACGTCATCACCATGTAGACGGTGCCGTTTTCCCGGAAGAAATTGAGCACGCGTACGATGGCAGGGTGGGAAATCTTGGCCAGCGACCGGCCTTCTTCAAAGAAATATTTGAGCCCGAGGCGGAACGCACTCGCGCTTTCTTCAGGCACGACGGGAATCAATTCGCCGGGCGCGCGACGGGCCAGCGAAGACGGCAGATATTCCTTCACGGCCACCGGCGTCCCATGTTCGTCGGTCGCAAGATAGACGAAGCTGAACCCCCCGCTGGCCAACTTCTTTACAATACGATAATTGGACAGCAAGGTGCCCACCGGCAACGGGGCACTGCGTGGCTGTCCTGAGCCTTTTGACTCTGTCATGGGTTTGTGTGGCGAAATGGCTGTCGGATTCTCCCTGACCAGTCCACACGTTGTAAAGCGACAAAAGGTGGGGGATTCCCCGCCAATTCCGGGCGTTAAATACCGCCGCCGGATTTTCCGATTCGATCAAGAACAACACACCACGATTCCATGATCCACAGCATGACCGGCTACGGCGTCGCCACACGCCAGGCAGCCTTTACCGATGCCCATGGCGCCCCCAGCGGCAGCGTCGCCACCGTCTCGGTCGAATTCCGCACCGTCAACTCGCGCTTCCTCGATCTGCTCTTCCGCGCTCCGGAAGAGTGCCGCGCCTTCGAGCCGGCCCTGCGCGAAATGCTGATGAGCGCGCTTTCGCGCGGCAAGCTGGAATGCCGGATCAACCTGCAACGCCAGGAAGCCGCCAGCGATGTCGCGGCGCTCAATGTGGAACTGCTGCAACAACTGGCGAAGCTGGAGCAGGCGGTCACGCGCTACTTGCCGGCATCGGGTTCGCTGCGCATGGGCGAAATCCTGCGCTGGCCCGGCGTGCTGGCCGAGCCGCAACTGACACAAGACACGCTGCGCGACGCCGTGATCGAGGCTGCCAAAGAGGCGCTCAAGCAACTTCTGGAGTCGCGCCGTCGCGAAGGTGATGCCCTGAAGGCCGTGTTGCTGGACCGCGCTGACGCGATGCTGGCTATTGTCGACAAACTGACGCCGATGGTGCCGGAGCTGATCCAGCAGCATCAGGACAAGCTGACCGAACGCCTGCGCGAGGCCTTTGGCTTGGCTGCGCCCGACGGCACTCCGGCACTGACGCGCGACGAGCTGTCGGAGCGCATCCGCCAGGAAGCCACCGTCTACGGCATCCGCATCGACATCGCCGAAGAGCTCTCGCGCCTCCAGGCGCATCTGCGCGAAACGCGCCACATCCTGGAGAAGGGCGGCCAGATCGGCAAACGCCTGGACTTCATGATGCAGGAGCTGAACCGCGAGGCGAATACGCTCGGCTCGAAGGCCGCCGCGAAGGAGCTGGCCGATGCATCGATGGAACTCAAGCTGCTCATCGAGCAGATGCGCGAGCAGGTACAGAATCTCGAATAACTTGAAACGCTAGATCTAGAACATGCCATCCTCTCAAGCGCACTCTGCCGTCGATACGCCCATCGAGAATCACTTTCCGGGCAGCCTGTTCATGGTCGTCGCACCGTCGGGCGCCGGTAAGTCGACGCTGGTGAATGCGCTGCTGGCGCACGATTCGTCGATTCGCCTGTCGGTTTCGGCCACCACGCGCAAGCCGCGTCCGGGCGAGCAGCACGGCCGCGAGTACAACTTCATGACCGTCGAGGAGTTCAAGGCTTGCCGTGATCGCGGCGAGTTTCTCGAATGGGCAGAGGTGCACGGCAACTACTACGCCACTTCGCGCGTGTGGATCGAAGAACAGATGCGCGCCGGTACCGACGTGTTGCTCGAAATCGACTGGCAGGGCGCGCAGCAGGTGCATCGCCGTTTCGCCAATGCCGTAGAGATCTTCATTCTGCCGCCGTCGCTCACGGCGCTGGAGGATCGTCTGAAGAAGCGCGGCCAGGACGAGCCGAACGTGATCGTGCGCCGCCTGCTCGCAGCGGGCTCCGAGATGGCGCACGCGCCCGAGGCCGACTACGTGATCATTAACGAAGTGTTCGACACGGCATTGGCCGAGCTGCGCACCGTGGTGCAGGCCACGCGCCTGCGCTTCGGTGCCCAGAAGGCGCGCCACGGTGAGCTCTTTGTCGAACTGGGCATTCACTGAGCAAGCAGCGCAATCGCGCTTTTCAGCGCGGTTGCGAAAGTGTGGTAGCGCCTGTGCCCAAGTGCAGTCGGAAGGGAGTGCTGCGCTGCTGCTAAAATATCGAGATCAACAAGATTTGCCTCAAGGTGGAGTTTTCATGGCGCGTATTACCGTCGAAGATTGCTTGAAACAGATTCCGAATCGCTTCGAACTGGCATTGGCCGCAACGTACCGCGCCCGTCAGTTGGTGCAGGGCCACACGCCCAAGGTCGATGCCAAGGACAAGCCGACCGTGACCGCATTGCGTGAAATCGCATCGGGCCAGGTCGGTATCGAGATGCTCAAGAAGGTTCCGTCCTGAGCTGACACGCGTTACTTGGCATTACCTGGCGTGGTACGCTGCCCCGGTCACTGATCGTTCTTGCGATCTTTCGTGGATGTGAAAGCCGCGAACGCACTAGACCCCGGCATGCCTACCTCGCCCGCTTCTTCTTCGCCCAGGACCCAACATTCCGCCACGCGCGAACACAACGTGCCGTCGGTGGAATCGTCCGCGAGGTCGTCCGGTCCTGAGTCGGGCACTTCCACGGTCCCCTCCGGGTCCTCCACTGCTTCCGTCGTTCCCATGCCGTCATCCGCTTCCGGCTCCGGCCCCGCGTCGCCCCGTACGGGCGCGCCGAACTTGCCTGATCCGCGTGGTGCCGACCTGGTAGGGGAGCGGGCAGCCCTGCCGCCCAAGTCGCACAAGGCTGCAAGCGCCGACGTGCCTGCGCAGGCAGCCAAGCCGGAGGGCGGCGACACGCTATTCATCGATGCGGTGCTGGAGCAGACCTATCGGCATTTGTTCGGCCCGACCTCGCAGCCGGCGGCACCGCCGCGCCAGCAGGTCGTCTCCATTTCGGGGCTGACCGAAAAGCTGTCGTATCTGAAGCCGGCCGACCTGAAGCTGGTGAAGGAAGCCTTCCACTTTTCCGACGAAGCGCATCTCGGGCAGTACCGCCAGAGCGGCGAGCCGTACATCACGCATCCCGTGGCCGTGGCAGAGATTTGCGCGGGCTGGAAGCTGGATGTGCAATCGATCATGGCAGCGCTGCTGCACGATGTGATCGAAGACCAGGGCGTGACCAAGAGCGAACTGGCCGAGAAGTTCGGCCCCAAGGTCGCAGAACTGGTCGACGGCCTGACCAAGTTGGACAAACTCGAATTCCAGAGCCGCGAGCAGGCGCAAGCCGAGAGCTTCCGCAAGATGCTGCTCGCGATGGCGCGCGATGTGCGCGTGATTCTCGTCAAGTTGGCCGATCGCACGCACAACATGCGCACGCTCGACCACGTGCCGCCGGAGAAGCGGCGCCGCATTGCCGGCGAGACGATGGAGATTTATGCCCCGATCGCGCACCGCCTCGGCCTGAATACGACGTATCGGGAGTTGCAGGAACTGAGTTTCCGTATCGGTTCGCCGTTCCGGTATGCCACGCTCGAGAAAGCGGTGAAGGCCGCGCGCGGCAATCGACGCGAAGTCGTGAGCCGCATTCTCGAAACGGCCCAGCGTGCGCTGACCGACGCTGGCATTCCGGCCGAGATGACCGGGCGCGAAAAAACGCTGTACAGCATCTACCGCAAGATGCACGACAAGCAGTTGTCGTTTTCGCAGGTGCTGGACGTGTATGGATTCCGCGTGGTGGTCGACACGCAGATGCAGTGCTACATGACGATGGGTGCGCTGCACAGTCTGTACAAGCCGATGCCCGGCAAGTTCAAGGATTACATCGCCATCCCCAAGATCAACGGTTATCAGTCGTTGCACACGACGCTGGTGGGCCCGTTCGGTACGCCGGTCGAGTTCCAGATCCGCACGCGCGAGATGAACCAGATTGCGGAAGCCGGCGTGGCTGCGCACTGGATGTACAAGCAGCACCACGACGAGCCCGATCGGGCTCAGCAACAAGCGCATCAGTGGTTGCAATCGCTGCTCGACATTCAAAGCCAGACGGGGGATTCGCAAGAGTTTCTGGAGCACGTCAAGATCGACCTGTTCCCGGATGCGGTCTACGTGTTCACGCCCAAGGGCGAGATCCGAGCACTGCCGCGCGGTGCGACGGCGCTGGACTTCGCCTACGCGGTGCACAGTGACCTTGGCAACCAGTGCGTGGCCGTCAAGATCAACAACGAGCTGCTGCCGCTACGCACGGAGCTGAAGAACGGCGACATCGTCGAGGTGGTGACGGCGCCGTATTCGAAGCCGAACCCGGCATGGCTTACGTTTGTGCGGACGGGCAAGGCGCGCGCCGCGATCCGGCATTTCCTCAAGACGGCCAAGCTGGACGAGGCGATTCAACTGGGCGAGCGTTTGCTCGAACAGGCGCTGCGCCAGATCGGCATCGACATGAAGGCCGTATCCGCCCAGGTGTGGGAGCGCGTTGTGCAGTGGACGGGCAACAAGGCGCGCGAAGACGTGTTTGCGGATCTGGCACTCGGCCGCCGCGTGGCCGCGGTGGTCGCGCGCCGCCTGGAAATCCTCTTGCAGGAAGGCGGGCACGAGGGCGATGAAGCGTTGATGGCGGCCGTACACACCT
Organism: Ralstonia pickettii; assembly: GCF_016466415.2. NCBI lineage: Bacteria > Pseudomonadati > Pseudomonadota > Betaproteobacteria > Burkholderiales > Burkholderiaceae > Ralstonia > Ralstonia pickettii. The sequence continues at coordinate 2,066,137 of NZ_CP066771.1, read as the reverse complement.
TCGCGGGGGACGAGGCGCCTGCCGTCACCGTGAGTGGCGACGAAGGCATGGCGATGGTGTTCTCGCCCTGCTGCCGCCCGATTCCCGGCGACCCGATCGTCGGCTATATCGGCAAGGGCGAAGGCTTGCAGATCCACGTGCAGGAATGCCGCGTGGCCAAGCGCCTGCATGGCAAGGATCCGGAGCACTGGATCGATGTCATGTGGGCAGAGCACACGACGCGCGCGTTCGACGTGTCGATCAAGGTGCTGGTGCGCAATACGAAGGGCATCCTGGCGCGCGTCGCCGCCGACTTGACGTCGGCCGATGCCAACGTGGCACACGTATCGATGGAGCAGGAGGGCTATCAGGAAGCGACGTACATGACGTTCCTGATCCAGGTGCACGACCGCGTGCACTTGGCCGATGTGATGCGCGCGTTGCGACGGAACCCGGATGTGATTCGCATTGCGCGAGATCGCGGTGGAGATTGATTCTCCACGCAAAAAGAAGAAGGGCGAGGCCAGAGGGCTTCGCCTTTTTTGTTTGTGGCCCGCGGTAGCATGTGCAAGCGCTGTGACGCTGCCGGCGTCGTCAGCGACGCTCGATGCGGACAAAAGAAAAAGGCTTCCGTTTCTGGAAGCCCTGTTCGTTCTCGTATTAGGTTGGCGCGGCTGGCAGGATTCGAACCCACGACCCCTTGGTTCGTAGCCAAGTACTCTATCCAACTGAGCTACAGCCGCAACCGAGAAATGAGATTATACAGAGATTTTCCGTCTTGTGAACCCCCTCCTTCACTTTTTCTTGGAGAGGGTCCGACTTTCTATAATGGAGCCTTGATCCACCGTGGCTTCCATCATGAACAAGGCTTTCGTCCGGGAAGATTCCGGCGATGACGAAGACGATCTCCCCGAGGGCGCTGCGCCCTTGCCGCCCGGTTCCAAGAACTACATCACGCCTGCGGGCTACGAGCGCTTGCGTAGCGAACTGATGCACCTGATCGACACAGAGCGGCCCGAAGTGGTCGGCATCGTGTCATGGGCCGCATCCAATGGCGATCGCTCGGAAAACGGCGACTACCTGTACGGCAAGAAGCGCCTGCGCGAGATCGATCGACGCATCCGCTTTCTCACGCGCCGTATCGAGAAGGCCGAGGTTGTGGACGCCAGCTTGCAGGGCGACAACGATCAGATCTTCTTTGGCGCGACGGTTACCTACGCCAACCAGCGTGGTGAAGAGAAGACGATCACCATCGTCGGCATGGACGAGGTGGATCTGGACATCGGGCACGTGAGCTGGATCTCGCCGATTGCGCGTGCGCTCATCAAGGCGCGCGTGGGCGATACGGTGCCGCTGCGCACGCCCACAGGTGTCGAGCAGATCGACATCCTCGAAGTCAAATATCCGCCGCGCACCGCCTGAGCGTTGTGCTCAGGCCGGGTGTCCCAGGCAGTAAGCACCGAAGGCGATGACAGAGCAGGCCGACAGGCGCCGCGCCGTGAGCGACTCCTTCAGGAACAGCCGGCCGAGCAGCGCGGCAAACACGACTGACGTTTCGCGCAGGGCCGACACCGGCCCCATCGGCGCGAGCGTCACGGCCCAGATGACGATGCCGTAGGCGATGAGCGAGACCACGCCGCCGCCAAACGTCTTGAGTGTGTTGACGTCGCGCAGGCCGATGTTCAACGGGCCTTTCCACACGCGATAGAGCAGCACCATCGGCAGGCCGTCGAGCATGAACAACCATGCCGAGTACGCATTCGCATTGCCGGCGACGCGCGCGCCGATGCCGTCGCACACCGTGTAGCACGCGATGAATACGCCGGTGGTGAGTGCCGCCAGCGTCGAGCCAAGATCGGCCTTCCGGCCGCGCGCCAGACTGAGAATGCCGCCGCTCACCAGCACCACGCCCGTGAGTGCAATCACGCCCGGCATTTCGCCCGCGAAGAGCGCGGCGCCCACCGTTACGAGCAGCGGTGATGAGCCGCGCGCAATCGGGTACACCTGGCCGAACTCGCCAAACCGATACGCGCGCGCGAGGAACACGTTGTAGCCGACGTGCAGTACCGCGGACAGCGCCACATACGGCCACGCGGCCGGTGCGGGCAATGGCAATACAATCGCCATCGGTAGTGCTGCCACGCCGGAAGCCAGTGTCATCAGCGTGATAGCGCGCAGGCGGTCCGAGCCGCTTTTCAGCAGTGCATTCCATGAAGCGTGGAGCAGGGCGGCGCAGAGAACCAGGGCGATAACGGCGGGGGTCACGATGACGTGGTGCGCGAATTGAGGATCGGGTCGATTTTTCTCACCCGATGTAGTGTCGGCAAGAGCCAGAAGGCGCCAGCGTAGCGCCACGAAGTGTGATCAACAATCGATATATACTGACCTGATCTGTGCGAAAAACTCACGCGATATGCGCAAGCTGCCTCCTCTGAATGCCGTGCGCGCCTTTGAATCGGCGGCGCGCCATCTGAGTTTCACGCGTGCGGGCGACGAGCTGAACGTCACGCATGGCGCGATCAGCCGCCAGGTTCAGGCACTCGAGGCGTGGCTCGGCGTGTCGCTCTTTCGCAGGCTGAATCGGCGGGTGGAACTGACTGATGCGGGCAAGCGCTACCTGTCGGAGATTGGCGTAGCACTTGACCGCATCAGCACGTCCAGCCAGGCGCTGCGCGACCGCGACGCGGTGCGCATCCTCCGCGTGAACAGCATCCCGACGTTCACCATGCGCTGGCTGATTCCGCGGCTCTCCACGTTCCAGATGCGCTTTCCGCGCGTGGAGGTGCGGTTGACCACCTCCATCGAAGAGATCGAGGACTTGCCCGATCATTTCGACGTGATCATTCGTGGCGGGCCGGAGATTCATGCGGGGTTTCAATCGGGGCGCTTTCTGGACGAGAGCCGCTTTCCGGTGTGCAGCCCTGTGTTGCTGGAGCGCTTGCCGTTGTCGACGCCGTCGGAGTTGCGGCATCACACGCTGCTGCATTCGGACACGTTGCCCTCCGTGTGGCCAAGCTGGCTGGTGCTGGCCGGCGTACCAAACCTGCGGCCTGCGCATGCGCTCACGTTCGAGCATTTCTATCTGTCCATTCAAGCCGCCATCGATGGGTTGGGTGTCGCGATGGGGCCATCGGCGCTCATCACGGATGATCTCGAGGAGGGGCGTCTTGTGGCACCGTTCCCCAATCTCGCGCTGGGCGCGCGCAGCTACTACTGGTACAGCCCTGCGCGCAATCTCGGTGACGAAGTGGTGCAGGCTTTTTGCGCGTGGCTCGGCGAGGACCGGCCACAACGTCACGCAAACGTGAACACATCTCTGATCCCAGGTAACGGTGGTAACGCCACGTAACACCCTAGAGGCGGGGGCGAAACGCGATGCTACGATGCACTTAAGCTCGACTGCTGTAGAAAGGAGGCCCTCACATGAAGAGGAGCGCGTGGATTCTCGCCGCATGCCTGGCCGCCGCCGGTGTGGCAGGTTCGATCGCCTTGCCGGCGCAGGCGCAGGTGTCGATCGGTGTGCAGATCGGTCCGAGCTACGCGCCGCCACCGCCCCAGTATGAGCCGGTGCCGGTCTTGCAGCCGGGCTACGTATGGGTACCGGGTTACTGGCAATGGCGCGATGGCCGCTATGTCTGGCGTCGTGGCTATCGTGAACACGGCCGCCCGGGTTACCACTGGCGTGAGCCGCGTTGGGAGCAGGGTCCGCACGGCTGGCAGATGCATGACGGTGGCTGGGACCGCGGCGACGACGGCCGCTGGCGTGGCCGTGATCGGGATCGCGACTGGGATCACGGCCGCCGCGACCGCGACGACCGCTACCACTGCCCCCCGGGCCATGCGCGCAAGGGCGAATGCTGATGATGCGACGACAGGCCGGTCATGTACCGGCCTGTTTTTTTGCAGGCAAGTCTGTCGACGCCGCAACCGCTGAAAGAGAGGCCGCGGCGCCTTCCGGGAGACCACATGACAATGGAATCGAATTGGCGCACCGAGCTGTACAAAGACTTTGACGTCTACGTACTGGCCATTCCGCGTGCTGAGCGCAAATCGGACAAGAGCGGGCAGGGACCCACGCAGTGGGATTTTGTCGTGCGCATCTGCGAGTCCGGCGCGGACCCGACGGCCGTCGAAACGCTCGTCGCCCATTCGCATGACGAGCGCCCGCTGCCCACGCGTGAATCCGCCGAAGACGCCGGGCTCACGCGCGGCTATGGCTTGATCGATGAATTGCTGGGGCGCAACGCCGTGCAGCAGTCGATCGATCTCTAATGTCCGCTTACGCCGCGAGCGCTGTAACGCGAATGTGCCGGCGTGCGAATTGCCACCACAGCCAGGTCGCGTCCGGGCCCGGCGCGTGGAAGGCGTAGCGCGGGTCGCCGCCGCTCCAGGCGTGGCCCGTGGCGGTGAGTTGGCACAGGCTGACGATGCATTCGCCGTCGCGTATGTCGTTGCGCAGGACGTAGCCCTCGCCGCGCGTGGTTTCGCGTGAGACGTTGCGCCCATCGCCCAGATGATTCAGCGCGCGGAACTGCGCGGCTAACTGCGCTTGGTTGGTGGGGTTGACGGCCTCATCGCGCAGACCGTGCAAAAGCATCGTTGGCATGCCGGGATAGGCGGCTACATTTACCACGCTGGAGAGTGCATCGACGGCGTCGACGCGTGCCCCGCGGCGCATCAGGTTCAATGCAGACGCCGGCGAGCGTGCCACGCCCAAGGCCGGGCCCGAATGTAGCGCCAACGCGGCAAACAACTTCGGATGACGCAATGCCATCAGGCCGGCCAATCCCGCGCCGGCCGACAACCCTGCCAGATATACGCGCGAGGGGTCTGCGCCAGTTTGTGCCAGGGTTTGTTCGATCAGTTGGGCGATGCCGTCGGCCTCGCGCGCGCCAGCATGCTCCAGGTCATACCAGTGCCAGCAGCATTGCGGATGCGCGCGGCGCGGCTGCTCCGGATACAGCACGATAAAGCCCTCGCGGTCTGCCAGTGCGTTCATGCGCGTGCCATGCGCCAGCACTTCGGCCGACTGCTTGCAGCCATGCAGCATCACCATCAGCGCGGGTGGCTTGCTGCCACGCAGGGGCGGTGTGTAAAGCCAGTATTCCGGCCGGCGCGCCACCAGGGCGGGCGACTCAGGCTCGTAGATGAACTGTTCGCGGACGAAGGTGCCCTGGGTGGGCGTGGGGCGTACGCGGCGCGGGCTCTCGCCGCGTGTGGTTGGCTTGAGCGGCTTAACCGGTTTAGGCGGCCATGACTGGCGGCCAAAGCCCGGTGTGGTCAGGGCGTCGACCAGGCGGGTGAAGGATTTCATCCAATTACGGTGCATGGCGGAGGCAAAGTTGCTCGGATGAGGACGATGGTGCGCGTGCTCTCCAAGAGGTCGCAAGGGGTTTCGGTATTGGTAGGACAGTGTGCCAGTGAGTTTGTTGCAATGCAGCATTGAAAGTGGGCGAAGCGCCGCATTGGCGCCTGCATGAGGCGCAAAGTTTGCAATTGAGCGCGGCTGTCATGGAGACACCGTTGGTGAGCGGCTACACTGCCGCGACGGACGAGCCCCGCAGTGGGCGTCTCCACTTTCCCCGTTCCCCGTTGTGTACTTATGGAGGTCGTTATGGGTTTTTTTGACTTCATCAAAGAGGCTGGCGAGAAGCTCTTCCACGGCAGCGCTGCAGCCGCGCCGGCCGATGCGTCGGCGGATGCCGACGCCGCCAAGGCGGCCGACGATGCCAAGGGCCAAGCCATTCAGGACTACATCGCACAGCAGGGCCTGAGCGCCACGGCGCTGTCGGTGCAGGTGGAAGGCGATGCAGCCAAGGTGTTTGGCGTCGCCCCCGATCAAGCCACGCGCGAGAAAATCATCCTGTGTTGCGGCAACGTCGAAGGCATCAAGTCGGTGGATGACCAGATGTCGGTCAACACCGAGTCGGAAGAATCGCAATGGCACACGGTGGAGCGCGGCGATACGCTGTCGGCCATCGCCAAGAAGTTCTACGGCGATGCCAACAAGTACCCCGCCATCTTCGAGGCCAACAAGCCGATGCTGTCGAATCCGGACAAGATTTATCCGGGGCAGAAGCTGCGTATTCCGGCGGCGTGATTTGGCTTGTCTCGTTTCGGAGGCGCAAAGCAAAAAGCCCAGTCGTTGAAGACTGGGCTTTTTTATTCTGGTGCCGCTGACCGGAATCGAACTGGTGACCTTCGCATTACGAATGCGCTGCTCTACCGACTGAGCTACAGCGGCGTCGGAAACAGCGATTCTAACAGAACTTTTTGTCGCTCTGCAAGAACCGCTGGAACAACAACCTCACATGGTCTCGTTACGCCGTCTTCTTGGCCTCGAGGTGATATTGCGTGACGCGATCCACCTCGTTCTTCGACCCGAGGACGACCGCCACACGCTGGTGCAGCTGTTCGGGCTGGATATCCAGAATGCGTTGCTCGCCATTGGTGGCCGCGCCGCCGGCCTGTTCCACCAGGAAGGCCATCGGATTGGCCTCGTACATCAGGCGCAGCTTGCCGGCCTTGCCCGGCTCGCGCTTGTCCCACGGGTACATGAAGATGCCGCCGCGCGTGAGGATGCGATGCACGTCGGCCACCATCGAGGCGATCCAGCGCATGTTGAAGTCCTTACCGCGCGGGCCTTCGGTGCCGGCCAGGCACTCGTCGATGTAGCGGCGCACGGGCGGGGCCCAGTGGCGCATGTTCGACATGTTGATGGCGAATTCCTTCGTGTCGACCGGAATCTTCACGTCGCGGCTGGTCAGCACGAAGCTGCCGACTTCACGGTCGAGCGTGAACATGTGCACGCCATTGCCAACCGTCAGCACCAGCGTGGTCTGCGGGCCGTACACGGCGTAACCGGCGGCAACCTGCTTTGCCCCCGGCTGCAAGAAATCGGCTTCGGTCACAGCCTGGCCCGCTTGGGGCATGTGCAGCACCGAGAAGATCGTGCCGATCGATACGTTCACATCGATGTTGGACGAGCCGTCGAGCGGATCGAACAGCAGCAGGTATTCGCCCTTCGGATAGCGGTGCGGAATCTCGTAGAACGATTCCATTTCTTCCGAGGCCATGGCGGCCAGGTTGCCGCCGTATTCGTTGGCTTCGAGCAGGACTTCGTTGGCGATCACGTCCAGCTTCTGCTGGGTTTCGCCTTGCACGTTGCCGGTGCCGGCCGAGCCGAGCACGCCGGCAAGGGCCCCCTTGTTGACGCTGTGCGAGATCGCCTTGCAGGCGCGCGCCACGACTTCGAGCAGCAGGCGCAGCTCGGCCGGGATGGTGTTGTGCTCGCGCTGCTCTTCGATCAGGTAGCGGGTGAGGTTGATGCGCTTCATGGGTTCTCCTGAGACGGGCGCGATTTTACGATACAAGCGGTGACATTCAGGCCAGCGCCTTGCCGACGATCTCCCGCACGTCGCGCGAGAGGCTCGGATGTGCCGCCACGCGCTTGAGCGCGTCCTGCATGGCGTCGCGCAACACGGGCACGTATTTGCGCCAGCGGTCCAGCGCACGTGCCAGGCGGGCGGAGACCTGTGGGTTGATGGCGTCGAGCGCCAGCACCTGCTCGGCCCAGAACGCATAGCCCGACCCGTCGGCGGCGTGGAACTGCGCTGGGTTGCCCGAGCAGAAGCTGAAGATCAGCGAGCGCGCGCGGTTCGGATTGCGCAGCGTGAAGGCTGGATGCGCCATCAGCGCACGTACGGTGGCCAGCGTCGGCTTGCCGGCGGCGCCCGGCTGCATCGCTTGCAGCGAGAACCACTTGTCGATGACGAGGGCATCGTCGGCAAATCTCGTGTAGAAATCGGTCAGTGCGGCTTCCCGGCCAGGGGCGTAGCTGTTGACCATCGCCGAGAGGGCGCCCATGCGGTCGGTCATGTTGGTGGCGCGGGCGTATTGCTGTTCGGCGAGGGCCAGCGCCTCGGGGGCTTCGGTTTCCACCACATAACCGAGGGCGATGTTCTTGAGCGCACGCTTGCCTGCAGACACGGCATCGGGCGAGTAGGGCCCCTCAGTTTGGTTGTCCTGATAGGCGCGCAGCAATTCTGCGTTGAGCTTCTCCGCGAGCGTGCGGCGCAGCGTGCGGCGTGCGGTGTGAATGGAAGCCGGGTCGGCCACGTCCATGCGTTCGGCCACGTAACTTTCGGCGGGCAGGATCAGCATCTGCTCGCGGAAGGCCGGATCGAGCGAGGTGTCGGCGACCACGGCACGCAGGGCTTCGACCAGCGCCGGATCCACCAGCGGCGCGCGGCCGTGCTGGATGTCCGTCACCATGCGCAGCAGTGTGTCCGTGGCCAGGCGTTGGCCGGCCTCCCAGCGGTTGAACGGGTCGGAGTCGTGCGCGAGCTGGAACGTAAGCTGCTCGGTCGTATAGCCGTATTCCACGATCACCGGCGCCGAGAAATTGCGCAGCAGCGAGGGCAACGGCGCTTCGGCCACATCTTCGAAGACGAAGGTCTGCTTGGTTTCCGTGAAGTCCAGCACGCGTGTGGTCACGGGCGAGGGCGATGCGGGCTCGCCACGCAAGCGCAGAGGCAAGTCGCGGCCGTTCTTGTCGATCAGGCCGATCGCAAACGGAATGTGGAACGGTTGCTTCTGGATGCCGCTGTTCACTTCAATGCCGACCGGCTCACAGCGCTGGCGCAGCGTGAGCGTGTACGTGTGCGTGGCGGCATCGTGGTGGCCTTCGACTGCCACGACTGGCGTGCCCGCCTGGCTGTACCAGCGGCCGAATTGCGTGAGGTCGCGGCCGTTGGCATCGGCCATGGCGGCGCGGAAATCGTCGCAGGTGACGGCGTGCCCATCGTGGCGCTGGAAGTACAGGTCCATGCCCTTGCGGAAACCGTCGCGGCCCAGCAGCGTCTGGTACATGCGCACGACTTCGGCGCCTTTTTCGTACACCGTGACGGTGTAGAAGTTGTTGATTTCTTCGTAACTGTCGGGCCGTACCGGGTGGGCCATCGGGCCAGCGTCTTCAGGGAACTGCGCCTGGCGGAGCAGCCGCACGTCTTCGATGCGCTTGACGGCGCGTGCGCTGGCAGCGGCGGATTCGTTGCCGGCCAGCGCGGCCATGTCAGCGGAGAACTCCTGATCGCGGAACACCGTCAGGCCTTCCTTCAGACTCAACTGGAACCAGTCGCGGCAAGTGACGCGGTTGCCCGTCCAGTTGTGGAAGTATTCGTGGCCGACCACCGATTCGATGTTGGCGAAATCCACATCGGTGGCCGTCTCGGCGTTGGCCAGCACGTACTTTGTGTTGAAGATGTTCAGGCCCTTGTTTTCCATCGCGCCCATGTTGAAGTCGCCCACGGCGACGATCATGAAGCGGTCCAGATCCAGCTCGAGGCCAAAGCGGCGTTCGTCCCAGTGGATGGAGTGGATCAGCGAATCCATTGCGTGGCGCGTCTTGCCCAGGTCATGCGGCTCGACCCATACCTGCAGCAGCTTCTCCTTGCCCGATGCGGATTGAATGCGCTCCTCGATGCACTCGAGTTTGCCTGCCACCAGCGCGAACAGGTACGACGGTTTCTTGAACGGGTCGTGCCACACGGCTTCGTGGCGGCCGTCCGGCAGGTCGCGCTCCGACACGAGATTGCCGTTGGACAGCAGCACCGGGTAATCCGCTTTCGATGCGCGCAGCGTGACGGTGTAGACGGTCATCACGTCCGGGCGGTCGAGGAAGTAGGTGATCTTGCGGAAGCCCTCGGCCTCGCACTGTGTGAAGAAGTTGCCGTTGGAAACGTACAGGCCCATCAGCGACGAGTTCGCGGCGGGATTGCAGTACGTGGTGAGTTCCAGCGTAAAGCTGGCGCCAACATCGGCCGGTACGGCTTCGATGGTGAGTGTGTCGCCGGAAGCCTGCAGGCCGGACAGCGCCTTGCCGTCGACTGTTGCGCCCGCCAGCTCCAGCCCTTCACCTGCCAGCACGAGCGGCTTGCCGGCATCCGTGCGCGTCAGGCGCATGCGGTTGACGACACGGGTGCGCTCGGGCACGAGATCGATCTCCAGGGCCACTTCGTCAATGCGGAAAGCGGGTGCGGTGTAGTCCTTGCGGTAAATCGTGACGGCGGTATCGGTGCGCAACATCGGTAACATCCTCGTAGAGGTACGCAAAAGGCCATTGTACTCAGCCCCTTGGCGGGAATCTTCCGCGTTGGGTGTCACTCTGAGTAACAGACCGCGCGCAGCCTGTTTCCGGGGCCCGCGGCCATCTGTCTGATTGAGAGTAGGGGGATTTTCATGTGGAAATGGATCAAGTCATCGGGCGTCTGGCCGATGGCCGGCGCGTTGATGGCGGCCAGCCTCCTGGCGGGCTGTGCCAGCACGGTCACCAGTCAGGTGACGGCGTTCCGGCAACCCGGCTGGACCGACAACCCGCCGCGCACCTATGCCTTCGAGCACACCGCAGCGCAGCAAAATGACCTGGAACGCCAGACCTACGAGGCCTGGACATCAGACCAGCTTGCTGCCCACGGCTTTACCAGCGTGCCGCGTGCCAGCGCGCGCTATGTGGTCCGCCTGGACTATTCGACCGCAACGCGCCTTGTGCAGGTGCGCCAGCCCGTGTATCCGGATCCGTACTGGGGGCCGGGGCCTTGGGGGCCATGGCGCAGCCCTTGGGGGCCTTGGGGCCCGTGGGGTCCGCAATACGTCGACACGAACGTCCAGGTGCCCTTCTACGCCTATCACGTGGAAATTGACGAGGCAGCCACTGGTAAACGTGTTTATCAGGTGACGGCGCAAACGCAGGGTGGGGATGGATCGCTGACGGCGGTAATGCCTTACCTGGTACGCAGCGCCTTTGCCAATTTCCCGGCACCGAATGCACAACCGATCCTCATAGAACTGCCCGTTGATCCATCGGTGAAACCGGCGGCCAAACCAGCTTCCGGGCCGGCACCCAAGTAGTGCGCCAGGGTGGGTTTTGGCCGGCGGTCTACGTTAGAATGCGGGACCTAATCTGTAGGCCGCCAGCCGTACCCCGCTTGAGCGTTGTCACTTCATCCCGTCTCGCGCCGACCGCCACCCTTGGCCGGCGCTGCGTCCGCTCCGTCGCTACCCTCCTGACGGTGCCCAGCAACGCGTGCGGCCTCACCCCCGGTTTCTCTCTGTTCCCACTGGTTTTTGCCATTTCGTCTCAGGGAGTTTCCGCCTGAGCGCCTGTGCGCCTTATCTGCGGAACTCCCCATCAGGATTCATTGCTATGAACGACAAGCTTCACGACGCCTCGCCGGACTCCCAAGACCAAGGCGCCGAGGCCGAACTGCGCCGCGCGGCGTTTGAATACCACCGCACCCCCACGCGCGGCAAGATCGAGGTTCGCCCGACCAAGGCGCTGATCAATCAGCGTGATCTTTCGCTGGCGTATTCGCCGGGCGTGGCGTATCCGTGTACCGCGATCGAGCAAGACCCGTCGCTGGCGGCGGAGTACACGTCGCGCGGCAACCTGGTCGGCGTGATCACCAACGGTACCGCGGTGCTGGGTCTGGGCGACATCGGCCCGCTGGCCAGCAAGCCCGTGATGGAAGGCAAGGGCTGCCTGTTCAAGAAATTTGCGGGCGTGGATGTGTTCGATATCGAACTGGCCGAGCGCGACCCGGACAAGCTCGTTGACATCATCGCCTCGCTGGAGCCGACGCTGGGCGGGATCAACCTGGAAGACATCAAGGCGCCGGAGTGCTTCTACATCGAGCAGAAGCTGCGTGACCGCCTGAACATTCCCGTCTTCCACGATGACCAGCACGGCACGGCGATCATCTCGTCGGCGGCGCTGCTCAACGGCCTGAAGGTCGTCGGCAAGGACATCGGCAGCGTGAAGGTGGCCGTGTCTGGTGCGGGCGCTGCGGCCATTGCCTGCCTGGACGTGATGGTCGGCCTGGGCGTCAAGCGCGAGAACGTCTACGTGGTCGATTCGAAGGGCGTGATCTACGCCGGCCGCGACGCCAAGATGGAGCCGAACAAGGCCCGTTATGCGCAGGACACGTCGGCCCGTACGCTGGCCGACATCGTGCGCGATGCAGACGTGTTCCTCGGTTGCTCGGCCGCCGGCGTGCTGACCGCCGACATGGTCAAGACCATGGCGCCGAAGCCGATCATCCTGGCGCTGGCCAATCCCGAGCCGGAAATCCGCCCGGAAATCGCCAAGGCCGCGCGCCCGGACTGCATCATCGCTACGGGCCGCTCGGACTACCCGAACCAGGTCAACAACGTGCTGTGCTTCCCGTACATCTTCCGCGGTGCGCTCGATTGCGGCGCCACCAAGATCACGGAAGAGATGAAGCTGGCATGCGTGAAGGCCATTGCCGAGCTGGCAGAAGCCGAAACGAACGATGCCGTGGCGCAGGCTTACGCCGGCCAGGACCTGACCTTCGGCCCGGATTACATCATCCCGAAGCCGTTCGATTCGCGCCTGATCGAGAAGATCGCACCGGCCGTCGCCAAGGCCGCGGAAGAGTCCGGTGTGGCCACGCGCCCGATCAAGGATCTGGACGCCTATCGCGCCCAGCTGAGCGACTTCGTGTACCACACGGGCCTGACCATGCGCCCGGTGTTCTCGGCCGCCAAGGCCAACCCGAAGCGCGTCGTCTACGCCGAAGGTGAAGAAGAGCGCGTGCTGCGCGCCGTGCAGACGGTGGTGGACGAAGGCCTCGCCAAGCCGATCCTGATCGGCCGTCCGCACGTGATCGAAATGCGCATCCAGAAGGCCGGCCTGCGCCTGAAGCCGGGGGTGCATTTCGAGCTGGTCGATCCGGAAGACGACCGCCGCTATCACCAGTACCACACCGCTTACCACGAGCTGATGGGCCGCAACGGGGTGACGCCGGACATGGCGAAGTCGGCGCTGCGCCGCTCGAACACCCTGATCGGTGCACTGCTGGTACGCCTGGGTGATGCCGATGCGCTGCTGTGCGGCACGGTCGGCCGCTTTGATGCCCACCTCGAACACGTGCGCGACGTGATCGGCCTGGCCCCCAACGCCAAGGTGTTCGCCGCCATGAACGGCCTGATGCTGGAGAAGCACACGCTGTTCATCACCGATACGTTCGTCAACGAGCTGCCGAGCGCAGAAGAGCTGGCCGACATCACCAAGCTGGCGGCAGAAGAAGTGCGCCGTTTCGGCCAGGAGCCGAAGGTGGCGATGCTGTCGCACTCGATGTTCGGCTCGTCGAAAAACGCATCGGCCCGCCGCATGCGCGCTGCGTATGACCTGCTGAAGGTGGAAGCGCCCGACCTGCAGGTGGAAGGCGAGATCCAGGGTGACGCGGCACTGTCGGAAGACATCCGCCATCATTTCCTGCCGAAGAGCGCGTTCTCGGGTAGCGCAAACCTGCTGGTGATGCCGTCGCTCGACGCCGCCAACATCGCGTTCAACCTGCTCAAGATCACGGGCGGGCAGGGCGTGACGGTGGGCCCGATCCTGCTGGGCGCGGCCAAGCCGGTGCACATCCTGAACCCGTCGGCCACGTCGCGCCGCATCGTCAACATGACGGCGCTGGCGGTGGCAGACGTGTCGGCTACGCGTTGATTGGTTGATCCAACTGTTGGGCCGCTGAAGGTTGGCGGCCCAAAAGAAAACGGCGCCTGGGGAAAGTCCAGGCGCCGTTTTTCTTTGCTGCCGACTGCTTAGAACTTCGCGCGGATGCCCACGCCGAAGGTGTCTGCCGAGCTGAGGCTCGTCACCTTGTCGCGCATGTACGCGGCGTACACGTCAGTGCGCTTGGACAGCGAATAGTCGTAACCGACCGCCCACGTGTTGCGCTTCACGTCAGCCGCGCCCGAAGTTTTGGTGTATGCGTACGACGCGAGGATGCTGCCCGGGCCGACCGGCACCGATACGCCCAGCTGGCCGCCGTTGCTCTTCGCATCGCCGGAGTTGATGGCGTTCTTGATGTACTGGTATTGGCCGTACAGCTTGACCACGCCAAAGTCGTACGTGGCACCGAGCTGCGCAGCCGTCTGACGCGAGAAGCCTGCCACCAGTGCGTTCAGGTCACCCGGGGCGGAGTCGAAGCGCACCTGCTGGAAAGCCGCCGTGGCTGCGAAGTTGCCATGGAAGTACAGGAAGTTGCCGCCCCACTTGTTCTGGCCGTTGTGGCCGGCTTGCTCGCCCGCGCCGTAGATGAAGTTGGCGGTCAGACCGTTGAAGTCCGGCGTCGAATACATGATCGCGTTGTTCCAGCCCGAATCGCCCACCAGACCCGAGATACCGCCGGGGCCGCGCAGGCCGTTGCCGAGGTACGTGTGGAACACCATCGGCGAGAACGTGTACGAATCGATGAACGGGTTGAACAGGATCGTCGATACGAAATACGGCGGCGTCAGGCGGCCGAGCTTGATCGAACCCCACGTGCTCGATTGCAGGCCGACGAACGAGTTGCGGGCGAAGAACGTATCGCCGTCAAAGCGCCCGTACTTGCCGGTGTCCGGGCGGAAGAACGCTTCCAGCGTGAAGATCGCCTTCAAGCCATTGCCCAGATCTTCGCTGCCCTTCATGCCCCAGTACGAGGTCGACATACCGCCCGAGTTGACGCCCCAGGCGCGATCCGATACGCCCAGGGTCTTGGTGGCGCCCGCCCAGGCATCCACCTGGCCGTACAGCGTGACGGACGACTGCGCTTGCGCACCGGCACTTGCTGCCCCCAGTGCCGATGCCACTGCCAGCGCGGCCATGCCACGCTTGAATTTCGACTGCATTGCTACCTCCTTTGTTGTTGAAAGTCACTGCAGGTTGCGCTGCATTCTTTGATGCAGTCACAGGCCGGCTGGTCAGGCTCCATGCCGAACGGTGTCCCATGCCCCATGACACCGCGCCCACAGCGTTGTTTTTTGCTGCTGAACCTGAGAAATCAGTTGGCGGCGATCAAATCGGCCAGACGGAAACCCGCGATGCGATGAATCTGTTCGAGCGATGCACGCAGCTCGGTATCGCGGTCGTTCTCCACGCGCTTGCTGAAGTTGTCGATGATGCCGTGGCGGTCATAGCCGCGCACCGCCAGGATGAACGGGAAGCCGAACTTCTCGTTGTACTGCGCGTTGAGTGCCTGCAGGCGTGCAAACTCTTCCGGCGTGCACTGGTTCAGACCCGCACCGCTTTGCTCGCGCGTCGACTCGGCGGTCAGTTCACCGCGCACGGCCGCCTTGCCCGCCAACTCAGGGTGAGCGCGCACGAGCTTGAGCTGCGGCTCAATGCCGGCGGTATCCACGGCACTGCGCAGGGCGGCCGCGAGCGCTTCGGCCGAAGCGAACGGGCGCTGCGTTGCGGCCTGTTCGGCCACCCACGGCGAGTGCTCGTAGATGCCGCCGAGGACTTGCACGAACTGCGGTGCGTCCATGCCGTTGAGTTGCGAGAGGGTGTAGGTGGTCTGGCTCATGCTGTGGTGCTCAAAACGGGTTGCTTGGCATACGGATGGTTCTGGATCCAGTGCTGCGCGATGTCGATACGGCGGCAGATCCAGACCTTGTCGTGCGATTGCACGTAGTCGAGGAAGCGCTGCAGCGCGCGGAAGCGCGCCGGGCGCCCCAGCAGGCGGCAGTGCATGCCGATCGACAGCATCTTCGGCTGCGCGAGGCCGTTGGGATCGCCTTCTTCGTACAGCACGTCGAAGGCGTCCTTCAGGTACTGGTAGAAGTGGTCGGCCGTGTTGAAGCCTTGCGGGCTGGCAAAGCGCATGTCGTTGGTGTCGAGCGTGTACGGCACCACCAGGTGCGGCTTGTGCTCGCCGGACGAGGTTTCGACTTCGGTCCAGAAGGGGAGGTCGTCGCCGTAGTAGTCGGCGTCATACGCAAAGCCGCCGTGCTCGACGACCAGGCGCCGCGTGTTGGGGCTGTCACGGCCGGTGTACCAGCCAAGTGGCGCATTGCCAGTCAACTCGCGGATGATCTCGACGCCGATGCGCATGTGCTCGCGCTCCGTGGCTTCGTCGATGTTCTGGTAATGGATCCAGCGCCAGCCGTGGCAGGCGATTTCGTGGCCCAGGTCAACGAAGGCTTGCGTCACGTCCGGATGGCGCTGCAGGGCCATCGACACACCGAAGATCGTCAACGGCAGGCCGCGCTTTTCAAACTCGCGCAGGATGCGCCACACGCCCGCGCGCGATCCGTATTCGTAGATCCCCTCCATGCTCATGTGGCGGGCCGGGTAGGCCGCGGCGCCGATGATTTCCGAGAGGAACTGCTCGGAGCCGGCGTCGCCGTGCAAGACGCTGTTTTCACCGCCTTCCTCGTAGTTGAGGACGAACTGCAGCGCTACGCGCGCGCCGCCCGGCCAATTGGCGTTGGGCGGGTTCTTGCCGTAACCGATGAGATCGCGCGGATAGTTATTGTTTGTCATGGTTTTTTCATGTCGAGGAGACTTCATACAACACCGGTCAGACAGTGGAATGCGGCTTTCCAAATTCACGACATCACAGCGGCGTCATGAACGAGGCAAGGCGCCGCCGCGTCAGGCCGGGACTGCCCGGGCAGCCTGCGCGAGTTCCAGCGCGAGCCTCCGGTGAACCGTGAGATGGGCGTCGAGTTCCAGCGTGGTCAGGCGGCCGTCTTCGACGACTACGCGCCCATTGATCACGCTGTGCGCCACGTGGGACGGGGCGCAGAACACCAGCGCCGCGACCGGGTCGTGGTCGGCGCCGGCAAAACCGACCTGGTGACGATCGAAGCTGACAAAGTCGGCCGACATGCCGGGTGCAAGCGCGCCGATGTCGTCGCGGTTGAGCACGCGCGCGCCGCCGAGCGTGGCGATCTCCAGCGCCTCGCGCGCGCTCATCGCCGCGGGACCAAAGCCGACGCGTGCGAGCAGCATGGCCTGCCGCGTTTCGCCGAGCATGTGCGCCCCATCGTTCGACGCGCTGCCATCCACGCCAAGGCCGACCGGTACGCCGGCATCGCGCATGGTGCGGATCGGGGCGATGCCGGAAGCCAGGCGCATGTTCGAGCACGGGCAATGCGCGACGCCAGTGCCGGTGCGTGCAAACACGTCGATGCCGTGCGCGTCGAGCTTCACGCAGTGCGCATGCCAGACATCGCGGCCGACCCAGCCGAGGTCTTCTGCGTACTCGGCCGGCGTCATGCCGAACTTCTCGCGCGAGTAAGCGATGTCGTTGTCGTTCTCGGCCAGGTGGGTGTGCATCGACACACCGTAGCTGCGCGCGAGCTTGGCCGACTCGCGCATCAGGTCACGCGAGACGGAGAAGGGCGAGCACGGCGCCACCACCACGCGCAGCATCGAATGGCGATCGGCGTTGTGCCACGTTTCGATCAGGCGCTGCGTTTCCTTCAGGATGGCTTCTTCGCCTTCAACCACGCGGTCCGGCGGCAAACCGCCCTGGCTGCGGCCGACGCTCATGCTGCCGCGCGCCGCGTGAAAGCGCATGCCGATCTGCTGTGCGGCTTCAATGGAGTCGTCGAGTCGGCTGCCGTTGGGGTACAGATAGAGATGGTCGCTGGACGTCGTGCAGCCCGACAGCAGCAGTTCCGCCATCGCCGTGAGCGTAGACACGCGCACCATCTCGGGCGTGAGGCCCGCCCACACCGGATACAGGTTGGTCAGCCAGCCAAACAGTTCGGCGTCCTGCGCGGCGGGCAGGGCACGCGTCAGGCTCTGATACATGTGATGGTGCGTGTTGACGAAGCCCGGTGTGACCACGTGGTCGCGCAGTTCCATCACACGTACGTTGGGTTGCCCGATGGCCTCGCGGTACTGCGACGGCAGATCGGCCGTGGCGCCCACCCATTCGATCACGCCACCGCGCGCAACCAGGGCGCCGTCGGGGATCTCGCGGCGTTGCGCATCCATGGTGACCAGCACGTCGGCATGACGGGCAATCAGAAGCGGGTCGTTGTGCGCGACAGTGGCGTTCATGCAATTACTCCGTGCCGTGGGTGTTGGCGGCAGCGTCGCGCATGGCGTGCTCGGCCGACTGCATGCCGTTGTAGTGGAGGTTCAGGATCACCGCGACCAGCGTGCCCAGCACGATGCCGCTGTGCGTAACGGGTTCCAGCCAATGCGGCAGGTACTGGAAGAAGGTCGGTGCCAGCGTCGGGATCATGCCGAAGCCGATCGAGATCGCCACGATGAACAGGTTGTGGCGGTACTTGTTGAAATCGATCGAGCCGAGAATGCGCACACCCGTGGCGGCAACCATGCCGAACATCACGATGCCCGCCCCGCCCAGCACGAACGAAGGGACCGATGCCACGATGTGCGCCATCTTCGGGAACAGGCCGAGCGCGATGAGAATCACGCCGCCCATGGCCGCCACGAATCGCGAACGCACACCCGTGACCGTCACCAACCCAACGTTCTGTGAGAACGATGTGTATGGGAACGTGTTGAACACACCGCCGATCACGGTGCCCAGGCCATCAGCGCGCAGGCCTCGGGTGAGGTCATCGGTGGACAGCTTCTTGCCGGTGATTTCCGCCAGTGCCAGGAACATGCCGGTCGATTCCACCAGGGTGATCAACATCACGATGCACATCGAGGCGATGGCGCCGAAGTGGAAGGTCGGCATGCCGAAGTGCAGCGGCGTGATGACGGCCACCCAGTCGGCTTCGGTGATGCCGGCAAAGCTGACCTTGCCGAATGCCATGGCGATGAGGGTGCCGATAACGATGCCCAGCAGCACCGCGATGTTGCCGATCAGGCCGCGGCCGTACTTCGTCAGCAACAGGATGATCACGAGCACTGCCAGCGCGATGCCCAGGCCGCTCAGGTCGCCGTAGGCCGGGTTGGGCACGGTCTTGAGCACGCCGTCCACCATGGTTTTCATGGTCGGCTGGCCGCTGGCAGCCCAGTTGATGCCCACGCCCATCAGCGACATGCCGATCAGCGTGATGACGGTGCCCGTCACGACGGGCGGGAAGAGTCCAAGCACACGCCCCATGAGCGGCGCGACGACGATGCCGAACAACCCCGCCGCGATCACGGCGCCGTAGATGCCGAGCAGGCCGATGCTCGGGTCCGTGCCGATGGCGATCATCGGGCCCACCGATGCGAAGGTCACGCCCATCATGACCGGCATGCGAATGCCGAACTTCCAAGTGCCGAAGGCCTGGATGAGGGTGGCAAGGCCGGCGGCAAACAGATCTGCGTTGATCAGGAAAGCGAGCTGTTCCTTGGGCAGATGCAGTGCACCGCCCACAATCAGAGGCACTGCCACGGTGCCTGCATACATCACCAATACATGTTGCAGACCCAATGCGAGCAGGCGTCCGTACGCCACGCGCTCATTGGTCAGATCCGCCGTGGGGGCGGCGATGGTGCTGCTTGCCATAAAGGTCTCCTTTGGGTGGTAAGCCGGACGGCGTCCGGCTTGGAGCCTGTCCACATTCCTGCTGCGCGCCCCGGTCCTGGCCTTGTGACACGTGCCGTCCTGATGTCGGGCGGTGTCTCTCGGGCCAACCTTCGGCGGGTCGCTACGGTTCGTGAACAGGTTCTTGGGCGGCCGGCCTCTGTCGTGCCAGCTCGCCCCATACAGCTAAACCGGTCCTAGACTTTGTCCTTCCCGCCGCGCGGGCCCAATACCGAACGCAGATCGAAATCAGCGGGCGCTTCGGGGCGCACGCGATCGGCGCAGCATTGCAAGTGCTGGGCCATGTGGGCCTGGGCAGCGCTGGCGTCGCCACGCTCCAGGGCATTGAGGATGTCGAGGTGTTCGTCAAACGAGCAGGCGTTGTTGCCGGGAGCCTCCACGCTGGCGATCATCAGCGTGGTGCGCGACACCAGTCGACGCATCATCTCGACCACCAGCGGATTGCCGGATTGCTCGGCCAGCGCCACGTGAAATTCCGCAGACAGGCGAATCCAGCGCGGACGATCCTGCGTGACAAACGCCTGGCGTTCCTGTTTGACGAGTTCCATCAGGGGCGCTATGGCCGCCTTTGGGTTGCTGCTGCGGCCAACCTTGTCGAGCACCGCGCGCTCCAGGATCTGGCGCAGCTCGAACATGGCGTGGGCTTCGTCGATGGAGGGCGCCGCGATGAACGCGCCGCGATTCGGCTCCAGGTCGACCAGGCCGTCAGCGGCCAGTTGGGAGAAGACCTTGCGCACGGTATGACGCGCGGTGGCATAGATTTCGCACAGCGCATGCTCCGTCAGCTTGGTGCGCGGGGGCAGGCGGTGCTCCATGATCGCGTCGTAGATCTCGTGGTACATCCGTTCTTCGACCGACATGCGTGTTGCCCCCGATGCCTTGACGCCCGACTTCGACGTCGCTTCCGTGGAGACCAGCTTGAGATTCTTGGACATGGCAGATCCGCCTTTGAGTAACGCGCCGCAGCATAAGCAACTGCGAAAATCTGTTGACAATTATTCGTGGCGGCCTTCAATATTGTCAACAAAATGTGTTCGGGAATCCGACAAACTAGGGAAATCCCTGTTTCAAGCCGAGTCTAGCGACACGGCGGGAGCAAGGCGTCGGACCCAGAACCAGCGACGGCTTTGCCGGTTTGGCATGCCCCTCCCCACATGGATGGCAGGCGTAAACCGGCTGGACGCGCGCCGGGATGCGTGCACAGCACGTACCGAGCGGGCCCCGACGCCAGCCCTTGTCAAACAAGGGTTTGGCGCGAGGTGCAAGTGGAGGCAGCGGCGCTTCTGAAAATTCGAACTACAGAGGAAGACAAATGGGACGCTTGACCACCCATGTGCTCGACACCGCTGCAGGCACGCCGGGCCAAAACCTGGCGATCGCACTGTTCAAAATTGTCGACAATCAGCGGCAACCGATCAAGTCGGTCCGCACCAATCACGATGGCCGTTGCGATGCGCCGCTGCTTGAAGGCGACGCGCTGCAAACCGGCGTGTATGAGCTGGACTTCAGCGTGGGCGAGTACTACCGCGCTGCCGGCGTGAAACTCCCCGAGCCCGCGTTCCTGGACGTGGTGACCCTGCGCTTCGGCGTGGCCGATACCAGCGCGCACTACCACGTGCCACTGCTGGTGTCGCCGTGGTCGTATTCGACCTATCGCGGTAGCTAACAGGGCAGGGAGTCATCATGGAAGGCTATATCCTCGACTGGGCCAACTTGCTCTTGCGTTGGCTGCACGTGATCGTCGCGATCGCGTGGATCGGTTCGTCGTTCTACTTTGTCTGGCTCGATAACAGCCTGACCAAGCCGACCGCACCGGACCTGAAGGACAAGGGCGTCGATGGCGAGCTGTGGGCCGTGCACGGCGGTGGGTTCTATAACCCGCAGAAGTACCTGCTCGCACCGAAGCAACTGCCCGATCATCTGCACTGGTTCTACTGGGAGTCTTACTCGACCTGGATGTCGGGCTTTGCTCTGCTGACGGTGGTGTACCTCTTCAACGCCAACGTCTACATGATCGATCGCAGCGTGTTCGACATGACGGCGACCACAGCCGTGCTGCTGGCGCTGGGCTTCCTGGTGGTCGGCTGGCTGGTGTACGACACGATCTGCCGTGTGTTCGGCAAGAACGACCACGTGGTCGGCATTCTCGTGGCGATCTACGTGGTGATTGCGGCGTTTGCGGCGTGCCACCTGTTCTCGGGCCGCGCGGCATTCCTGCTGATCGGCGCGATGATCGCAACGATCATGAGCGCCAACGTGTTCTTCTGGATCATCCCGGGGCAACGCAAGGTGGTCGCCTCGCTCAAGGCTGGCGAAAAGCCGGACCCGATCCACGGCAAGCGCGGCAAGCAGCGCAGCGTGCACAACACGTATTTCACGCTGCCGGTGCTGTTCGCGATGCTGTCGAACCACTACAGCATGACGTACGCCACCAAATACAACTGGGTTGTGCTGGTGCTGATCATGCTGGCTGGCGTGCTGATCCGTCAGTTCTTCATCCTGAAGCACAAGGGCGTGATCAACTGGGGCTATCCGGCAGCGGGTGTGGCCGTGCTGCTGGGTGTGGCGGTGTGGCTGGCTCCGGCGTCGCGTCCGGCGGCCCCGGTGGCAGAAACCCCGGCGGCGACGGCGCCTGCAGCGGCGGCAGAAGGCAGCGCTTCGGTACCGGCTGCAGCAGGCCAGGCCACTGCGGCAGCTGCCGGCGGTTCGGACTTCGCCAAAGTACAGGCAGTCGTTACCGCACGGTGCTACCAATGTCACTCGGCGCATCCTACCCTGATGCCTTCACCGGCCAAGGGCGTGTTGCTCGATACGCCGGAAGAACTGGGCAAGCATGCACAGCTCGTCTACCAGCAGGTCGTCCAGCAGAAGCTGATGCCGTTGGGCAACGTGACGCAAATCACCGACGACGAGCGCACGATCATCGCCAAGTGGTTCGAAGGCGGCGCCAAGACGAACTGAGGCGCACGCTGAGCAACAACAGAAGGGTTTATCGGAGCATGCCATTCGTTCCCTAGCGGGTGGCATGACCGGTGAGGGTTGAACGGGGCTGCGGCCCCGTTTTTTTTCTCGCCTTGAGAATGCGAGCCTTTGCATGCAGCAGCGCCTACCAGCTGATTTCGGGCAGGTGTGGTGTCGTTGCGCGATAATGCGCGCCTCGTGCACCACCGCACAAATTCCACGGACAAAGCACTGCACGGGCATGCATAGCCAAATTCTGATTTGTTCCGTGCTGTATTGCCTCAATAGGAAGCGGCCCACTAGACTTGTCGGTGCCGCTTTCGTGCCATGAGAGAAAGCGGCCGAGGACTGGAACCCTCGGTAGCAACCGGCAAGGACTGAGCACAAGTCCTTGTCGTCATTCTCCCGTGGCCGCTTCCCCTTATGGGCGAGCTTGGCAGGGGCGGCTTCGTGCCGATCGAGAGTTGCTACTCGGGTTCCAACCTTGTCAAGGCTCGCCCACCCGTTCACCACGGGTGGCGCGTTTCCTTCAGCTCGACGGAGACCTCGCCATGACGGATTTCCAAGCCCTCCCCGATATTCGCCGCTATCAAGCGCATGCTGATTTGTTCGACAAGCTTTCGAAGCTGCGAACGTTCTTGAGCATGCTGCACGCGACTGGATTCGAACATTTTCGTGCGATAGACGATACGCGGCAGGCGGAATACCTGTGGACGTGTCTGGACTTTGCAGAAGAGGCATATCGAGCGCTAACAGTTTGGGATGGAATCGATGTGTCGGAGGGAGTCAGTTGAGCCTTGGTGTGTGACAACTTTTGACGCGGTTGCGCGCCATTCTCATTCGATTTCACGACAAAGAGCGCTACCGTCATAGCCACTCATAACACCACGCACGTCACTACGACATTGGCGTGTCACGCACGAGGAGCACAGAGATGGGCGCAGCAGAACGCATGTCCAACAAAATCGGCAACCACCGCACAGTCAAAGCGAGCAGCAACGCGATCCCTGACCTACTGGGGCAGCCACAGTTGGAATTCGTGCGCGTCTCGGGCCGCGAAGCGCTGAGCGAGTTGTTCACCTACACAGTGGATCTGCGCCCCGTTTCGTTGGCAGCCGATCAGTCCATGCTCGAATCAGATCTAGACGCTGCCATTGGCCACGAGATGACCTTGTCCATCGAACTGGACGGCATGGGCACCGGCCTGCTCGGTGGTGTTGGTGCGGGTGTGCGAGAAATCACCGGCCTGATCACCGCCGTCGAACTGATCGGCGGCGTGGACAACAATCGTCTCTACCGCTACACCTTGCGCCCCTGGCTTTGGTTGGCCAGTCAGACCTCTGATTACAAAGCGTTCCAAAACAAGTCTGTCATCGACATCCTCGACGAAGTGCTGGCCGATTACCCGTATTCGGTGGACAAGCGTCTGGACACCAGTGTCTTCCCCAAGCTCATCTGGGAAGTCCAGCACGGCGAGACCGACGCTCACTTCATCCAACGTCTCACCGAAGAATGGGGTATCAGCTATTTCTTCGAACACGATGGCAGCCACCACCGGCTCGTGCTCGTCTCCGAATCCGGCGCCTGGCGCAAATTCCCCAGCGGGGCATATCACGCGCTGTCGATCTACCCGCAAGGTTTCAAGATCGACCAGGAGCACCTGACACGTTTCGAGCCCATCAACCGTCTGCGTACCGGCAAGGTTACGTTCAAGGATTACGACCCACGCCAGCCCAAAGCCGACCTCACCACCAGTGACAGCCTGCCTCGCGACACGCTGTTTTCCGAGTTCGAACGCTACGAATACGAACCCGGCCTCTATGACAGCCGAGATGTCGGCAACTTGCACGCTCGCATTCATACGGAAGAGCGGCGCGCCAAGGGGCGACGCATGCGTGGTGTCGGCAACCTGCGCGGCGTCGCCGCCGGCAACACCTACCACATCACCAATCACGACCATGACGCGCTGAACCGCGAAGTCTTGATTGTGAGCACGGACCTGATGTTGGAAGACGTGGGCATCCACAGTGGCGGCACCCAGCAATACACCTGCCGCGTCAGCTTCGAAGCTCACCCCACGGACGAAGTCTTCCGTCCAGAACGGACCGCCCACAAGCGTCGCGTTCAAGGTATCCAGCGCGCCGTCGTCACCGGTCCCGAGAACCAAGAGATTTGGACCAACGACCACGGCTGCGTCAAAGTCCAGTTCGAATGGGACCGCTACGGCCAGCACGACGAGAATTCCTCGCCCTGGATCCGCGTGTCCAATGGCTGGTCCGGCGATCAATTCGGCACCATGCAAATTCCTCGTATTGGTCAGGAGGTCCTGGTCGACTACCTGAACGGCGATCCGAACACGCCGATCATCGTTGGTCGCGTACCCAACCAGCTCAACACACCGCCGTGGGCGCTGCCGACGCAGCATGCGTTGTCCGGCATTGCCAGCAAGGAACTCTTCGGGCGGCGGCGTAACCATCTTCTGATGGATGACACCCAAGGGCAGATTCAGGCCCAACTGTCGTCAGACCACCAGACATCCCAGCTCAACCTGGGCTACTTGACCGGTGTGCCGGGGCAGCCTGGGCGCAAAGACCCGCGTGGCGAAGGTTTTGATCTGCGTACTGATGGGCAGGGCAGTGTGCGAGGCGCCAAGGGCCTGTTCTTTACCGCAGAAGGGCAAATCGCTGCCGTGGGTGGCCACTTCACGCGAGAGGAATTCATCCGCTGCATGCGAGCAGCGCTTGAGACCGCCGAATCGTTCGGCAACTACAGCAGTCAGCACGAAGCGCTCAAGTGCGACACCGATCCGCAATCCAAGCTCACCCAAGCCATCGAGGACTGGGATGCTGGCGCCAACAACCACAAAGACAAGCCAGGGCAAGGGGGGCAACCCATCATCGGCGCCTACGCGCCGGCTGGCATGGCCTTCGCCAGCCCCCAAACGATCACCAGCTACGCGGGCAAGCACATTGACACCATCTCCAAGCTCAACCAGCAGTACACCGCTGGGCAGCAGTACGTCGTCAATGGGGGTACCGGCATCAGCCTGTTCGCCCACAGCGGGGATTGGAAAGGCATTGCCCACCAGGACCGGCTCATCTTGCAAGCGCAGAGCAAAGATATTGCGCTCAACGCGAAGACCGATTTGGTGGCGACCGCTACCGAAGGCGCCATTGTGCTGACAGGCAAGACCAGCATCACGTTCATGAGCGGCAAGGCCGGGATTCGCATCGCGGACGGGTGCGTGGACATCTTTGGGCCGACGCGTGTGCATCTGCACACCGCCGACTTTGATGCGCCGGGACCGCAGGGGATCGATGGCGCGCTACCGCAGTTCGACTCGGGGGATACGGGGCGCAAGTTCCGGCTGATTCGTCCCGCAGACAACGAACCCGTAGCGAACCGGTCGTACGAAATCGTCAAGCGAGACGGCAGCGTTATCAAAGGTGTCAGTAACGCCCTGGGTGAAACAGAACTGCATGAATCTCAAGCGGCCGACGTGCTGGCGATCAAGTTTGGCTAACTGCTCACATAGATCAGACAGGACTCAACAATGACTGATTCAATCGAATCCATTTCAGGCGGCCCGCGCGCAGAAGCCCTCTGCCTGCCGGGCAATCCTTGTCAGGATGTGGATGAGCCCTTGCCGCTGCCGGGCGTCGTCATCTTTGTACACGGCGTCAACTCCATGGGCGAATGGTTTGACACCGGAGAAGAGGGACTCTGCAAGGGCCTGAGCGCGCGCCTGCAACGCGAGGACGATCATGTCTTCCGCGTCAAGGGTAGCGGGCAACTCAGGCCCGTTACCTATATGAACGAATTGACTGAGGACGGATACCTTCCCGACCGCCTTTCGGCGGCAACGTTTGTCAAAGACGCAGGCTACAGCCCCGTCATTCGGTTCCGCTGGGGCTACAAGTCCAGTGTCGATGAACTCAATGCCGTGGGCGGCAACATTCTGCTCGATGAGAAGAACGCCTGGGGCGGCGGCCCCTTCGTGAACGGCTGCTCCGCCTTGCCCGACATGTTCAACAAAGGCACCGATGCGGAACTCGTCTTTGGCGCACTGTCCCTGACCCACCTTCAAACCAGCGACCGGCAGGTCTACAGTGCCCCGGCCCGCCATTACCAGGCCTTCGCCGCCTGGCGCCTGGCCAAGCTGGTGAGCCGCATCCGCGAGGTGCACAGGACGCTGAAGCGCGATGGTGTCACTGACAAGGATTGCCCCATCACCGTGGTCTGCCATAGCCAGGGCAACATGATTGGCATCGGCTCGGCGTACTTTGGCGCCCATCACTCGGAATTCAATGGTGAGGGCAAGTGCAACGGTGTCGCCGACAACTATGTCCTAGCCTGTGCGCCCTACAGCCTGCGCAAGAGCTGGATCGACAACGTCTCCCAATACGATTCAAAAAACGAAGCGGGTCGTGTCACCTATGAAGCCCGCGCCAAGGGCCTCAGGAACTTCTTCGACATCGTGCGGGGCTTCGGCAAGGAGCGAGCGCAGCACTACGATGCCGACTTCGTAACCCAGCACGCCTTCAACCACAAGCCTCGGAATGGCGACGCTGCCTGCACCGCCGAGCAAGATTGCAAGGGGCGCGACACGCGCGCCCGCGTCTTCTTGTACTGCAGCCCGCATGATCGGGTCATCTCCGTTGCCGCCGTGCGTGGTATGGGCTGGCTAGGTTTAAACAAGGAAGATGTGGAGGCCACCGGAGCTGACGGTGTGCTCTACCAACGTGTCTGGGCCGAGGCCAAGCCGGGGGTGCCGTACAGGGTGGGCGGCACCCCTGGTACTGACTACCACTACTGGAATGACACCATTGGCGCGAATCCCGAGACCAGCATCTTCTGGACACCGGATTCCGAACGCGTGAGCGTTCAATTCAAGAAAATTTGGGCTGATGACCGCAAGGGCTTTTGGGGCAAGCTGAGTGGCTCGATCATCGGCTCTTTCATGGGAGCGGGTGCCGCGATTGCCAATCAGGTGAGCAATGTAGCGAAAGTCAGTGGCGTGCCCGACAAGAACTGGGCCGTGCGTGTCGACGCGCCGGCCGTCCCCAGCGGCGGCATCGTACCCCGTGCCGTCTACCTAGCGCGCAGCGACGGCAGCACGCTGCCGACCGAGCAGTGCTACATCGACGGCGTCCATACGCTTGGGCCCTTCAATGTTCACTACGAATCCGCCCGTGATGCGCTTAACCCGGCGCGTCAAGTCCCCCAAGGCACTGAGGACCCCTACGCCCAACAACGCACTACCGGACATGGCAGCGCCGCAAGCGAGGCGGCCATGCGCTACGACCAGAACGCCGGCATCCGCCAACGTGCGCGGCGCAATGCCTACGACGACAACGGAGTGCTTCAGAGTGGTGCCACCTTCGATAAAAACGACATTGCTCTGATGGATGGCGAGAACCATCACAAGATTCGTGGCACCGAGTTTGGCAAGTTCGAGGAACAGGCGCGTGCGGCGCAGTTGAAAGAAGGTGACCGCCAGCAGCCTACCAACCACTCAACCATCCTCACGAACCCGGGGCACAGCGAGCATGTGCTGGCCTACGACGTGGACGTGGGCATGTGCCTGTTTACCGCCGATCATATGGCTCAATTCCGCAGGATGGCGGATTGGCGCCGGTGTGAGCCACTGAAGAACAAAGATGTTTATCCGGCGGGGCGGGACCCCAAAGAGGATGTGGAGTTCGAGTACTACCACTCCGAGAAAGCAACGCTTAACGGTAGTCCTTTGGAGGAGCACGACAAGTTCGTCGAAGCCAAGGGCGGCGTTACAGCGATCGGAATTCCGGGCGATCGCAATCCGGGGCGCATGTACTCCCACCACATGCCGGACGAGTCCGATACCCGCTATGCCTGACGGAACTGCCATGCCCAACACGTCCTGTTTGAAACCGCGCAGGCGCGCGCTGAAGGCCACTCGCGTGCTGGCAGCCGCCCTGTCGTTGGCCGTTAGTTATTCTGGAGTGTCGATGTCCGCCAATGATTCGTATTCTCGCAAGCCCGTGGCCTGGCCGCGTATGCAAGCCGCCGCGCAGGCCGACCCGAAAGCCCCTGCTGCTGTGCTGCTGGGCGTGCAATGGATCAACCCGCTGATGCGGCGCGGCTACCCCACCCAATGGAACCTGCTGTGGGCGCAGGGGCTGGCGCAGCCCAATGCGAATGACAAGCAGGCGGCCGAGTTCAAGCTGGGTGATGCAGTGGGGTACTTGGCTCCTGGCCTGTTTCGTAAGGACCGGCTGGAGGACTATCCGCAGGTCAAGCGCGATGAATTTTTGTCGGCCTATAGCAAGCTGCTGAGCGTTCCGCTGAGCACCTTCAGCTATCGCTATTTCAACTCGGGTTTCTACTCGATGGAGCGGGGTACCGACCGGCCCGACTTCATGGATGCCATCGTGTTCGCGGGCATACCACGCGAGTGGATCAACTCACCCACGTATCTCACCAACGACAACTTGGGTACCTTCCGGAAGGAGCTTCTCAAAGAGCAAGCCGACATGGGCATGCCTGCGCCCAGCTATCTGGCCTATGACGCCAAGCATGCCGAGGTGCGCATGCAGGACTACTGGGTCAAGCTGCACAAAGACCCAAAGACCGGCGAAACCGTACGTGGCCTGCGTGCCGATGAGGCAATGATTGTTGGCGAACCCGTTCTGTCGCTACAGGGGGCACGACGGCTCGTGTTCGATAAGGTTGCCGACGCTGCTTTCGCCAAAAGCATGAAGTACAACCCCAAGGGCAAGCTGCCGCAAGTGGTGCTCAAGGCCGGCGACGAAACGGTGGGCTTCTACGATCTGCAAGAAGCCCTCAAATTCCTGGCCGAAAACCCCAACAAGCTGGTCTGGGTGTGGAACATGGACGCGCCCAACTACCCCATGGGTGAGCAGACCAACGAAAACACCGCCCTCCTCATCCTCGGCCACCCCAGCGCCAACTGGGGCTACGCGCCGCTCGCGTCCATCTACACGCCGCAGCATCACGAAGGCGGCATCGGCGCCAAGGCCGCCAACCCGGGTGGCCCGTGGAGCCCGTTGATGAAGACGCTGCAAGAACAGGCCTCCCAGGATCACCCGGTCGAACGTGTCTACCACGACGTGCACAAGCACACCACCAACGTGAATGCCTTGATGGGGCCGCTGCACGCCGCCGTCCACCAGCAATGGCCGGATCTGGACCAAATCGGCAATTTCTACAGCGTGTCCCAAGTCATGGAAGGCCCGGTGCGTGCCGCCAGCTTCGCGGTCAACGCCGCGTTTGCCGCTGCCTACGCCAACCAAAGCGGCAAGAGTGCCGTCGTCACCAGCGTGGCCGATGCCAAAGACAGCTGGGCGGTACTGATCGGCCCCCCGCCGGGCTGGCAGCCGACGCCGCCAATTACGCAATGGGACCGTGCGCGGGGTGAGGGCCGTGCGTACTGGCCGTGGTTTGGCAAACAAACGGGTGACCGAAAATCCTGAGTTTGCCAATCAAACTAGCCTGGAAGTATGAGGCGCTGACTGGTTATTTACTCACGCCAAGCAGCGCCAGCACACCCAGCACCAGGAAGATCAGCGCAGCAATCCGATGCACCAGCTTGATCGGCATGCGCGACGCAAACTTGTTGCCCATCAGCACGGCCGGCACATTGGCCAGCAGCATGCCGACGGTGGTGCCCGCCACGACAGAAAACACGTCGTTAAAGCGTGCGGCCAGCGCCACGGTCGCGATCTGCGTCTTGTCGCCCATCTCGGCAAAGAAGAACGCAACGATGGTCGTCCCCAGGATGCCCAGGCCGCGCTGCGTCGTCGAGGGCGCTTCGTCGTCGTCTAGCTTGTCCGGAATCAGCATCCAGCCGGCCATGGCGATAAAGCCCACGCCCAGGATCCACCGCAGCACGTTTTCGCCGAGCACGTGCGTGATCCAGCCACCGACGGCGCCGGCCAGTGCGTGGTTGACGAGGGTGGAGATGAAGATGCCGAGAATGATCGGCACCGGCTTGCGAAAACGCGCGGCCAGCAGGATCGAGAGCAATTGCGTCTTGTCGCCGATTTCAGCGAGCGCGACGATGCCGGTGGAGACGAGAAAGGCTTCCATGTTGTTGTGGTGTCCGGGCCGTATGCGAACCAATGACGCGCCACTGCCGGCCCTGTCCGCAGTGGGTTGTCATCGGTCTCGCCAGGCGCGTCACCGGGTGCCGGGGTGGCACCCTGAGTGCGGCTGACCACGCCATAACCACCTGTCGTTGCGACGGCGGTCAAGTCTGTTGACGTGGCCCCCGGGGTATCGACCCCAGGCGGCTACTCCCCAATGGAAGCCACGATTATAAGTGCATCAAGCGTTGGCGCCAATCGCGAATTTGGCCGGCTCGCCCTGGATGTAGGTGGCAGCCACGGCGCGATCCTCGCCCAACAGCGCCAGCGAGAACAGCAGCTCTTCCAGCGTCTCCGAGCGCGCGTTGCGGCGGGCGAGCAGCGGTGTGGCTGCCGGGTCCAGCACGATGAAGTCGGCTTCCGCGCCCGGCACGAAGCTGCCGATGCGATCTTCCCAGCCCAGAGCCTCAGCGGCGCCTCGCGTGGCCAGGTAGAACATCCGCAGCGCCGTCAGGTGATACCCGCCCATGCGCGCGACCTTGTGCGCCGTGCCCATCGTGCGCAGCATCGAGAACGAGCTGCCGCCGCCCACGTCGGTCGCCAGCGTGAGCGCCAGGCGGTATGCGTCGTTCTGGTGGAAGTTGTAGAGGCCGCTGCCCAGGAACAGGTTGGAGGTGGGGCAGTGCGCCACGGCTGCGCCGGATTCGGCCATGCGTTGGCGGTCACCGTCGTCCAGCCAGATGGCGTGGCCGTAAAAGGCGCCTTTGCGCAGCAGCCCGTAGCGGTCGTAGACGTCCAGATAGCTGCGCGCGTCTGGGAACAGGTCGGCCACCCATTTCACTTCGTCGGGGTTTTCTGCGACGTGCGTCTGGATGAAGACGTCCTTGTATTGCTTGGCGAGTTCTGCGCAGGCCTGCAGCTGGGCTTCGCTCGAGGTGGGCGCGAATCGCGGCGTGATGGCGTAGGCCAGACGGTCCTTGCCGTGCCAGCGCGAGATCAGATCAGCCGTGTCCCGCGCGCCGGATTCCGCTGTGTCGCGCAGGTATTCCGGACAGTTGCGGTCCATCATCACCTTGCCGGTGATCATGCGCATGCCGCGTTGCTGGGCTTGCGTGAACAGTGTCTCGGCGGAGCCGCGATGCACGGTGCTCCACACCATCGCGCTGGTCGTGCCGTTGCGCAGCAGTTCGTCGAGGAAGAACGAGGCGACACCGGCGGCGTACTGCTCGCTTTCGAAGCGGCGCTCTTCCGGGAAGGTGTACGTCTCCAGCCAGTGCAGCAGACCCGGCGACGGCGACGCGATCATGTCCGTCTGCGGGAAGTGGATATGCGTGTCGATGAAGCCCGGGACGATGAGCTTGCCGCTGTAGTCGTGCAATTGCGCGCCGGCCGGCAGGTCTTCACGCAGCGCGGCGTAGTCGCCGGCCTTGATCACCTTGCCCCCCAAGACCACGAGCAGGCCGTCTTCCCAATACTCATAGGCATCGCGCTCGCGATACTGCGGATCGTGCAGGAAATGCAGCACGCGGCCGCGGTAGGCGTGAACGGTGTTGGAAGTCGGAGGCATCGTGGTCATGTCGTCTCGTGATTTTTAGTGTGCGGCTTTCCAGTGGTCGTCGACCTTGGCAAGCCACAGGGCTTTGTCCTGTTCGGGCAGGAAGGACGCCTCGAAGCTGTTGCGCGCGAGCGTATGGGCATCGGCCGCAGACAGGTCAAGGGCGTTGAAAGTGGCGAGCCAGTTGGTGTTCATGTAGCCGCCAAAGTAGGCCGGATCGTCGGAATGCAGCGTTACAGCGCAGCCGGCGTCCAGCAGTTGCTTGAGCGAGTGGTCGCGCAGGTCAGGGTAGACCTTCAGTTTTTCGTTCGACAGCGGGCAGACCGTCAGCGCGATGCGTTCGGCCGCGAGGCGCTTGACGAGCGCGGCATCGTCGATGGCGCGTACGCCGTGGTCGATGCGCTCCACCTTGAGGATGTCGAGCGCGTCGATCACGTATTGCGCCGGGCCTTCTTCACCGGCGTGGGCCACCAGGCGCAGGCCGAGTTCCTTGCAGCGTGCGAATACGCGTGCGAATTTTTCCGGCGGGTTGCCGCGCTCGGACGAATCCAGCCCCACGCCGATGATGCGGTTGGCCGGATCCTGGATATAGGGCAGGGCCGCTTCGAGCGTGTCGAAAGCGTCTTCTTCGCTCAGATGCCGCAGGAAGCAGAGGATCAGCGCGCTGGAGAAACCATGCTCGCGCTCGGCGTCGTCCAGGGCGCGGACGATGCCATGAACGACCACATGCATGGGCACGTTGCGGGCGGTGTGCGTCTGCGGGTCGAAGAAGATTTCGGCGTGGTGGACGTTGTCGGCAAGCGCGCGCGCGACATAAGCGGCCGTCATGTCGTAGAAATCCTGCTCGGTGAGCAGCACGCTGGCGCCGGCGTAATACAGGTCGAGGAACGATTGCAGATCGTTGAAGGCGTAGGCCGCGCGTACTTCTTCCACGGACGCATACGGCAGCTTCACGCCGTTGCGCTCGGCCAGCGCGAACATCAGTTCGGGTTCGAGCGAGCCTTCGATGTGGATGTGCAGTTCAGCTTTGGGGCTGGTGGCGATGCGTTCTGCAAGGGCAGGGGAGATCGGCATGGTCAGACGGATGTAGGGACTCGGTAAGGAACCGTCGCGCCACTGCTGGCGCTGGTGAGCGCATGTTGCTGCAGCTCTCGCACCTGCAGGAGTTGCGCGACGACGGATACCGCAATGATATCCGGCGCCTTGTCCACGATGCCCGCCACGCCAATCGGGCACACCATTTCCGGCAGGCGGGCCGGGTCCACGCCGTGCTCGACCATGCGGTGCTCGAAACGCGCGCGCTTCGTCTTGGAACCGATCAGACCGAAGTAGGCAAAGTCCGTGCGGCGCATGATGCGTTCGCACAGCGCGAGATCCAACGCATGGTTGTGCGTCATGACCAGGAAGTAGCTGCCCGCGGGCGCGTGGTCGATCACGGCTTCCGGCGTATCGGTGGATTCGATGACGACGTTCGGCGGCACTTCCGTGGGAAACGGGAACATCGCATCCCGCTCGTCAACCCACGTGACGCGACAGGGCAGATGCGCCAGTGCGCGCACGATGGCGTGGCCGACGTGGCCCGCGCCACACAGAACGATCGACATGTCGGGCGGCAGCACGGTTTGGGTGAAGCCGCTGGCGTCGAGTTGCACGCCGGCTGCGGCTGCGTCGGCCACGCTCGCTTCAACCGCGACCGCCGGATCGGCGGAGACGATACGGCGCAGGCTGCGGCGTTGGCGCATGGCGTCGTCGGCCAGCGCGATCCACTTCACATCACGCGCGTCGAGTCGTTCAAGCGACAGCCGCACCACGCCGCCGCAGCATTGGCCGAGCGCAGGGCCGAGCGGAATGCGCACGAACTGCCGACGTGCTTCGCCGGCGGCTTCAGGCGCATTCATCATCGTCTGCGCGATTTCCATCGCACGCCATTCGAGATGGCCGCCGCCGATGGTGCCGAAAAAGCCGTCGGCGCATACCAGCATCAGCGTGCCTGGTTCGCGCGGGGCAGAGCCCTGCACGTCCGTTACCGTGACCAGCACGCACGGCTGCGCCGCTTGCACGGTGGCGAGCACGTCGGCGAAGCGGAATGGGCGCAGTTGCGTGTGGTCCATGGTCTGTTCTCCGAACTCAGGCGGACAGCGGGGCGCTGCGGATGGCATCCACAGCCTTGAGGATTTCTTCGCTGGTGGCCGGTGCGTTCAGCGGCGGATTGGTGCGGCCGTCGCCCACGGCGGCCACCGCATCGCGAATGGCGAAGAACACCGAGAACGGCAGCAGCAGAGGCGGCTCACCCAGTGCCTTGGAGCGATGGATGCTGTCTTCCACGTTGGCGTTGTTGAACAGATTCACGCGGAAGTCCGGCGGGCAGTCGTTGACCGTCGGAATCTTGTAGGTGGACGGCGCATGCGTCATCAGCTTGCCGTTCTTGTTCCACCACAGCTCTTCGGTCGTGAGCCAGCCCATGCCCTGGATGAACGCGCCTTCCACCTGGCCGATGTCGATGGCCGGGTTGATCGAGCGGCCGGCGTCGTGCAGCACGTCGGCGCGCAGCAGGCGCCATTCACCGGTCAGCGTATCGACCACCACTTCCGACACCGCTGCGCCATAGGCGAAGTAGTAGAACGGACGGCCCTTGAGCTTGGATTGATCCCAGTGCAGCTTGGGCGTGGCGTAGAAGCCGTCGGACCACAATTGCACGCGGGCAACATAGGCCTTGCCGACCAGCTCGTCGAACGGCACGCGGCGCGTACCGATTTCCAGATGGTCGCCCACGATCGCCACCGTCTCGATGGGCGCTTCGTAATGCTCGGCCGCAAACGCGATCAGGCGCTGGCGGATCTGGCGTGCAGCGTCTTGCGCAGCCTTGCCGTTCAGGTCGCTGCCTGTGGATGCCGCCGTGGCGGAGGTGTTGGCCACCTTGCTGGTGTCAGTTGCCGTGACGCGGATGCGCGTGAACGACACGCCCAGTTCGTGCGCCACGACCTGCGCGACCTTCGTGTTCAGGCCCTGGCCCATTTCGGTGCCGCCGTGGTTCACGAGGATCGAGCCATCGTTGTAGACGTGCACCAGCGCGCCCGCCTGGTTGAAGTGCTTCACGTTGAACGAGATGCCGAATTTCACCGGCGTCAGCGCCAGGCCGCGCTTGAGCACCGGGCTGGTCGCATTGAATGCGCGAATCGCTTCGCGGCGCGCGCGGTAGTCGGACGTTGCTTCCAGTTCGTCGAGCAGTTCATGGATGACGTTGTCTTCCACGGTCTGCCCGTATGGCGTGACGTTGTTCTTGTCCTTGCCGTACAGATTGGCGCGGCGCACGTCGAGCGCGTCCTTGCCGACCGAGCGCGCGATGTTGTCCATGATGTATTCGATGGCGAACGCACCTTGGGGGCCGCCGAAGCCGCGGAATGCGGTGTTGGACTGCGTGTTCGTGCGCGCGCAGAAGCCGTCGATTTCCACTTCGGGCAGCCAGTAGGCGTTGTCGAAGTGACAGATGGCGCGCGTCATCACCGGGCCCGACAGGTCGGCCGAGAAACCGGCGCGCGAGGTCATGTCGACCTTGACGCCCTGGATGCGCCCGTCGTCGTCGTAGCCGGCTTCATAGGCGAAGCGGAAGTCATGGCGCTTGCCGGTGATCATCATGTCGTCGTCGCGGTCTGGACGCAGCTTGACGGGGCAGGCGAGCTTCCATGCCGCCAGCGAAGCGCAGCAGGCGAACAGACCGGACTGCGATTCCTTGCCGCCGAAACCACCGCCCATGCGGCGGCATTCGACCAGCACCTGGTTGGCGTGCCAGCCCAGCATGTGCGAAACCATGTGCTGCATCTCGGTCGGATGCTGCGTCGAGCACCACACGTGCATGCCGTTGTCTTCCTTCGGCACGGCGTACGAGATCTGGCTTTCGAGATAGAACTGCTCCTGCCCGCCCAACGACATCTTGCCGGCTTCGGAGTGGGGCGCTGCGGCGATGCGCTCGGCCGGCTCACCACGCTTGAGGTGCATCGGCGGCAGCACCGACTTGCCCGCGGCGCGAGCCTCTTCAGGCGTCAGCAGCGGAGGCAGGACTTCGTATTCGATATTGCCCAGACGCGCCGCACGGCGCGCCGCATCGTGCGACGTGGCGACCACGATGAACATCGGCTGCCCGACGAAGTGCACCGTGTCGGTTGCGAGGATCGGATCGTCGTGAATGATCGGGCCGCAATCGTTCGTGCCGGGGATGTCGGCCGACGTGAACACCGCCACCACGCCCGGCGCGGCCTTCACGCGGTCCAGGTCCATGTTGACGATGCGCGCATGCGCCTGCGTGCTCATGCCGAGCGCCGCGTGCAGCGTGCCGGCCAGCTCAGGAATGTCATCGGTGTACGTGGCGGTACCCGCAACATGCAGGTGTGCAGACTCATGCGGGCGCGACACGCCGACCACAGCGCCGCGCTGGCCAGACACGGCTCCAGCAATATCGGCTTCCGCCAGCAGGAAGGCTTCGGTTTGCTTGTTCATGTTCTTAGGCTGCCGTGAGGGTATTCAATTCGACCGCGCGCACGTTGATCTGTTCGGGCGCGAGCGGCGCGTCAGTGCGGGTTTCCAGCCAGAAGCGGTACACCGTGTTGGCAGCCGAGATGCGCCGGTAATTGTCGGTCGCGCGCATGTCGGTCAACGGCGTGTAGTCGCGCGACATGGCTGCCATGGCAGCACGCACCGTCGCCTCGTTCCACGGCTGGCCAAGGATGGCGTTTTCCGTCTCCGTCGCGCGCTTGGATGTTGCGGCCATGCCGCCGTAAGCGATCCGCGCGCTGTGCACGATGTTTCCGTCCAGCTCGATGGCCAGCGCCGCGCACACGGCGGAAATGTCTTCGTCGAAGCGCTTCGAGAGTTTGTACGTGCGGAAGCGCAGGGCGTCGCGGCCCTCACGTGCGGGGATGCGCAGGCCCGCAACGAATTCGCCTTCTTCCATCGCGTTCTTCTGGTAGGCGAGGTAGAGGTCTTCGAGCGGCAACTCGCGGCGGACTTCGCCACGCTGCAGGACGACGCGCGTGCCGATGGCAATGAGCGCGGGTGCCGAGTCACCGATCGGCGAGCCGTTTGCGACGTTGCCGCCCAGTGTCCCGGCATTGCGAATTGGGAGCGAGGCAAAGCGCTTCCACAGCTCCGTCACCTCGGGGTAGTCCGCAGCCAGGAATGCGTACGCCTTTTCGAGCGAGACGGCGGCGCCGATCTCGATCCAGCCATCGCGCTTTTCCAGGGCGTAGAGATCAGCCACCTGGCCGATGTACAGGATGTCGCCCAGGTCGCGGAACTGTTTGGTGACCCACAGGCCGACGTCGGTGCTGCCGGCCAGGATGCGGATGTTCGGATGCGCGGCTTTGATGGAGGCGAAGGCTGAAGCGGTGCGTGGGGCGTAGAAGCGCGGCGCATTCTCGGTGCCGACGGGCGCATAGCTGAAGGTGTCCTTGCGCTGCAGCTTGCGCAGCGTGTCGGCCAGTTGCGTGCGGTCGATGCCGGCTGGAGAGGGCAGCTCGAACATGCGTTCGCCCGCGTCGATGATGGGGCGGTAGCCGGTGCAGCGGCACAGGTTGCCGGTGAGCGAATCGCAGATGGTCTGGCGCGAGGGGATGGGCGCCTGATTGCCGGTGTTCTCGTACAGGGCGTAAAGCGACATCACGAAGCCCGGCGTGCAGAAGCCGCACTGGGATCCGTGACACTCCACCATCGCCTCTTGCACCGGGTGCAGCGTGCCGTCCTTGCCGCGCACGTCTTCCACGGTGAACAGCGCCTTGCCGTCAAGCGTGGGCAGGAACTGGATGCATGCGTTGACGGCCTTCAGTCCGACGCTGCCGTCTTCCTGCAGTTCGCCGAGCACGACG
The DNA here is from genome assembly GCF_016466415.2 of Ralstonia pickettii. Taxonomy (NCBI): domain Bacteria; kingdom Pseudomonadati; phylum Pseudomonadota; class Betaproteobacteria; order Burkholderiales; family Burkholderiaceae; genus Ralstonia; species Ralstonia pickettii. The sequence goes on along the minus strand of NZ_CP066771.1, from coordinate 2,028,387 downwards.
GTACACGCACCGCAATCGCCCTCGGCGCACCCTTCCTTGGTGCCAGTGCAGTGCGCGTCTTCACGCAGGTATTGAAGCACCGTCCGGGTGATCGGGGCGTCCGTGACGGTGCGGACTTGGCCGCGGTGGAAGAAGCGGATGGGCTGAGTCTCCATGGGGGTTCTACGCCTGTTTGTGTGTGTAACGGAACCATAGCACCGGGCCAGGAATGCAATATTTGGCCCATGTGATAACCCGCATCGGAAAGCCAAAATCCGGGGTATACCCGCCGGTAGCGGTCTGGCGGCGCGACGTGCAGGTGACATACACTGACAGCGTCTCCACGCACGTTTTTTAGAAGGGTCGGCGCAGCCGTTACCCGCCTCCAGATGCACGGCAAAGATCACCTCGATACCTATCTCCTGCGCGTTCTCTACACGCTGCTCACTGAGCAGAGCGTGACGCGTACGGCCGTCAAGCTCGGCCAGTCGCAGCCGGCCATCAGCAACACGCTCAAGCGCCTGCGCGAGATCACCGGCGACGCCATTCTGGTGCGCGGCAAGAACGGCATGGTGCCGACCGAGCGGGGGCATGACTTGCTGTCGCTGGCCCAGCAAAGCCTGGAGGCGATGGAGCGCATCGCCCGACCTTCGCAGGATTTCGATCCCGGCAACACGACGCGCACGTTCCACCTGGGTGCACCGGACTATCTTGATGCCTTTTTCCTGCCCAACATCGTCGAGCGCCTTCGCAAGCAGGCGCCGCAAGCCAAGCTGGTCGTGCATCCGCTCAATGCCGGTGTTGACTACCTGGCGGCCCTGGAGCAAGGCGGCATGGACTTGGTGATCGGCAACTGGCTCTCACCGCCCGAGCATCTGCACATTTCACCGCTGTTCGACGATGAAGTCGTCTGCATGCTGGGTGCACAGCATCCGCTTGCGCGCAAGGGCATCTCGCTCAAGCACTATGTGGAGATGCCCCACCTGGCGCCCGCGCCGTATGCCGTGATGCAGCGCAGCATGATCGATCAGGCTCTTGCGGAGCAGGGGCTCAAGCGGCAGATCCAGGTGTCGCTGCCGTATTTCGGGCTGGTGCCGTATGTGCTGATGCGCACCGATCTGGTGTTCACCACCGGCCGCCAGTTCGCCGCGCACTGCGCCCAGTATTTGCCGATCCGCATCCTGCCGACACCCATGGCATTCCCCAAGATGCGCTTCTACCAGCTCTGGCACGAGCGCAGCCACGCGGCGCCCGATGTGATGTGGCTGCGCCGCATGATCGGTGAAGTGGCGGCCGAGTTACCGCAGCATCCGCAGTTGGAATCGGCGGTGGCCTGAACTGAACCGCCGTCGTCCTGCCCTGCGGCGGGGCAGGCAGGAAGCTATTTTCCGGTTGCGACCGCCTTCCCGTAGTCCGGGAAGAACACCTGCTCTCCGTTGACCTTGAAGTCGGCAATGACCTGCTGACCGGCGGGTGACGTGATCCATTCGATCAGCTTGGTTGCATCGGTGTAGTTGACGCTCGGGTATCTCTTCGGGTTGACCGCGATGATGCCGTAGGGGTTGAACATGCGCGGGTCGCCGGCCAACACGATGTCGAGACCCGTTTTGGCACGGTAGGCGCCGTAGGTCGCGCGGTCGGACAGCGTGTAGGCGTTCATCTGCGCGGCCATGTTCAGCACTTCGCCCATTCCGAGCCCTGCGCTCACGTACCACGGCTTTCCCTTCGGGTCGATGTTGGCCGTCTTCCAATAGGCCTTTTCCATGACATCGGTGCCGGAGTTGTCGCCGCGCGAGATGAACTTGGCGCCGGCTTTCTCGCCAGCCGCAGCGATGGTCTCCATCCCCTGAATGACGTTCTTCTGGCCCCGCACGTGGGCCGGGTCCGTGTCTGGGCCGACGAGGATGAAATCGTTGTACATCACGTCGCGGCGGTCGATGCCACCCCCTGAGGCGACGAAGGCGTCTTCCAGTGGGCGGGCGTGCACCAGCACCACATCCACATCCCCCGATTCACCCAATTTGACCGCCTTGCCAGTGCCAACGGCAATCACCTGCACATGCACGCCGGTGGCGGCCTCAAATTTGGGCAACAGGACCTTCAGCAGACCGGAATTCTCTGTGCTGGTGGTGGTAGCCATGCGGAGATCACCAGCATATGCGGGAGTGGCAACCGCGAGCGTCAGGCAGATGAGAGCAGATAGCCGAAGGGCTTTGGACAATCGGGGCATGTTGTGGGGGCTAGCGCAAAGGCGTGGACGCTTTATGTCGGATGCTGCATGATGGCGGCAACGTCGGGGGCAGCCAGCGACCACGAGATGCCCACCCCGCAATGAGCAGAATTGTTCTCCCGGGGCACGGCGGAAGTAAATAGGAAACCATAAACATAATGACATTCCAGTTCGAGGTATTTCCGGTGGTGGGGCCGGACGACAACCCGCGCGCGAACGGCAAGGTGTTCCAGTTGCTGCGGGCGGTGCGAGAGACGGGGTCGCTACACCGCGCGGCGAAACAGGTGGGGCTGTCATACCGGCACGCCTGGGGCGTGATGCGGTCGTGGGAGGAGATGCTTGGCCGCGCGCTGCTCGACATGGAGCGGGGCCGGGGCGCCTCCCTCACGCTTTTTGGTGAGCGCATGCTGCGCGCCGAGATGCGCCTGCGCGAGCAGATCGATCCGGCACTGCATCAGGCCATGGGGCAGTTCCTCTCGGAGTTGGAAGACGCATCCCAGTCGCAGGCGCGCATCCGTTTCTCGGGCAGCCATGACCCCGCCGTGGAGCTGCTGGCCGAGACGTTTGCGCGGCAAAGCCCCGGCGCGCACATCGATACCGTGTTCTGCAGCGCCGTCGAAGGGCTGATCTGCCTGCAGGAAAAGCAATGCGAGGTAGCCGGCTTCTATGTGGCGCCGCAGCAAGGCGCGGGCTCGATCGCGCACCAGACCTTGCGCAAGTGGCTGCGCCCGACCGCCGTGCGCCTGATCGCCCTGGCCGATCGCGAGCAGGGGCTGATGATGTCGGCGGAATGGGCGGGGCGGGTGCAGTCGCTGGGGGATGTGGCGCGCACGCAGGCGCGCTTCATCAACCGCCAGCGCAGTTCGGGCACGCGGTTGCTGTTCGATCAGTTGCTGGTGGCAGCCGGGCTGTATCCCGACCAGATCAACGGGTACGACGAGCAGGAATTCTCCAGCGACAAGATCGCCGTGGCCGTGCAGGAAGGGCGGGCGGACGTCGGCTTCGGCCTGCGCCCTGGCGCCGAAGCGCACGGTCTGCATTTTGTGCCGCTGACACGCGAAACGTATTACCTGGCGGTGCGCCGCAACGACGCGCTGTCGCCCTGGGTGCGCGAGCTGATCGAGCGCATCGGGCAGCCGGCCTTCCGCGAAGGCCTGGGCCATCTCGCCGGCTACCGGCCGACCGAGCACGTTTCGCTGCTCACCGCAGAGCAGGCGCTGCCCTGGCACGCTGACGAGGCCCGCGCGCTGGCCCGCTGAAGTCGTGCGAACATGGTGGGGTTTGCGCCATTGCGCGCCCCGTCCATGTTCTGCCCATGTCACGTTTCTCCGTCTGGACCCAAGCCCTGCGCATGCTGCGCCGCGACTGGCGCGCCGGTGAACTGAACCTCCTGCTCGTCGCCCTGGTGCTGGCCGTGGCGGCGCTGGCGTCCGTCAGTTTCCTGGCCGATCGCATGCATGCGGGCCTCGAGCGCGATGCGCGGCAGTTAATCGGGGCGGATGTGCTTGTCGTCTCCGATCAGCCGCTGCCGCCCGACATCGAGGCGCATGCGCGTGCAAGCGGCTTGCAAGTCACGCATACCGCCACCTTCCCCAGCATGGCCAGCACATTGGCGAAGGGCGCGTCGGGCGAACCGGTATCGCAACTCGCTGCCATCAAGGCCGTCGACATGGGCTACCCGCTGCGCGGCACCCTCAAGGTGGGCGATGACGGGCGAGATACCGTGGGCGCGCCAATCCAGGGCGTTCCCGCCGCAGGCACGGTGTGGGTGGACGCACCGCTGCTCGAAGCGCTCGGCATTCGCGTGGGCGATGCGATCCGCCTGGGCAAGCGCACCTTCAAGGTCGCTCACGTCATCACCCAGGAGCTTGATCGCGGCGCGGGCTTCATGAATTTCGCCCCCCGGGTGATGCTGTCGATGTCAGACCTGGGCTCGACAGGCCTCGTCACCTACGGCAGCCGCGTAACGTACCGCTTGCTGGTCGCTGGCCCGGATGCCGCTGCCGGCGCATTCCACACTTGGATCGAGAACGAAGCGAAGACGCGCCAGTTGCGTGGCGTGCGCGTTGAATCGTTGCAGAACGGCCAGCCGCAGATGCGCGAAACGCTGGACCGCGCCGAGCGCTTCCTCTCTCTCGTCGCCTTGCTGGCGGCCATGATTGCCGCAGTGGCGATTACGATGGCCGCGCGCCGCTACACCGCGCGCCATACCGATGCGGTGGCCATCATCAAATGCCTTGGGCTCGAGCAACGGCAGATTCTCGGCACGTTCGCACTGGAGTTCTTGCTGATCGGCGTGATGGGTTCGGCGGTGGGCGTGGCGCTGGGTTACGGCGCGCACTGGCTGTTGCTGGCGTCGCTGGGCGACCTGGTCACGGTGACGTTGCCTGCGCCATCCGCCTGGCCTGCGGTGGTGGGCGTGACGGCGGGGCTGGTGTTGCTGATCGGTTTTGCCGTGCCACCCTTGCTGAGCCTCGTGCGCGTGGCGCCGCTGCGCGTGCTGCGGCGCGACGTGGCTGAGCGTGCCGTTGCCGCTTGGATCGGCTATGCGCTGGGCGGGGCGGCGTTCTTCGCGCTCCTCGTGGTGTCAGCGCGCGACGTCAAGCTTGGGGCGCTGACCGCCGCGGGGTTTGCCTGCGCCATCGTCGTGTTTGCGCTGCTGGCAGCCGGCGGATTGCGCGCCCTGGCGGTGTCCCTGGGGCGGGGTCGCGCGCTCAGCGTGGGGTGGCGCTTTGCACTGGCCGTACTGGAGCGCCGTCGCGGCGTGAGCGTGCTGCAGACGGTGGCGCTTGCGGTCGGCCTGATGGCACTGCTGCTGCTCGCCATGACGCGCAATGATCTGATCCGCTCGTGGCACAACGCTACCCCGGCCGATGCGCCCAACCGGTTCATCATCAATATCCAGCCCGATCAGATGCACGCGGTGGCGCAGGCCCTCGCCCAAGCCGGCGTGGCGGACCCGAAGCTCTACCCGATGGTGCGCGGGCGCCTGACGCGGGTGAATGGTCAGGTGATCGACCGCCAGACCTATGCCGAATCGCGCGCCCGCAACCTGGTCGAACGCGAATTCAACCTGTCGTACGCGACCACGCAGCCGCCTGAAAATCGCATCGTTTCCGGACAGTGGTTCAGAGGACAAAAGCCCGAGGCCTCGGTGGAGGAGGGCATTGCCAAGACGCTGAATCTCCATCTGGGTGACGTGCTGCGCTTCGATGTCGCGGGGCAGACGGTGGATGCGCCCATCACGTCATTGCGCAAGCTCGACTGGAGTTCGATGCGCGTGAATTTCTTTGTGATCCTGCCGCCCGTGGCGCTGCGCGACATGCCGCAGACGTACGTGACCGCGTTCCGCATTCCCGCCGGGCAGGCCGATCTGCCGGCCAAGCTTGTGCGCGAGTTTCCGAACCTCACGGTGGTCGATACCGAACTGATCCTGCAGCAGGTGCAGGGCGTGCTGGACCAGGTGACGGCGGCGGTGGAATTCCTCTTCGTCTTTACGCTCGCGGCGGGTGTCCTGGTGTTGTATGCCGCGCTCTCCGGTTCGCGCGACGAGCGCCTGCGCGATGCCGGTGTGCTGCGCGCCCTCGGTGCAGGCTCCGGTGTGGTACGTCAGACGCAATACGCAGAAGTGCTGATTGTTGGTGGCCTCGCCGGGCTGATGGCGGGCTTGGGCGCGATCGCCATCGGCTGGGTGCTGTCGGCGTATGTGTTCGACTTTCCGTATCGTTTCAACCCTGCCATCCTGCCGGTGGGCATCGTGAGCGGCATGGCGTGCGCCTTTGTTGGCGGCTGGCTGGGCCTGCGCGACGTGCTGCGCCGCCCCGCCATGGCAACGCTCCGCGATGCATGACGACGCCTGTATTCTTGATGTGAATGACGCTGTATGACTGACGTAACTTCCGGCCAGGAGACCCTGGCGTTTGACCTGATTGGCGGCGAAGCGCGTGTGCGCGAACTCGTTGACCGCTTCTATGACCTCATGGATCTGGAGCCCGAGTTTGCCGTGCTGCGCGCGCTGCATCCGCAAAGCCTGGATGGATCGCGGGACAAGCTGTTCTGGTTTTTGTGCGGCTGGCTGGGCGGCCCGAATCATTTCATCGAGCGCTTTGGCCACCCGCGTCTGCGTGCGCGCCATATGCCGTTCGAGATCGGCACGCAGGAGCGTGATCAATGGATGCGCTGCATGGCCCTCGCCATGCAAGACATCGGCCTGGACGAAGCCCTGCAGATGCGCCTGATGCAGGCGTTCTGGCAGACCGCCGACTGGATGCGGAACGTGCAACGCTAAGGTGCCGCGCGAAAGCGCACCCTACAAGAACATATTCGAGGAGACCCCGATGATCGGTTTGCCCACGGCAGACGACGTGCTCACATTCTGGTTCGGCAACGCGCCGCTGATCGATGCACGGTCGGAGTGGTTCACCAAGTCCGACGCGTTCGATGCCGAGATCCGCGCCCGTTTCCTGCCGCTGTGGGAAGCGCTTTCCACGGGTGACGCCGACACCTGGATGGATACGCCGCTCGAAGCCATCGCGCGCATCGTCGTACTCGACCAGTTCTCGCGCAACATGTTTCGCGGCACCGCGCGCGCGTTTGCCAGCGATGCGGCTGCGTTGCACACCGCGCAAATCGTTGTGGCCGCGGGTTGGGATGCGCGATTGCCGACGCGCCATCACCGTGTGTTCTGCTACCTGCCGTTCGAGCACAGCGAGGCGCTGTCGGCGCAGGATGAGTCGATTCGCCTTTACACGCGCCTGCGCGACCAGGAAGGTGATGCGGACCCGCTCTTCTGGGCGGAGAAGCACCGCGAGATCGTGGCGCGCTTCGGGCGCTTTCCGCATCGCAACGAAGCACTCGGGCGCGTTTCCACGCCCGAGGAAGTGGAGTTTCTGAAGCAGCCAGGGTCGTCGTTTTAGCCCTGGCGGGGCTTACGTGCGCTCGCGGCGCTCCGACCATTTGTCGACCGTCTCGCGCGGCGCACGCGCCAGCATGTCGATCAACGCGGCCGGGTCGTCGCTCACGTGCAGCAGGTCGGCGTGATGGCGCTTGAGGAAGCCTTCCTGCACGGCATGGTCGATGAAGACGAGCAGCTTGTCGTAGAAGCCCGCCACGTTCAGCAGGCCGATGGGCTTGTTGTGATAGCCGAGCTGCAGCCACGTGAAGGTTTCGAACAGCTCTTCATAAGTGCCGACGCCACCGGGCATGGCGATAAAGGCGTCCGCTCGATCGGCCATCATCTGCTTGCGCTGGTGCATGCTGTCGACGATGTGCAGTTCGGTCAGCTCCTTATGACCGACCTCCTTGCGCACCAGCGATTTCGGGATGATGCCGATGACCGGGCTGCCGCCGTGCAGCACTGCGTCGGCCACCACGCCCATCAGGCCGACGTTGCCGCCGCCGTAGACAAGCGTCAGGCCGCGCTTGACCATCTCGTTGCCCAGCTCGATGGCGTTGGCTTTGTATTCCGGGCGCTCGCCCGGGCTGGAACCGCAATAGACGCAGATCGATTTCATGGAGCAGGGGTGTTGTTGCTGGGGGTGCCCGGGGCGCCGATGGGCGGATCGTTGCTGCGGCTCACCGCCAGCAAATCAAACGCCCGCCGGGGCTTGCCCCGCAGGTAAGGCGCGAGGATCGACAGGATGTGGTAGCTCGCGCCGTGCAGGTGGTCACGGATCGCGTTCTGGTCGTTGTACTGGCGCGGATGCTGCACGAACTGGAACGACAGCCAGTAGGTGGCAATCACCACGATATTGGTGCAGATGACGTCGACCTGCTCGGCCGTGGCTTCCATCTCGCCGTCTTCGATGAACTGGTGGCAGATGTCCATGGCGAAGTGGCGCTTCTGCTCGACGATGCGCTTGAAGTTCAGTTCAAGCATGCGGTTGCGCGCGAGCAGATCGTTGATGTCCCGGTACAGGAAGCGGTAGTTCCAGAGAAACTCCGACATGTACTGCAGGTAGCCCCAGGTTTCGTCGAGTGTGGCCTTGTGATCGTCCGGCAGCTTAAGACGACGCGCGATCTCCTGCTCGAACTGCACGAAGATCGAGTTGATGATGTCGTCCTTGTTGCGGAAGTGGTAGTACAGGTTGCCCGGGCTGATCTCCAGCTCTTCGGCGATCGTCGTGGTCGTGACGTTGGGCTCGCCCAGTTCGTTGAACAGGCGCAGCGACACTTCGAGAATGCGATCGCGCGTCCGGCGCGGGCCGGTGGAATGCTGCTTGGTTTCCATTGAACTGCCAAGGCCGGTGGCCCTGTCTCCGTGGCGTATTGGTGCCCGGATTATAAGAGATCGTGCTTGTGCAACGATCCCCACATGCCGCGGGGGAATACGTTGCCAAACGTTGTCGCGGGCTTTTCGCTGGTGATGCTAGTGCAACAGCGATGCCACCCACGGCCAGGCGATCGCTACCCACGTCCCCACGCACAGCAACAGGGCCAGCATTACCGCCGCGCTGCCGAAATCCTTGGCACGCTTGGACAGCCCGTGCTGCTCCAGCGAGATGCGGTCGACTGCCGCTTCCACGCTCGAATTGAGCAATTCCACGATCAGCACCAGCACCAGCGTGCCGAGCATCATAATGCGCTCGACCACTGTGGCGGGAATGACGAAGGCGCACGGCAACAGGATCGCGCACAGCGTCAGCTCCTGGCGGAACGCGCTTTCCTCATCGATGGCGAAGCGGATGCCGCTGATGGAGTTCTTGAGCGCAAACCAGGCCCGCGTGACCCCGCGATTGCCTTTATGCGGGTTGTCAGCCGGCGAATAGGCGCCGGCCGCTGGTGGTGCAGGCGGATTTTCCAGTCGCCGATCCGGCGGGGTGGTGGGCTTCATGGAACGCAAGGCTCAGGCACCCGCGGCGGTGGAGGGTTCGGCGGCCGTCGTGTTGCCGGCGGAGGCGGCGGGCATCGGACGCAGGTGCGCGAGAAACTGTTCGGAGGCAGCGCGCCACGAGAACTTCTCTGCGTGCGCGCGCGCCGTGGCGCGGTCGATGCGAAGCGCCTCCAGGCAGGCTTCGCGCAGGTCTTCGCGCAATGCGCCAGCCGGAGAATCGCCCAGCACGTCGATCGGGCCCGTTACCGGATACGCCGCCACCGGCAAGCCGCTGGCAAGGGCCTCCAGCAATACCAGTCCGAACGTGTCGGTGCGGCTCGGGAAGACGAACACATCGGCCGAGGCATACACCTTTGCCAGTTCCGGTTGCTTGAGCACGCCGAGGTAGCTGGCATTCGGGTACTTGGCTTTCAGCCCGGCGAGCGCGGGACCTTCGCCGACGACCCACTTGGAGCCCGGCAGATCCAGTTCCAGGAATGCTTCGACGTTCTTTTCCACGGCCACACGGCCGACGTAAAGGAAGATCGGGTGCGCCGTGTTCAGCACGTTGCTGCGCTGGGCGGTGAAGATGTCTAGGTCCACGCCGCGCGTCCACAGCACGCCGTTGGTGATGCCGTAGTCGGCAAGGTCCTTCAGCACCACTGGCGTGGGTGCCATCACGGCCTGCGCGGGGCTGTGAAACCAGCGCAGGAAGCGATACGTCCAGGCCAGCGGAATGCCGAAGCGAGCCTGCACATACTCCGGAAAGCGCGTGTGGTATGCCGTCGTGTAGGGCAGCTTATGGCGCAGCGCGTAGGCGCGTGCAGCCAGGCCCAGCGGGCCTTCGGTGGCGATGTGCAAGGCCTGCGGGGCGAACTTTTCGATGCGCTCGCGCACGCGCTTGGACGGCAGGATCGACAGGCGGATTTCCGGATACGTCGGGCACGGCACCGTCTTGAATTCCAGCGGCGTGATCATGTCGACGATGTGCCCCATGGCCTCCAGCTCGCGGCGCGTCTGGGTGAGGGTGCGGACGACGCCGTTGACCTGCGGTTCCCAGGCATCGGTGACGATCATGACTTTCACGGGCTCTCCTTGGGGGGTAGGTTGGGCTGCAGCGGGCTGGGCGAGGTCGATGCTGGTGTTGGTCATAGGGGCTTCCATCAGGCGGCGGCCGCAGCGGCACGGCGTGCGCGGCGGGAGGTGCGCGGCGCATCGAGCAGATGCGTCCAGTAGACGATCTGCAGTTCGCCTTCCATGGTTTCGACCAACGCGGAGAGGCTCTCCACCCAGTCGCCGTCGTTGCAGTAAAGCTGGCCGTCGATCTCGCGGATCTCGGCTTTGTGGATATGCCCGCAGACCACGCCGTCGCAGCCGCGGCGGCGCGCTTCGTCCGTCATCACACGCTCGAACGAATTGATGAAGTTGACCGCGTTCTTGACCTGATGCTTCAGGTATTGCGACAGCGACCAGTACGGAAAGCCAAGCCGCACGCGGATGCGGTTGAAGTGCCGGTTCATCGCCAGGATGAAGGTGTAGAGCGAATCGCCCACGTAAGCCAGCCAGCGCGCATGCTGCATCACGCCGTCGAACAGGTCGCCGTGCACGACCCACAGGCGCTTGCCCGTAGCGGTGACGTGCACCGCGTCTTCAGCGACTTCAATATCGCCAAAGTTCAGGCCGTGGAACTGGCGCGCCATCTCATCGTGGTTGCCCGGAATGAAGACCACACGCGTGCCTTTGCGCGCGCGGCGCAGCACCTTCTGCACCACATCGTTGTGGGCCTGCGGCCAGTACCAGCCCTTGCGCAGTTGCCAGCCGTCGACGATGTCCCCCACGAGGTACAGCGTGTCCGATTCATGGTGTTTGAGGAAGTCGAGCAGGTAATCGGCTTGGCAGCCCGGCGTACCGAGGTGGATATCCGACAGCCAGATCGTGCGATAGCGCTGAATTTTCTCGGCGGGCGGGTCAGTGTCGGTGTCAGCCGCGCGGTCCGGTGTTGCTGTCGAAGCTGGCGTGGCGACGGGTGCCTCGTGCTCACGGACATCGCCACGCCCGGCCGGTACGGCTGAGCCCAGCGCGCCCGCGGCGGCGAGCCCGGCGGCCATTTGCATCAGAGGCGGTGGAGCGTTCCAGTCGGAACCGGTGAGGGGAGCAGCGCGAAAGCGTTGCGCGAGGCGGCGGAGGAAACCAGGGCGCGATGGCAGTTTTGGCAGGACCATGTCGGCAACAGAGGCTGCGTTAGACGGATTTCGCCATCGCTGCATGAAAAAGCCGTGTCAGAAACATGACCGTCACATGACGTGGTTGCCGGGCCGGAGGAGGCGTACGCCCAAGAAGTACGCGTGGCGCGGATTTCAAGCAGAGGCGGTCGCCGTGACGCCTTCAATCCGTACAAGCTCCGCCAGCACAGCATCGCGCACGCGTGCGTCGCATAGCAGCGACACATGGCCGATCCCTGCAAAGGGGATGTGCCGCGCGCCTTCCAGCCAAGACGCACCGGGCGGCCCAACAATGGAGTCGTGCCACGAGAAGATTGATGTGATGCGCGCCCGAACGGCCAGCGTTTCAGACGCCGCAAGTTGGCGCAGCCACGGGCTCGCCCACGCCATCTGACGGACGTTGCGGCCGCGCCCTGTACGCGCCATTGCCGTGCCCCGATGTGGCGTGCCGAGCGTGATCACGTGGGTCACCGGGCTAGGCTCCGCTTGTCGAAGCAGCGCTCGCGCAGCGAGTCCGCCCATGCTGTGGCAGAGCAAGACGGGCGCGCGGCCGTGCGCGCGCGTCAGCTGCGCGACGGCCGCAGCAATGTCCTGGGCGTATTCGTCGATGTTGCCCAGCAACGGCATGAGATCGATGGCGTCGGTCGGATGTCCGGCGGCGGCCAGATGCTGCTGCATCGGCAGCCACACCGCATGGTTGCAGCCATAGCCGTGGACCATCAGCACAGGCACGCGCCTGCCCGCATCGGCGGACGCATCGAACGTTGCGCGTGCGCGGAACGGCTGCAGCACGTTGAACATCCACGCTACGGATACACATTCGCGCAACCAACATGCGATGAAGCCGGTGATGCCGATGCGCTGTTCGCACGGCACGGGCATGCGGTCCCACATGGGGTCGTCCGGTATCGCGGTACCGAGGCTCTTCAGCGACACCAGGAACGCCCATCCGACCGAAATAAGATAGCCCAGCACCAGCGCCGCGCCCGCGAGCAACGTTGCGGCCGGCCAATGCCATCCCGCCCAGTCATGCGCTGCCCAGCCGACCGCGATCGTCGCGGCACATTGCAGCGCAACGGCAATGCGGCGCACAGTGGCGGCGGTCAGGGAGGCGAAAGGAACAGGGGAGGCTGGAAGATCGGCGTGCGTCATAGTCGAGGTGGCCGCCGAATGTGAAACTGATCAGTCACGCACCAGCCGCGTGCCGGCCAGGCGATCGTGCAGGAACTGGCGCTGCGGATCGAACCACGCCAACGCGCCCCAAACCAGCAGGCATGCGAGAGCGACACCGGCACCGGTCCATCGCGACGCGCCGCTCAGATGGATGACGCCGACCGCTGCAGCCACCCACACCCACGCCAGCAGATAGCGTGCAATGGCACGGCCCAGCGAAATACGCGACCCATCGGCGTTGACCACGCGCATACGCCATGTCTGCATCGCAAGCGTTTGGCCGCGCTTGCGCCAAAACCACACGAAGTACAGACCGAGCGACAGAAAGCCCCACACCTGCAGCCCTACATCGCCGGTGCGCGCAAGGGGCGGCACGATCAGGCGCAGCAGCAGAAAGACGGCCGTGGCGCCAAACATCACACCAAACAGCAGCAGGCCTTCGTACAGCATGGCGGCAAGACGGCGGCGCAGCGTGGGCGCTGCGAGCGGATCAGGCGCCGCAACGGGTGAAGACGTGGAAACGGAGGTGGCCATCGAACAGAGTGTGAGCGCCGTGAGCGCAATCCATCATGTGCCGGCGCGGAGGTCGAGCGGCACGTGGTTCGGATTATGCCAAAGGGTTTGCCGGCCTCAGCCGCCCAACACCGTCGAGGGCGGCGGGTTGCCCGATTCTCCACCGGTGGTCGCGGGTGGTGCAACAGGGTGCGCCGGCGTGAGCGGTGCGCTGGCGGGGGCAGGTGCGGCAGCGGCAGGTTCGGGCGCAGGTTTTGCGGCCGGCGTGGATGCCGTGGCTGCCGTCTTGTTGGTCGGCGCGGATTTGGTCGTGCCAGGCTTGGTGCGCGCACCGTGATGAATCGATTTGGCCGCGTCCTTCGCCAAGCCCGCGCCGCCCGGCAGTGCCGTCACTGCGGAAGGGTGCTTTTGCGCCTTGGCCGCGGCAACCAGCGCCTTCTTCTGCTCTTCGGTCAGTTGCTGGTAGCTCTGCCAAGCCTCGCTCTTCTTCTGCACTGGCAGCGACTTGGTGGTCTGGAAATTCTCACGCGCGCGGTGGCGTTGCTCCGGCGTGAGCTTGACCCAATCCGCCATGCGCGTTTGCAGGCGCTGCTGCTGAGCCGGCGTGTACTTCGGATACGCCTGAGCGATCTGCAGCCACTTCTTGCGGGCCAATTCCGGCATGCCGTTCCACTCCGGCGCCAGAGGCGCGAAGATGCGCTGCTGGACAATGGTCAGTTCGGCCCAGTTCGGATGAACGGCGGGCAGCGGGTTGGTCGCCGGCGGCGTCGGCAAACCAACCGGCGCGCCGACTGTCACGCCAGGCGTCGCCACGGGTGCCGAAGCGGCCGGAACCTGCCCGACCGCAAGTCCCGCCATCAGGCCGGCAGCGCCGATCAACGCAACGATGCCGGCGCGCAGGCGCGCGGTCGTTGCGCCTCGCGGTGGTTGGCCGTGGGTGTGCAGGAAGTTGCTCATCGATCAGCCTTTCACTGATCGTGTTTGAGGTACTGATGGAAGCCTTGATCTGCGTAAGCAGCCAGCGGGAGATCGTCGAGCAGCATTGCGGCATCGACCTCCGCGAGTTCGTCCACGCGTTGCTGCTGTTGCCACTGATAGATGCCTGCAAGCCCCGCCACCAGCGCGATGGTCGGCCACAGCAGGCCAAGGCGGCGCAGGACTGCTGCGGCACGTTGCAGCGGCGACGGTGCTTCGCCTTCCATCTCGAAGGATACCGAACCGCCTCCCGGCATCGCCAAGGCAGGCGAGTGCACCGTGCTCGGCGCTTCCGCTTTTTTTTGCGCAAGCGCCATCCGGCGCGCCGCTGCGAGGCGGTCGCGCACGTCGGGCGGCAACTGTCCTGCCGACTCATTTAGAGCGGTTCGGACGGCATGCGCAAAACGGCGTTCTCGAAGTTCTACCTTGTTCATAGTCGGATCCCTCGCGCCCGCAGCGCTTGGGCCAGGGCGTGTGTTGCCCGCGAGCAGTGCGTCTTTACACTGCCCTCGGAACAGCCCATCGCCTGGGCCGTCTCTGCAACATCCATGTCCTCCCAGTAACGCATCAGGAACGCCTCCCGTTGACGTGTGGGGAGCTTCTCGATTTCGCGTTCCAGAATCTCGAGCATCTGCGAACGCTCGACCTTGTCGGCGCTACTTTCTGCCGCTGTGGTGCCGGCTTCGCTTTCGATCAGTTCAAGCGGATCGGTGTCGTCGCCTTCGGCGTCCGAGCGGAAGCTGGAGAACAGGCTGACCCATGTGTTGCGCACCTTGGTGCGGCGAAACCAGTCGTGAATCGTGTTCTGCAGAATGCGCTGAAACAGCAGGGGCAGTTCGGCCCCGGGCTTGTCGCCGTATTTCTCGGCCAGCTTGATCATGGCGTCCTGCACGATATCGAGCGCGGCATCGTCGTCGCGCACCGCGAAGACCGCCTGCTTGAAGGCGCGTTTCTCGACGCTTAGGAGAAAGGCCGACAGTTCCTGTTCAGAGGCCATACAACGGCGGGTGCGAATCCTGTGAGGCGGCCGCGCGAAAATTCACATTCACAAGATGTGATGGTCACGCCGCGTGGCGTCAACGGCGTTGGCCGTGAAAAATGTTGCGATGCTAGCAAAAATGCGGCGCCACGGACAGTCCGTCTGTCTAGCGGGCCCGTTGACTTGGGGATTCGCACCGGCGCTGGACCGCCATGCGGCATTGCAGTATCATCCGCGGTTCACAATATCTGTGGTTTGTCTCATCTGGACGCCCATCAGGCGGACCATCCATGCAGACGCGCACCGCTCAAATCCGCGCCACAAGCCCGGTAGAGAGCATCCAAACAATTTTTTGCCGAAAATTGCAAAGGACTGACATGAATATGCCAAGCGCGGAATTTTCCCACGCCAATAGCGGTTCATCTGCCGACATGATGGGGGCTGACATCCTCGTCAATGCGCTCGCGGCAGAGGGCGTCGAGTTCGTCTGGGGTTACCCCGGCGGCGCGGTGCTCTATATCTACGACGCGTTCTACAAGCAAAACAAGATCGAACACATCCTGGTGCGCCATGAACAGGCGGCAGTCCATGCGGCTGACGGCTATGCGCGCGCCACGGGCAAGGTCGGTGTCGCCCTGGTGACGTCCGGCCCGGGCGTGACCAATGCCGTGACGGGCATCGCCACCGCTTACCTGGATTCGATCCCGATGGTGATCATCACCGGCAACGTGCCGACGCACGCCATCGGCCAGGACGCCTTCCAGGAGTGCGACACCGTCGGCATTACCCGCCCGATCGTCAAGCACAACTTCCTGGTCAAGGACGTACGCAACCTCGCCTCGACCATCAAGAAGGCGTTCTACATCGCCGCAACGGGCCGTCCGGGTCCGGTGGTGGTGGATATCCCCAAGGATGTCTCGCGCGAACTCTGCAAGTACGAGTACCCGAAGACCATCGAGATGCGCTCGTACAGCCCGGTCAACAAGGGGCATTCGGGGCAGATTCGGAAGGCAGTGAGCCTGCTGCTGCAGGCTGAGCGTCCGTACATCTACTCGGGCGGCGGGGTTGTGCTTGCCGAGGCAAGCGAAGAGCTGCGCCAACTGGCCGCACTGACTGGGTATCCCGTGACGAACACGCTGATGGGGCTGGGCGCTTTCCCGGGCACCAGTAAGCAGTTCGTGGGCATGCTCGGCATGCACGGCACATACGAAGCCAACATGGCGATGCAGAACTGCGACGTTCTGATTGCCATTGGCGCGCGATTCGATGATCGCGTGATCGGCAGCCCGGCGCACTTCACCTCGCAGCCGCGCAAGATCATCCACATCGACATCGATCCGTCCTCCATTTCGAAGCGGGTGAAGGTCGACATCCCCATCGTCGGCAACGTTAAGGACGTGCTGCAGGAGATGATTGCCCAGATCCAGTCTGGCGAAGCCAAGCCGAACAAGACGGCGCTGGCCAAGTGGTGGGAGCAGATCGAACAGTGGCGCAGTGTCGACTGCCTGAAGTACGACCGCACCTCCGAGATCATCAAGCCGCAGTACGTGGTCGAGAAGATCTGGGAACTGACCCATGGCGACGCGTTCATCTGCTCCGACGTCGGTCAGCATCAAATGTGGGCGGCGCAGTTCTACAAGTTCAACGAGCCGCGCCGCTGGATCAACTCCGGTGGTCTGGGCACGATGGGTGTCGGCCTGCCTTACGCGATGGGTATCAAGAAGGCGTTCCCGGACAAGGAAGTCGTCACCATCACCGGTGAGGGCTCGATCCAGATGTGCATCCAGGAACTGTCGACCTGCCTGCAGTACGACACGCCGGTGAAGATCTGCTCGCTCAACAACGGCTACCTCGGGATGGTCCGCCAGTGGCAGGAAATCGAGTACGACAACCGCTACTCGCATTCCTACATGCAGGCGCTGCCCGACTTCGTGAAGCTGGCCGAATCGTATGGTCACGTCGGCATGCGCATCGAAAAGACGTCTGACGTCGAGCCCGCGCTGCGCGAAGCCTTCCGACTCAAGGATCGCACCGTGTTCCTCGACTTCCAGACCGACCCGACAGAGAACGTCTGGCCGATGGTTCAGGCAGGCAAGGGTATTTCTGAAATGCTGCTCGGCGCGGAGGACCTCTAATGCGCCACATCATTTCCGTCCTGCTGGAAAACGAACCGGGCGCGCTGTCGCGCGTGGTGGGCTTGTTCTCGGCGCGTGGCTACAACATCGAGACGCTGACTGTCGCCCCGACCGAAGACGCCTCGCTGTCGCGCATGACGATCGTCACGACCGGTTCGGACGACATCATCGAGCAGATCACCAAGCACCTAAACCGCTTGGTGGAAGTCGTCAAGGTCGTCGACCTGACCGAAGGTGCTCACATCGAGCGCGAGCTGATGCTCGTGAAGGTGCGTGCGGTCGGCAAGGAGCGCGAGGAGATGAAACGCACCGCGGACATTTTCCGCGGCCGCATCATCGACGTGACCGAGAAGACGTACACGATCGAGCTGACCGGCAACGGCAGCAAGCTTGACGCGTTTCTCGATGCCATCGATCGCACTGCCATTCTCGAGACCGTTCGCACAGGCGGCTCGGGCATCGGCCGCGGCGAGCGCATTCTGAAGGTTTGAGCCGGCGCGTGCACCAACGTGTAGCTGCAGCCGGACCCCATCGATATTGAAGTATTTGAAAATTAGGACATCACCATGAAAGTGTTTTACGACAAGGACGCCGACCTCTCCCTGATCAAGGGCAAGAACGTCACCATCGTTGGCTATGGCTCGCAAGGCCACGCCCACGCCCTGAACCTGAACGACTCGGGCGTGAAGGTGACGGTCGGCCTGCGCAAGAATGGCGCGTCGTGGAACAAGGCCGTTAACGCTGGCCTGCAGGTCAAGGAAGTGGCCGAGGCGGTGAAGGAAGCCGACGTTGTCATGATCCTGCTGCCGGACGAGCAGATCGCCGATGTGTACAAGAACGAAGTGCACAACAACATCAAGCAAGGCGCCGCACTGGCGTTCGCCCACGGCTTCAACGTGCACTACGGTGCCGTGATCCCGCGCGCGGACCTGGACGTCATCATGATCGCCCCGAAGGCGCCGGGCCACACCGTGCGCGGCACGTACACGCAAGGTGGCGGCGTGCCGCACCTGATCGCCGTGCACCAGGACAAGTCGGGCGCTGCACGTGATATCGCTCTGTCGTACGCCACTGCCAACGGCGGTGGCCGCGCCGGTATCATCGAGACCAACTTCCGCGAAGAAACCGAAACCGACCTGTTCGGCGAGCAAGCTGTGCTGTGCGGCGGCACGGTCGAACTGATCAAGGCTGGTTTCGAGACGCTGGTGGAAGCCGGTTACGCGCCGGAAATGGCGTACTTCGAGTGCCTGCACGAGCTGAAGCTGATCGTCGACCTGATCTATGAAGGCGGCATCGCCAACATGAACTACTCGATCTCGAACAACGCCGAATACGGCGAGTACGTCACCGGCCCGCGCGTCGTGACGGAAGAGACCAAGAAGGCCATGAAGCAATGCCTGAAGGACATCCAGACCGGCGAATACGCCAAGAGCTTCTTGCTGGAGTACAAGGCCGGCCAGCCGACGCTGATCTCGCGCCGCCGCCTGACCGAAGAGCACCAGATCGAGCAGGTCGGTGCCAAGCTGCGTGCGATGATGCCGTGGATCGCCAAGAACAAGCTGGTCGACCAGTCGAAGAACTGATCGTTCGCATCTTGTGCGAGAAAGCCAGCCTTCGGGCTGGCTTTTTTTGTGCTGATTCGAGGGCGCCAAACGTTGTTTCAAGTGCTGGCGCAGCCCCGTGTCGGCTAGAATGCCGCATTTCCTTCAAGACGCTGTCGAGGTCTGATTTGAACAACACGTATCCGCATCCCATCATTGCCCGCGAGGGTTGGCCGTACCTGGGCGGGATTTTCATCGTCACGCTCATCGTGCAGGCTGCCGCCGGTTTCGGCTGGGCCTGGCCTTTCTGGGTGCTGACGCTGTTTGTGCTGCAGTTTTTCCGCGATCCGGCGCGCGCCGTGCCAACGCAGGCCAATGCGATTCTTTCGCCGGCCGACGGTCGCATCGTCGCAGTCGAGCAGGTACGTGACCCGTACGCTGATCGCGACGCGCTGAAGATCAGCGTGTTCATGAACGTGTTCAACGTGCACTCGAACCGCGCGCCGGTCGACGGCACGGTGCAGCAGGTGCAGTACTTCCCGGGCAAGTTCGTCAATGCCGACCTCGACAAGGCGTCGCTCGAGAACGAGCGCAATGCCATCGTTTTGCGCCGCGCTGATGGCCAGCTCGTCACTTCGGTGCAGGTGGCCGGATTGATCGCGCGGCGCATCCTTTGCTATACGAAGGCAGGCGAAGCGCTCACGCGTGGTCAGCGCTATGGCTTCATCCGTTTTGGCTCGCGTGTTGACGTGTACCTGCCGCTGACGGCGCGCCCGCGCGTGACCATCGGCGAAAAGGTATCCGCCACGCTTACGGTGCTTGCTGAGCTGGACTGATCCGGAGGCCGCCATGCCCGCGTTCAACCGACGCAAGAAGCGTTTTACCGCCGGCAACGTGACGCACCTGCGTCCGTTGCGGCACAACCAGCCGAGGCCGGATGACGACGATCTTGAGATCGTGCGTCCGCGTCGCCGCGGCATCTATCTGCTGCCCAACGCGTTTACGACGGCTGCGCTGTTCGCCGGCTTCTTCGCCATCGTGCAGGCGATGAACCTGAATTTCGAGACCGCCGCCATCGCCATCTTCGCCGCGATGGTCCTCGATGGTATGGACGGCCGCGTCGCTCGTATCACCAACACGCAAAGCGCGTTCGGCGAGCAATACGACTCGCTGTCGGACATGGTGTCGTTTGGCGTGGCGCCCGCGTTGGTCATGTACGAATGGATCCTGCGCGATCTCGGCAAGTGGGGCTGGCTCGCGGCGTTCGTGTATTGCGCTGGCGCTGCACTGCGTCTGGCGCGATTCAACACGAACATCGGGTCGGTCGACAAACGCTTCTTCCAGGGCATGCCGAGTCCGGCAGCCGCGGCGCTCATCGCGGGTTTCGTCTGGCTCGCGATCGACAACAAACTGCCGGTCAAAGAACTATGGATGCCGTGGGTGGCCTTCGGGCTGACGCTGTATGCAGGGCTGTCGATGGTGTCGAACGCGCCGTTCTACAGCGGCAAGGCGCTCGACGTTCGTCACCGTGTGCCGTTCGGCGTGATGGTGCTGGTGCTGGTGTTGTTTGTGGTCATATCGAGCGATCCGCCGGTCGCGCTGTTTGGTCTGTTTGTTGGTTACGCGGTATCGGGCTACCTGCTGTGGGGCTGGCGTGCGCTGCATGGGCAACAAGGTAGCCCGCGCTTGCCGAAACAGGCGCAAGATGCTGCGCATGAGTGACGGATGCGCTGCACCAATGTGCGCTTGCGCCGATTTTTGAATTCGTCTATAGTCGAACGCATGCTTTCGTACCCGATTTCCATTCTGATTACGCTAGTCTCGATTGATGGCCTACTAGGTCGTCAGGTCGGGACACGCGCATAGGAAATTGCAAAACTAGGCAAGCAGAAACCGCCAAGTTTTCGCGAACCAGGATTCACAGCGCCCCGGCCTGCAACTATGCACGCCGGGGCGTTTTGTATTCTGCGCCGCAAGAAACCATTCGAGACACCACTAAGACTGACGCCAAAAACGTCAACCCACCAAGGAGCCGCCATGAGCGACAAACTCATCATTTTCGATACCACCTTGCGCGACGGCGAGCAGTCCCCCGGGGCGTCGATGACCAAGGACGAGAAGATCCGCATCGCCAAGCAGCTTGAGAGGCTCAAGGTGGACGTGATCGAGGCTGGCTTTGCGGCAAGCTCAAACGGTGACTTTGAAGCGATCCGTGCGATTGCGCTGTCGGTCAAGGATTCGCGCATTTGCTCGCTCGCCCGCGCGAACGACCGTGATATTTCCCGCGCTGCCGAGGCGCTCAAGCCGGCGGGGCAGTTCCGCATCCACACGTTCATCGCCACATCGGCGCTGCACATGGAGAAGAAGCTGCGCATGTCGCCGGATCAGGTGTACGAGCAGGCGCGCCTGGCGGTGCGTTTTGCCCGCCAGTTCACCGACGACATCGAATTCTCGCCGGAAGATGGCAGCCGCTCCGACATGGACTTCCTCTGCCGCGTGCTGGAAGGCGTGATCGCCGAAGGCGCCACCACCATCAATCTGCCGGATACGGTGGGCTACGCGGTGCCGGAGGGCTATGCCGCGCTGATCCGTTCGGTGCGTGAGCGCGTCCCCAATTCCGACAAGGCGGTCTGGTCAGTGCATTGCCATAACGACCTCGGCATGGCGGTCGCCAACTCCCTGGCCGCTGTCAAACTGGGCGGCGCACGCCAGATTGAATGCACGATCAACGGCCTGGGCGAGCGCGCCGGCAACACCAGCCTCGAAGAGGTGGTGATGGCCGTGAAGACGCGTCGCGACTACTTCAATCTCGACGTGGGTGTCGATACCACGCAGATCGTGCCGGCTTCTAAGCTGGTCTCGCAGATCACCGGGTTCGTCGTGCAGCCAAACAAGGCCGTCGTGGGCGCCAACGCTTTCGCGCACGCTTCGGGCATCCACCAGGATGGCGTGCTCAAGGCGCGCGACACGTACGAAATCATGCGAGCCGAAGACGTGGGCTGGACGGCCAATAAGATCGTCCTGGGCAAGCTCTCGGGCCGCAACGCGTTCAAGCAGCGCCTGCAGGAACTGGGCATTGAACTGGATTCGGAAGCCGAGCTGAACGCTGCCTTCACCCGCTTCAAGGAGCTGGCCGATCAGAAGGCCGAGATCTTTGACGAGGACATCGTCGCCATCGTCTCGAACGAGGCCCAGCACAGCGAGGGCGAGCACTTCCGTTTCGTGTCGCTGGCCCAGCGTTCGGAGACTGGCGAACGTCCGCACGCGCGCATCGTCTTCGTTGCGGACGGCAAGGAAGTGACGGGCGAAGCGGAGGGCAATGGCCCGGTCGACGCCACGCTGAACGCGATTGAGAGCAAGGTCGCCAGCGGGGCAGAGCAGTTGCTGTATTCGGTCAACGCGATCACGACGGGCACGCAGGCGCAGGGCGAAGTGACGGTGCGGCTGTCGAAGTCGGGCCGCATCGTCAACGGTGTGGGTACTGATCCGGACATCGTTGCGGCATCTGCCAAGGCTTACCTTGCTGCGCTCAACAAGCTGCAGGACAAGAGCAGCGAAAAACTCAACCCGCAGATCTGATCGCGGGTTTCATCAACACAGGCAGGAGTCAGCCCAGACCCCAACACGATCACCACTGAGCGCGCACCCGGCTATCCACCGGAACGCGAAGCGGGTGCGGCGGCACCGGACACGTCAGGAGCGTGCACCATGCCGGCCGTCTTTGAGAGCGATGTCTGTGCGATCCACGACATCGCCGACCCGAAGGTCCACGCCAGGCGATCGGCCTCGCGTGGATGTTGCCGTTCTGGCGTTTGACGCTGGCTCAGCGGCTGGAATCGTGGTCGTGGTCGTACATGGGGTCGGGGCTGACCTGCGTGAGCCGTACGACGCCATCGCGGTCGAAATAGAAGTGCATCAGCGAGGGCCACACGCCTTCATGCTTGAAGCGGTAGGACCACACCTGCCGATCCATCAGTCGGAAATACGCGGTCTCCTCTGGCTTGCCGAATGTCTGCAGCACGTCATTCTGCGTCGCGGTCCCGACGCGGATCTGCGCAAAGTCCATCGTGGTCAGAATCTGCCGGAACGAGACGAGCTTGCCGCTTGCGTCGAAATCAGCGGCATAGGTGAATTGCCCATAAGGCTGCGTCGGATAGAGCCAGCGCGTGCCGCCACCGGCGCGGGGATACCGTTCCGGTGGTGTGCCAAACCGTGCCTCCACTGCAGAAGCGGGTTGGCCGACCAGTGCTTCGCCCGTTTGTACGGGCGCCAATACGGTACACGCGCTTGTTGACGCCAGCGCCACGGCGAGCAGCGCCGCGCACTGCCGTGTCGATCGAATGTTCACAGTGGTTCCTCCAATGCCCTTAGTGTAGGAGGGCGTGTGATTTGCGCCGGCTTGTGTCGACACGCGGCGGCGCTTTACCATCCGCGCTTCACGGAGATTTGCCATGGTGTTTCGTTGGTTTGTGGCCGCGCTGGCGGCCGTTGGGTTGTGTGGGACAGCAGGTGCCCAGCCCGAAGCCGCGCCGATCCGGCTGGCGCTGATTGAAGGTCTTTCAGGCCCGTTTGCCAACGCGGGCGAGGCAGTCGAGCGCAATCTGCGCATGGCGATCGAAGGTGTGAATGCGCGCGGTGGTGTGAAGTTGCCCGATGGCATGCATCCGTTTGCCCTTGTGCGCTTTGATAGCAAGAACAGTGTCGACGAGTCGTTGCTGCAGTTGCAGGCCGCGACGGATGCGGGCATCCGCTTTGTGCTGCAGGGCAATAGTTCGGCGGCTGCGGCGGCGTTGTCGACGTCGATCTCGCGCTACAACGAACGTCATCCGGACGCGCGCGTGCTCTTTCTGAACTACGCCGCCGTCGATCCTGCGCTGACCAACGAAGCATGCAGCTTCTGGCATTTCCGCTTTGACGCATCGGCCGACATGCGCATGCATGCGCTCACGGAAGTGATTCGCGCGGACAAGGCCGTCAAAAGGGTCTACCTGATCGGGCAGGACTACACATTCGGCCGCCAGGTGGCGCAACTGGCGCGGCAGCAGTTGAGCGAGAAGCGGCCGGACGTCGCAGTCGTTGGTGAGGTGTTGCACCCCATCGGCAAGGTGAAGGATTTTGCGCCGTACGTGGCGCGCATTGCCGCGTCCGGTGCGGATACGGTCATCACCGGCAACTGGGGTAATGATTTGACGCTGCTCGTCAAGGCGGCACGGGATGCCGGACTGAAGGCGCGGTTCTTCACGTTCTATGGCAACTCGCTGGGGGCGCCAGGTGCGATGGGCGACGCAGGCGTTGGCCGTGTGGTGGCGGTCGCGGAATGGCATCCGAATTTGGGCGGCGCCAAGTCCGACGCGTTCTACAAGGCCTTCCGCGCCCGCTATCCCGCCCCCGCCGACGACTACCCGCTGCTGCGTGACCAGATGATGGTGGAGATGCTGGCGGCGGCCATCACCAAAGCGGGAACCACGGAAGCTGCCGCCGTCGCACGTGCGCTGGAGGGCGCTTCTTTGGACAACGGCTTCCACCGCATCACGCTGCGGCCCGAGGATCATCAAGCCATCCAGCCCCTTGTCGTCACGCAGATGGAGCGGACGGGCACGCCCGGTGCGCCTTTCGATATCGAGGGCTCCGGCTACGGGTTTCGTACGTTGAAAGTGATCTCGGAAGCTCAAACAGCCCTGCCAACGACGTGCAAGATGGCGCGCCATTGAGGGCAACGACGCGGGGCTGTCGCTGGGGTGGGGTTCTAGGCTATAATCGCGCTCTTGCTGTCCAGGTCAGTTGTAGATGGAACGGCAAGATCATTGTTCAACACGGCACCAACGGCGGCCATTCCGGCGCTGCAGTGTCCGCAAGTCAAAGGAATCGAAATGTCCGTCGCTGACATCAACAAGCAAGACATCGTCAAAGATAACGGCCGCAGCGCCAACGACACGGGTAGCCCGGAAGTGCAAGTTGCACTGCTGACCGCCCGCATCAACGAACTGCAGCCGCACTTCAAGGCGCACATGAAGGATCACCACAGCCGTCGCGGTCTGCTCCGCATGGTGAGCCGTCGTCGCCGTCTGCTGGACTACCTCAAGAGCAAGGACGCTGACCGTTACACCGCCCTGGTTGCGAAGCTGGGCCTGCGTAAGTAATGGTGGGTATCACGCACTGCGCGTGATGAAAAGTGCCTGCGTCAGCGTGCTGATGCAGGCATTTTGTTTTTGGCGGCCGCGTTTGTGGCCGCGCCGGGCAACCGGTGAGTGATGGCAGTCGGCTAGTTCAAAATGGAGCGGCTGCCAAGGACCGGGGGCGGCAGGAAGCAGGGCCTTGTGTCATTCCAACGCGGCATTGATGCCAGCGCTGCGCTGGAATGGCATAAAACACACCTCTGCAACCGCACCGTCTTACGGAACGTGTTTGTCGCGGTGAAGCGCAATGAAGCGCGCCGCGAATACCGAACAGGAGATGCTATGACCATGTTCAATAAGGTCGTCAAAGAATTCCAATGGGGCGGCCATAAGGTCCGCATGGAGACGGGTGAGATCGCCCGTCAGGCGAGCGGCGCTGTGCTGCTCGATATGGACGACACCGTCGTGCTCGCCACCGTGGTGGGCGCCAAGAACCCGAAGCCGGGTCAAGACTTCTTCCCGCTGACCGTCGACTACCTCGAGAAGACCTACGCTGCCGGCAAGATTCCGGGGGGCTTCTTCAAGCGTGAAGGCCGTCCGTCGGAAAACGAAACGCTGACCTCGCGCCTGATCGATCGTCCGCTGCGTCCGCTGTTCCCGGAAGGCTTCTACAACGAAGTCCAGGTCGTGATCCACGTGCTGTCGATGAACCCGGAGGTGCCGGCCGACATCCCGGCGCTGGTGGCTGCTTCGGCTGCGCTGGCCGTGTCGGGTCTGCCGTTCAACGGCCCGGTGGGCGCTGCCCGCGTGGGTTACAAGGATGGCCAGTACCTGCTGAACCCGAATCGTGCCCAACTCGCGCATTCGGATCTGGACCTGGTTGTGGCCGGTACCGAGCGTGCTGTGCTGATGGTCGAATCGGAAGCGCAGCAGCTGTCGGAAGAAGTCATGCTGGGCGCCGTGGTGTACGGCCATGAGCAGATGCAGATCGCCATCAACGCGATCCACGAGCTGGTGCGCGACGGCGGTAAGCCCGAGTGGGATTGGCAAGCGGCTCCGAAGAACGAAGCGCTGGTCGCCAAGGTGTCCGAACTGGGCCTGGCCGATCTGCAAGCCGCTTACCAACTGCGCCAGAAGTCGGCCCGCAGCCAGAAGCTCAAGGAAGTCTACAAGTCGGTTGCGACCAAGCTGGCCGAAGCCGGTGTGGAAGCTGACGGCGTGGAAGTCGACAACATCCTGTTCGAACTCGAATCGAAGATCGTGCGCGGTCAGATCCTGAACGGCGAACCGCGTATCGACGGTCGCGACACCCGCACGGTGCGCCCGATCGAGATCCGTTCGTCGGTGCTGCCGCGTGCGCACGGCTCGGCCCTGTTCACGCGTGGTGAAACGCAAGCGCTGGTGGTGGCTACGCTCGGCACCAAGAGCGACGAGCAGATCATCGACGCGCTGCAAGGCGAGTACCGTGATCGCTTCATGCTCCACTACAACATGCCGCCATTCGCCACGGGCGAAACCGGTCGCGTGGGCAGCCCGAAGCGCCGCGAAGTCGGCCACGGCCGTCTGGCCAAGCGCGCTCTGATTCCGGTGCTGCCGAAGGACGACGAATTCGCTTACACGATCCGTCTGGTGTCGGAAATCACCGAGTCGAACGGCTCGTCGTCGATGGCTTCGGTGTGTGGCGGTTCGCTGGCGCTGATGGATGCTGGCGTGCCCCTCAAGGCGCACGTGGCCGGCGTGGCCATGGGCCTGATCCTGGAAGACAACAAGTTCGCCGTGCTGACCGACATTCTGGGCGACGAAGATCACCTGGGCGACATGGACTTCAAGGTCGCGGGTACCGACGCTGGTATCACCGCACTGCAAATGGACATCAAGGTGCAGGGCATCACCAAGGAAATCATGCAGGTGGCGCTGGCGCAAGCCAAGGAAGGCCGTCTGCACATCCTGGGCAAGATGCAGGCTGCCATGGGCGGCGCACGTACCGAGCTGTCGGAACACGCTCCGCGCATGATCACCGTCAAGATCAATCCGGAGAAGATCCGCGACGTGATCGGCAAGGGCGGTTCGACGATCCAGGCACTGACCAAGGAAACCGGCTGCACGATCGACATCCAGGAAGACGGCACGATCACCATTGCGTCGACGTCGTCGGAAGGCATGGCAGAAGCCAAGCGTCGCATCGAAGGCATCACGGCCGAAGCCGAAGTGGGCAAGATCTACAGCGGCACGGTTCTCAAGCTGCTGGACTTTGGCGCGATCGTGAACATCCTGCCGGGCAAGGACGGTCTGCTGCACATCTCGGAGATCGCCAACGAGCGCGTGAACCAGGTTTCCGACTATGTGAAGGAAGGTCAGGCTGTGCGCGTGAAGCTGCTGAGCACTGACGAGAAGGGCCGTATGCGTCTGTCGATCAAGGCCGCCAAGGCCGAAGAAGGCGACGTGCCGGCCGCTGCACCGCAAGCACCTGGTGCTGGCGACGCTGCCTCGCAACAACAGCAGCAACAACAGCAATAAGCGAGCGGTTTTCGCCAAGAAAAACGGCTGGACGATGTCCAGCCGTTTTTTTGTTTACACTGCGTCGCGAGTTCTTCCCGTTGCGCCTTTGCGCCCCATCATGAGCCGCCTGTTCGAGCAAAACCGCATCGCCATCGTCTGGGACTTCGACAAGACGCTGATCCCGCGCTACATGCAAGTGCCGCTGTTCGACCGCTTCAACATCTCCGAGCAAGCCTTCTGGGATGAAGTGGCAGCGGGGTCGCGCGAAATCGAATCACGTGGCCAGAAGGTCAACCACGAAACGTTTTATCTCAATGTGCTGCTGCGCCATGTGCGCGACGGCCGCATGGGCGGTCTCGACAACGCTACGCTGCGCGAGCTGGGCGCCGAACTTGAATTCTTTCCCGGCGTAACGGATTTTTTCGAGCGCAGCAAGGCGTGGGTGCGCGACAACGGGGCTTACCAAGCGTTCGACATCAAGCTTGAGCACTACATTGTCAGCACGGGCCTGACGGAGATGATCAAGGGCTCACCCATTGCCCCATACATCGATGGCGTGTGGGGCTGCGAATTCCTGGAGGCGCCCGACATGAACGCGGATGGCCGGCCGGTTGTCTCGGAAATCATCTATGCGATTGACAACACGACCAAGACGCGGGCGCTGTTCGAGATCAACAAGGGCGTCAACAAGCACCCCGAAGCCGTAAGTGTCAACTCCTCGATTGCCGAAGACGAGCGCCGCGTGCCGTTCGCAAACATGATCTACGTGGCCGATGGGCCGAGCGACATTCCGGCGTTTTCGGTTGCCCGCAAGGGCGGCGGCCGTACCTATGCGGTCTACAACCCTGAAAGCCCGCGTTCGTTCGAGCAGGCCGACAACTTGCGTGCCGATGATCGCGTCGACATGCTCGGCCCGGCGGACTATCGCGCGGGCTCCCCGACAGAGATGTGGCTGAAGTTGCATATCGGGAAGATCGCCGACGGCATCGTCCACGGCAAACAGGAAATCATGCGCGAAACCACGCGTGGCATTCCGCAACATTTTGTCGAGCCCAAGCGTAGCGTCTCGTAACTCGAGCGTCGCGTCGTAAACCTCATTGATCCGATTCCCATGAAAGCGATTGAAATCACCCAATACGGTGGCCCTGAAGTCCTGAAGCTCGGCGAGCGCCCGATGCCGGAAACCAAGGCTGGTGAGGTGTTGATCCGTGTGCGCGCTGCCGGCGTGAACCGGCCGGATGTGTTTCAGCGGACAGGCAATTATCCGGTGCCGCCCGGTGCGTCCGACATTCCCGGACTGGAAGTCGCGGGCGAAATTGTCAGTGGTGATCTGGCGCATGCTGACAATCGCTACGGCTTGAAGGTGGGCGATCGCGTCTGCGCGCTGGTGCAGGGAGGGGGCTACGCGGAGTTCTGCACGGCACCGCTGGGCCAGGTGCTGCCCGTGCCGGCCGGTTTGTCCGATGTGGAAGCCGCTGCGTTGCCGGAGAACTATTTCACCGTGTGGTCGAACGTATTCGACCGCGGCTTGCTGGGGCGCGGCGCACACGGTGCCGATGAAACGCTGCTCGTGCAAGGTGGCTCCAGTGGCATCGGAACGACGGCCATTCAGATCGCGTCCGCATTGGGTCACCGTGTTTTTGCGACGGCAGGTAGCGCCGACAAATGCGACGCGTGCGTCAAACTCGGTGCTGCGCGCGCCATCAATTACAAGACCGAAGATTTTGTCGAGATCGTCAAGGCTGAGACGGGCCCCGGCGCCGACGTGGTGCTCGACATGGTCGGCGGCAGCTATGTCGCGCGCGAAATTGCCTGCACTGCTGACGACGGTCGCATCGTATTGATTGCATTGCTGGGCGGCGCCAAAGCCGAAGTGCCGCTGGGTGACATCCTGCGCCGCCGCCTTACGCTGACGGGTTCGACACTGCGCCCGCGTCCCGTCGCGTTCAAGGCCGCCATCGCGGCCAATCTGTATGAAACGGTCTGGCCGTTGCTAGCTTCTGGGCGCGTTAAGCCGGTCGTCCATGAGGTCATGCCGGCCGCGCAGGCGGCCCAGGCCCACGCGCTGATGGAATCGAGCGCCCATATCGGCAAGATCATGTTGGTTTGGGATTGATTCCAAGACGTCAAAATTGACCCTGTTTTTGCCGCCACGGTAGAATGCTGGGTTTATTTGACAGTCGACCGGGCAAAACGTGAACGCAAGACCGAAGCTGGTGGTGGGGAACTGGAAGCTGCATGGCAGCCTGAGCACGAACGCCGCGCTGCTTGAGCAGATCAAGGCCGCAGGCAAAACCGCCGCCACGCTGGCGGTATGTGCGCCGTTTCCGTACCTGGCGCAGTGCCAGTCGCTGCTCGCCGGTTCTGCGGTGGCATGGGGTGCACAGGATGTTTCGGCTGAAGCGCGCGGCGCCTTTACGGGCGAAGTGGCGGCGTCGATGTTGTCGGAATTCGGTTGCGGCTACGTGATCGTTGGGCACTCCGAGCGTCGGTCGTACCACGGTGAAACCGACGCGCAAGTGGCGGCCAAGGCCCTGCGCGCGCTCGAACACGGCATCACACCGATCGTCTGTGTGGGCGAAACGCTTGCGCAGCGCGAAGCCGGTGAGACCGAGCAGGTGGTGGGCCGGCAACTGGATGCGGTACTGGAAGCGCTGTCGGTGGAGCAACTGGGTCGTATTGTTGTGGCTTATGAGCCGGTCTGGGCGATCGGCACAGGCAAAACCGCATCCAGCGAGCAGGCGCAGGCTGTGCATGCGTTCCTTCGAGCGCGCGTCGCTGCCCGGGATGCGGGTGTGGCGCAGCGCTTAGCAATTCTGTATGGCGGAAGCGTCAAGCCGGACAATGCCGGCGAACTGTTTGCTATGGCGGACATCGATGGTGGCCTGATCGGCGGCGCCTCCCTGAAGGCCGAAGATTTCCTGGCGATCGGTCGCGCATAAACGACGGATCGAGTCGCAATGTCACCGATGTGCGACTGCAACGTATTATTGAGAGAAACGAAATGGCAATTCTGAAGACTCTGCTGCTGGTGGCACAAATCCTGAGCGCGCTCGGTGTGATCGGCCTGGTGCTGCTGCAGCACGGCAAGGGCGCCGACGTTGGGGCAGCCTTTGGCTCCGGTGCGTCGGGTAGCCTGTTCGGCGCAACCGGCTCGGCCAACTTCTTGTCGCGCACGACGGCTGTGCTGGCTACCGTGTTTTTCATTGCCACGTTGGCGCTGACGCTGATCGGCACCAGCAAGGGCAGTGTGTCTGCGGGTGTGATGGGTTCGGTCGCACCTGTTACGTCCACGGCGTCGGCACCGGCGGCCTCGGCTCCGGCTGCTGGTCCGGCCGCAGCTTCCTCGCCCGCTGTGCCCAAGTAATTTGATGTAACGATCGCGGCGTACTGTTTGGGTTTTCAGCGCGCCGCGAAGCATAAGATTTTTCTTTGTGCATTGAACAAAAGCTTCGCTTTGCGGTAGAATGCAAGGCTTGAAACAATACGGAAAACGGGCAGGGGCGCTAAGTCTCAACCGGGTTCCTGATAAAGTTTCTTCCCCCAGCCGACGTGGTGAAATTGGTAGACACGCTATCTTGAGGGGGTAGTGGCGAAAGCTGTGCGAGTTCGAGTCTCGCCGTCGGCACCAATCAAATTCGGGGTCTGTTCCACGGGATGTTCCGCGCAGGCCCCTCCGCAAGACGACGCGCAGTCGAGGCGTCGTAAGGCTGCGGACCCGGCGCCTTCGATGGGGCGACAAGGCGCCGCCTGCGGGCAGTGCTGTTGCAACCATTCAAAAAGGCGGGCGTCCCTTGAACCTCGAAGCCTATTTCCCCGTACTGTTGTTCATCGTTGTCGGTGTTGGCCTTGGCCTTGCGCTGATGACCATCGGCCGAGTCCTCGGTCCGAACAATCCCGATCCTGACAAGCTCTCGCCGTACGAGTGCGGCTTCGAAGCATTCGAAGACGCGCGCATGAAGTTCGACGTGCGCTATTACCTCATCGCCATCCTGTTCATCCTGTTCGATCTGGAGACCGCGTTCCTCTTCCCGTGGGGCGTGGCGCTGCGTGAGATCGGCTGGCCGGGGTTCTTCGCGATGGGCGTGTTTCTTCTCGAGTTTCTCGTGGGCTTCGTCTACATCTGGAAAAAAGGCGCGCTCGATTGGGAGTGATGTGAAATGGCGATCGAAGGCGTACTCAACGAAGGCTTTGTCACGACAACCGCTGACAAGCTGATCAATTGGACCCGTACCGGGTCCCTGTGGCCGATGACGTTCGGTCTGGCGTGCTGTGCTGTGGAAATGATGCATGCCGGCGCGTCGCGTTATGACCTGGACCGTTTCGGCGTGGTGTTTCGTCCGTCGCCGCGTCAGTCTGACGTGATGATCGTGGCCGGCACACTGTGCAACAAGATGGCGCCTGCATTGCGCAAGGTGTACGACCAGATGGCCGAGCCTCGCTGGGTCATCTCCATGGGCTCGTGCGCGAATGGCGGCGGTTACTATCACTACTCGTATTCTGTCGTGCGGGGCTGCGATCGCATCGTGCCGGTCGATGTGTACGTGCCGGGCTGTCCGCCCACGGCTGAAGCGCTGATCTACGGCATCATCCAGCTGCAGGCCAAGATCCGTCGCACCAACACCATCGCGCGCAAGGCCTGACATGACCGAGAAGCTTGCCACCCTGAAGGCCGCGCTGGAAAAGGCGCTGGGCGATCGCGTTCAAAGCCTGACTGAGTCGATTGGTGAACTCACTCTCGTAGTGAAGGCTGCCGATTACTACGACGTCATGCGCACGCTGCGCGACGACGCCTCGCTTAAATTTGAGCAGCTGATCGACCTGTGTGGCGTCGATTATGCCGATTACGGTGACGGTGCCTGGAACGGCCCGCGTTTTGCTGCTGTGTCCCACCTGCTGTCGATCACGCACAACTGGCGTGTTCGCGTTCGCGTGTTCGCGCCGGACGATGACCTGCCGGTGGTGGCGTCCGTGACGACGATCTGGAATTCCGCCGACTGGTACGAACGTGAGGCATTTGACCTCTATGGCCTGGTGTTCGAAGGCCACCCGGACCTGCGTCGCATCCTGACCGACTACGGCTTCATCGGCCATCCGTTCCGCAAGGATTTCCCCGTGTCGGGTTACGTTGAAATGCGCTACGACCCGGTGCAGCGCCGCGTGGTCTATCAGCCGGTGACCATCGAGCCGCGCGAGATTACGCCGCGTGTGATCCGCGAGGATCAATACGGTGGTCTGAAGCACTGAAGGGCGCCCGATCATGGCAGATATCAAGAACTACACCCTGAACTTCGGTCCGCAACACCCGGCCGCACACGGCGTGCTGCGCCTCGTGCTGGAGCTGGACGGCGAAGTCATTCAACGCGCCGACCCGCACATCGGTCTGCTGCATCGCGCGACGGAAAAGCTCGCTGAACAGAAGACCTGGATTCAGAGCGTGCCGTACATGGACCGTCTCGACTACGTGTCGATGATGGTCAACGAGCACGCCTACGTGATGGCAATCGAGCGCCTGCTGGGTCTCGAGGTGCCGCTGCGCGCCCAGTACATCCGCGTCATGTTCGACGAAATCACGCGGATCATGAACCACCTGATGTGGATCGGTTCGCACGCGCTGGACGTGGGCGCCATGGCGGTGTTCCTGTACGCCTTCCGCGAGCGCGAAGATCTGTTCGATATGTACGAGGCGGTGTCAGGCGCGCGCATGCACGCAGCCTACTACCGTCCGGGCGGCGTGTATCGCGACCTGCCCGACACGATGCCGCAATACAAGGCATCCAAGGTGCGCAACGAGAAGGCCTTGGCCGCCCTGAACGAAACGCGTTCGGGCTCGCTGCTGGACTTCATTGAAGACTTTACCAACCGCTTCCCGAAGTACGTTGACGAATACGAAACGCTGCTGACGGACAACCGGATTTGGAAGCAGCGCCTGGTTGGCATCGGCGTGGTGAGCCCGGAGCGCGCACTGAACAAGGGCTTCTCGGGTGCGATGCTGCGTGGTTCTGGCATCGAATGGGATGTGCGCAAGAAGCAGCCGTACGAAGTGTACGACCGCATCGATTTCGACATTCCGGTCGGCGTGAACGGTGATTGCTACGACCGCTATCTGGTGCGCGTCGAAGAAATGCGCCAGAGCAATCGCATCATCCGTCAGTGCATCGAGTGGCTGCGCAAGAACCCGGGTCCGGTGATCACCGATAACCACAAGGTGGCGCCTCCGTCGCGCGTGGACATGAAGACCAACATGGAAGAGCTGATTCACCACTTCAAGCTCTTCACGGAAGGCATGCACGTGCCCGAAGGCGAGGCGTATGCCGCCGTTGAGCACCCGAAGGGCGAGTTCGGCATCTATGCAATCTCCGACGGCGCCAACAAGCCGTACCGTCTGAAGATTCGCGCCCCGGGCTTCGTTCATCTGGCCGCGCTCGACGAAATGGCGAAGGGTCACATGATTGCCGATGCGGTGACGATCATCGGTACGCAGGACATCGTGTTTGGCGAGATCGATCGCTGAACCCGCAGTAAACAACGGTTTGACGCGCAGGCAAGCGCGGCTGTGAAACGAGGACGCACGCCGGGGTAAGGCAGTCAGGTAATACGCCCCGCGTCCCGCACCAATCGCAACGAACAT
Organism: Ralstonia pickettii; assembly: GCF_016466415.2. NCBI lineage: Bacteria > Pseudomonadati > Pseudomonadota > Betaproteobacteria > Burkholderiales > Burkholderiaceae > Ralstonia > Ralstonia pickettii. The sequence continues at coordinate 1,994,583 of NZ_CP066771.1, read as the reverse complement.
GCTATCAGCAGAAGCTCTCAAGGAAATCGATCGGGCGGTCGCGAAATATCCCGCCGACCAGAAGCAGTCCGCCGTGATGGCGGCGCTGGCGGTCGCGCAGAGCGAGAAAGGCTGGGTCTCGCCCGAAGTCATGCAGTTCGTGGCCGAGTACCTCGAAATGCCGCCGGTGTGGGTCGAGGAAGTGGCGACGTTCTACAACATGTACGACACCAAGCCGGTTGGCCGATTCAAGCTGTCGGTGTGCACGAACTTGCCGTGCGCGCTGTCGGGCGGCGAACGTGCTGCCGACTACCTGAAGAAGAAGCTGGGCATCGGTTTCAACGAGACCACCGCCGACGGCAACTTCACGCTGAAGGAAGGCGAGTGCATGGGCGCGTGCGGTGATGCACCGGTCATGATCGTCAACAACACCCACATGTGCAGCTTCATGAGCAACGAGAAGCTCGACGCGCTGATCGCCGACCTCCAGTCCAAGGCGCCGACCAACGGAGCAGGCAAGTAAATGACCTCTCTGCACGATCGACATATCCAGCCGTTGATTCTCGCCGGTCTGAACGGCGACAACTGGCATCTTGAAGATTACGTCAAGCGTGGCGGCTATCAACAGCTCAAACGCATCCTTACCGAGAAGATCACCCCCGAGCAGGTCATCGCTGACGTGAAGGCGTCGGGCCTGCGCGGCCGCGGCGGTGCGGGTTTCCCGACCGGTTTGAAGTGGAGCTTCATGCCGCGCCAGTTCCCGGGCCAGAAGTATCTCGTCTGCAACACAGACGAAGGTGAGCCGGGCACGTTCAAGGATCGCGACATCATCCGGTACAACCCGCACGCGCTGATCGAAGGCATGGCCATCGGCGGCTACGCGATGGGCATTACCGTGGGCTACAACTACATCCACGGCGAGATCTGGAACGAATACAAGATCTTCGAACAGGCACTGGAAGAGGCGCGCGCTGCGGGCTTCCTCGGTGACAACATCTTGGGGTCCGGCTTCAACTTCCAGCTGCATGCGCACCATGGTTATGGCGCGTACATCTGCGGTGAAGAGACCGCACTGCTCGAGTCGCTGGAAGGCAAGAAGGGCCAGCCGCGCTTCAAGCCGCCATTCCCGGCGAGCTTCGGCCTGTACGGCAAGCCGACCACCATCAACAACACCGAAACCTTTGCCGCGGTGCCGTTCCTGCTGGCCATCGGTCCGGATAACTACTTGAAGATGGGCAAGCCGAACAACGGCGGCTCGAAGATCTTCTCTGTGTCCGGCGACGTTGAGCGTCCGGGCAACTACGAGATTCCGCTGGGCACCCCGTTCTCCAAGCTGCTGGAGCTTGCCGGCGGCATGCGCGGTGGTAAGAAGCTCAAGGCGGTCATCCCGGGTGGATCGTCGGCGCCGGTGGTGCCGGCTGACCTGATGATGGCCTCCGACATGGACTACGACTCAATCGCCAAGGCCGGCTCGATGCTGGGCTCGGGCGCTGTCATCGTGATGGACGAAACGCGCTGCATGGTGAAGTCGCTGCTGCGTCTGTCGTATTTCTATTACGAAGAGTCGTGCGGCCAGTGCACGCCGTGCCGTGAGGGCACCGGGTGGCTGTACCGCGTCGTCGATCGCATCGAGCACGGCAAGGGCCGCCAGGAAGACCTGGACCTGCTGAACAACGTGGCCGAAAACATCATGGGCCGGACCATCTGCGCACTCGGCGATGCCGCTGCGATGCCGGTCCGCGGCATGCTCAAGCACTACTGGGATGAGTTCGCGTATCACGTCGAACACAAGCAGTGCATGGTGCCCACCTACCTTTAAGCGTGGCAGAACATGGTTGAAATCGAAATTGATGGCAAGAAGGTCGAGGTTGCCGAAGGCAGCCTGGTGATGGAGGCGGCCCGCCAGACGGGCACCTACATTCCTCACTTTTGCTATCACCGCAAACTGTCGGTCGCGGCCAACTGCCGGATGTGCCTGGTCGAGGTCGAGAAGGCGCCCAAGGCGCTGCCGGCCTGCGCCACGCCCGTCACCGCGGGCATGAAGGTCTTCACAAATTCCGAGAAGGCGGTGAAGGCGCAGAAGTCCGTGATGGAGTTCCTGCTGATCAACCACCCGCTGGATTGCCCGATCTGTGACCAGGGCGGCGAGTGCCAGTTGCAGGACTTGGCCGTGGGCTACGGCAAGTCTGAATCGCGCTACCAGGAAGAAAAGCGTGTGGTGTTCCACAAGAATGTGGGCCCGCTGATCTCCATGGAAGAGATGACGCGCTGCATTCACTGCACGCGCTGCGTCCGTTTCGGCCAGGAAATTGCCGGCGTGATGGAACTGGGCATGCTCAACCGAGGCGAGCATTCCGAGATCACGACGTTCGTCGGGCAAACCGTTGACTCCGAGTTGTCGGGCAACATGATCGATCTGTGCCCCGTTGGCGCACTGACCAGCAAGCCGTTCCGCTATTCCGCTCGTACGTGGGAGCTGGCACGCCGCAAGTCGGTGTCGCCGCACGATGGCCTGGGCGCTAACGTGATCGTCCAGACGAAGAATCAGCGCGTGATGCGCGTTCTTCCGCTGGACAACGAAGCCATCAACGAATGCTGGCTTTCCGATAAGGATCGTTTCGCCTATGAGGGCGTGAACAGCGATGACCGCCTGACCCAACCGATGCTCAAGCAAGGTGGTCAATGGAAGGCTGTCGACTGGACTACCGCACTGGAGTACGTTGCCAACGGCCTGAACGAAATCAAGCGTGACCACGGCGCAGAGCAGATTGGTGCATTGGCCAGCCCACACAGCACGCTTGAAGAGCTGTTCCTGCTGCAAAAGCTGGTGCGCGGCATTGGCAGCGACAACGTCGACTTCCGTTTGCGTCAGTCCGATTTCTCGGTCAAGCCAACGGGCGCTCCGTGGCTCGGCATGCCGATCGCCGACGTGTCGCTGCTGCAGCGTACGCTGGTCGTAGGCTCTTTCCTGCGTAAGGATCACCCACTGCTGGCCGCGCGTCTGCGTCAGGCAGGCAAGAAGGGTGCGCAACTGAGCATGATCGGCGCAGGTGGCGAGGATCTGCTGATGCCTGCCACGCAACTGTTGGGCGCACCGTCGCAATGGCTGTCGCTGCTGTCGCAAGTGGCGGTGGCCGTGGCGGCTGCCAATAATGTTGCCCGTCCAGGCGGCACCGATGGCATCGAAGCCGGTGACATTGCCCAGCGCATCGCCGCAAGCCTCGCTTCGGGCGAGCGCAAGGCTGTGTTCCTCGGCAACGCCGCCGTGGCGCACCCGCAGTTTTCGCAACTGCACGCGTTGGCCCAGTGGGTCGCGCAGCAGACCGGCGCGACGCTTGGCTTCCTGACGGAAGCAGCCAACACGGTTGGTGGCTACATCGCCGGGGCGCTCCCCCAAGGCAACGGCTTGGACGCCGCCGCCATGTTGGCGCAACCGCGTCGCGCTTACGTGCTGTTGGGCGCCGAACCGGAATTCGATACCGCCAACCCCACGCAAGCGCGTGCCGCGCTGGACCAGGCCGACACCGTGATCGTGCTTGCACCGTTTGCCTCTCGCGCCGCGCTTGAGTACGCGGACGTGCTGCTGCCGACGGCTCCGTTCACCGAAACCTCGGGCACGTTCATCAACTGCGAGGGATTGCCACAAAGCTTCAATGGCGTTGTGCGCGGCCTGGGTGACTCGCGTCCCGCCTGGAAGGTCCTGCGCGTGCTGGGCAACCTGCTGAACGTGTCTGGCTTTGAGTACGACAGTTCGGAAGTGGTGCGCGACGAAGTGCTGGCCAAGCCGGTCATCGAGCGTTTGTCGAACGCGACGATTGCGCAGACCGCCGCCCCTGTTGCTACTGCGGCAGGCATCGAGCGTCTGGCCGATGTGCCGATTTACCACGCCGATCCGATCGTGCGCCGCGCCGGTTCGCTGCAACTGACGGCTGCAGCACGTGCTGCCGTGCGTGCTGGCTTGCCGGCTGATCTCTACGCACAACTGGGCCTGGCCAATGGTGACGCCGTGCGCGTGACGCAAGGGCAGCGCAGTGTGGTGCTGCCGGCCGTGCTGGACAAGTCGCTGGCTTCTGGCGTGATCCGCGTGCCTGCCGCTACCGAAGCGTCGGCGCAGCTGGGTGCCATGTTCGGTGCGGTAAGCGTTGAGAAGGTTGAATCGTCCGCGCTGGCGGCTACGGTGTAAGGGTCAACATGATCGAGTCGATTACTTCTTTCGGTACCGCCACCTTCGGTGGGTGGTGGCCGCTGATCTGGACGCTGGTCCGTGCGGTCTGCATCATCCTGCCGCTGCTGCTGTGCGTGGCTTACCTGATCCTGTGGGAGCGCAAGCTCATCGGCTGGATGCACGTGCGTCTGGGCCCGAACCGCGTGGGCCCGATGGGCCTGCTGCAGCCGATTGCCGACGTGCTCAAGCTGCTGCTCAAGGAAGTCATGGTGCCGAGCGCGGTCAGCCGCGGCATGTACATCATCGCGCCGCTGATGGTGCTGATGCCGGCGGTTGCGATCTGGGCGGTGATCCCGTTCCAGGCCGAGGCGATGGTGTCGAACATCAACGCCGGCCTGCTGTACGTCATGGCGATCAGCTCGGTGGGCGTGTACGGCGTGATCTTGGCCGGCTGGGCGTCGAACTCAAAGTACGCGTTCCTGGGTGCGATGCGCGCTTCGGCACAGATGATTTCGTACGAAATTGCGATGGGCTTCGCGCTCGTGACGGTGCTGATGGTGACGGGTAGCCTGAACCTGTCGGACATCGTTAATTCGCAGAATCGCGGTTTCTTTGCGGGTCACGGCATCAACATCCTCTCGTGGAACTGGCTGCCGCTGCTGCCGATGTTTGGCGTCTACTTCATCTCGGGTGTGGCTGAAACGAACCGCCACCCATTCGATGTGGTGGAAGGCGAATCCGAAATCGTGGCCGGTCACATGATCGAATACTCGGGCATGGCGTTCGCGCTGTTCTTCCTGGCCGAGTACATCAACATGATCGTGATCTCCGCGCTGACCGCAACGTTGTTCCTGGGCGGCTGGGCTTCGCCGATCGATGCACCGGTCCTCAACTGGATTCCGGGCTTCTTCTGGCTGCTGATCAAGGTTTTCCTGCTGCTGTCGGTCTTCATCTGGCTGCGCGCATCGTTCCCGCGTTATCGCTACGACCAGATCATGCGTCTGGGCTGGAAAATCTTCATTCCGCTCACTGTGGGCTGGCTTGTCGTCGTCGCCATCTGGTTGGTGTCGCCGTGGAACATCTGGAAGTAACGGGACAATAGGAAGGCACCATGTTGCTTGCCATCAAGGAATTCTTTAACAGCCTGCTCCTGAAGGAACTCTTCAAGGGGCTGGCGCTGACCGGGCGCTACCTGTTTGCGCGCAAGATCACCGTTCTTTTTCCGGAAGAGAAGACGCCGCTGTCGCCGCGCTTTCGCGGTCTGCATGCACTGCGTCGCTATCCGAACGGCGAAGAGCGCTGCATTGCGTGCAAGCTGTGCGAAGCCGTTTGCCCGGCTCTAGCCATCACGATCGAGTCGGATCAGCGTGACGACGGCACCCGCCGCACCACGCGCTACGACATCGACCTGACGAAGTGTATTTTCTGCGGCTTCTGCGAAGAGGCTTGTCCGGTGGACGCCATCGTCGAGACGCACATCCTCGAATACCACGGTGAAAAGCGCGGCGACCTGTATTTCACCAAGGACATGCTGCTGGCCGTGGGTGATCGCTTCGAGCCGGAAATCGCGGCCAACAAAGCGGCCGACGCAAAGTACCGCTGATTCAAGACGTCCGCCGTGCAGCTGAAGTTGGCGGGCGTTGCAGTTGACATCCCGGTTGGACAACGGCTCTTGCAGAGCCAACCAGTTGCGGTGGCGTCATGCCATCACAGCTTTGGACAAGCGCGTGCCGCAAAACGGCCCGTGCCAGGATCATGGAAATCACGACGATCATCTTCTACTGTTTCGCGCTCGTGCTGGTGCTCGCAGCGCTGAAGGTCATCACCGCGAAGAACCCGGTGCACGCGGCGCTGTTCCTCGTGCTCTCGTTTTTCACTGCGGCGGCGATCTGGATGCTGCTCAAGGCGGAATTCCTCGCCATCACGCTGGTGCTGGTCTACGTTGGGGCAGTGATGGTGCTGTTCCTGTTCGTGGTGATGATGATCGATATCGACATCGAACACCTGCGACGCGATTTCTGGACCTACGTACCGATGGCGGCCTTCGTGGGCGTGGTCATCATCTTGGAAATGGCCGTCGTGCTGACCAAGACCTTCATGGGCCGCGTGCAGCCGGTGCAGGAGCTGCCGAAGGGCTTTAATGGGCCGAACACACAGGCGCTCGGGAAGCTGATCTATACCGATTACATCTATGCCTTTGAAGTGGCTGGCGCGGTGTTGCTGCTGGCGATTGTGGCCGCCGTCGCCTTGACCGCGCGCCGCCGCAAGGACACCAAGGCACAGAACGTGTCCGATCAGATCCGAGTGAAGCGCAAGGACCGCGTGCGACTGGTCTCGATGCCGGCGGAAAAGTCGGCCGGCGCAGCTTCGGCTGAATCCAAGAGCTGAGCCCCGGGAGAACCCATATGTCTTCACTATCCCTTGCCCATTACCTCGTGCTCGGCGCGGTGCTGTTTGCCATCAGCATTGTCGGCATTTTCCTGAACCGCAAGAACGTCATCGTGCTGCTGATGGCGATCGAATTGATGCTGCTGGCGGTCAACCTGAACTTCGTCGCGTTCTCCCACTACCTGGGCGATCTGGCGGGGCAGGTGTTCGTGTTTTTCATCCTGACGGTGGCCGCGGCGGAATCCGCGATCGGTCTCGCCATCCTGGTGGTGTTGTTCCGTAATCTGGACACCATCAACGTCGACGATCTGGACAGCCTCAAGGGCTGACCTCCGCATCCCACCTATAAGAAGCGTTCCATGGCTACCACGCTCAATCCCAACCTGCTGCTGGCGATCCCGCTCGCGCCGCTGGCCGGCGCGGCGATCGCCGGGCTGTTCGGCACCAAGTTCTTTGGTGAGAAGATCGGCCGCACGGCATCCCACAGCGTCACCATCCTCGGTGTTGCGATCGCCTTCATTCTGTCTGCGCTGACGCTGTCTGACGTCATCAATGGCGCCGGCTACAACGGCACCGTCTATGAATGGATGACCGTTGGCACGCTCAAGATGGAAGTCGGTTTCCTCATCGATTCGCTGACGGCGATGATGATGTGCGTGGTGACCTTCGTCTCGCTCATGGTGCACATCTACACCATCGGCTACATGGCGGAAGACGACGGCTACAACCGTTTCTTCGCATACATCTCGCTGTTCACGTTCTCGATGTTGATGCTCGTGATGAGCAACAACTTCCTGCAACTGTTCTTCGGCTGGGAAGCCGTGGGCCTGGTGTCGTACCTGCTGATCGGTTTCTGGTTCAAGCGCCCGACGGCCATCTACGCCAACATGAAGGCGTTCCTGGTCAACCGCGTGGGTGACTTTGGCTTCGTTCTGGGCATCGGCCTGTTGCTCGCTTACAGCGGTAGCCTGAGCTATGCCGACGTGTTCGCCGCCCGCGACAACCTGGCCACGATCGGCTTTCCGGGTACCGACTGGCACATGCTGACGGTCGCCTGTATCTGCCTGTTTATCGGCGCGATGGGTAAATCGGCCCAATTCCCGCTGCACGTGTGGCTGCCGGACTCGATGGAAGGCCCGACCCCGATTTCCGCACTGATTCACGCGGCCACCATGGTGACCGCCGGTATCTTCATGGTCGCGCGCATGTCGCCGCTGTTCGAGCTGTCGGATAACGCGCTGTCGTTCGTGCTGATCATCGGCGCCATCACGGCGCTGTTCATGGGCTTCCTGGGCATCATCCAGACCGACATCAAGCGTGTGGTCGCGTATTCCACGCTGTCTCAGCTCGGCTACATGACCGTCGCGCTGGGCGCATCGGCGTACCAAGTGGCCGTGTTCCACCTGATGACGCATGCGTTCTTCAAGGCACTGCTGTTCTTGGGTGCGGGCTCGGTCATCATCGGCATGCATCACGATCAGGACATGCGGAACATGGGCGGCCTGCGCAAGTACATGCCGATTACGTGGCTCACTTCGCTGGTAGGGTCGCTGGCGCTGATTGGTACGCCGTTCTTTGCAGGTTTCTACTCGAAGGACTCGATCATCGAAGCGGTGCGCGAATCGCACCTGCCGGGCGCCGGCTTTGCCTACTGGGCTGTGCTGGCTGGCGTGTTCGTGACCGCGTTCTACTCGTTCCGCATGTATTTCCTGGTGTTCCACGGTGAAGAGCGTTTCGGCAAGGAACACTCGCATCACGAAGGCAATCACGTGGACGAAGAGGAAACCGCTGACCATCACCACGGCCTGGCTCCGGGCCAAAAGCCGCACGAGTCGCCGTGGGTGGTGACGGTACCGCTGGTTTTGCTCGCGATTCCGTCCGTCATCATCGGTGCCTGGGCGATTCAGCCGATGCTGTTCGGCGAGTTCTTCAAGCACGGTGTGGTGTTCTCGGAGGTCATCTTCAACAGCGAGAACCATGAAGCGATGAAGGTGCTGGCCGAAGACTTCCGCGGTTGGGTCGAGATGGCGCTGCATGGCTTTACGTCTGCACCGTTCATCCTGCTGGTGTCGGGTGTCGTGCTGTCGTGGTTCTTCTACTTGAAGCGCCCGGATATTCCAGCAGCAATCGCCAAGCGTTTCTCCGGCGTCTACAAGCTGCTGGATAACAAGTACTACATGGATAAGATCAACGAGATCGTCTTCGCCAACGGTGCGGTCAAGTTCGGCCGTGGCCTGTGGAAGGGCGGCGATCAAGGTGTGATCGACGGTGTTGTCGTCAACGGCAGCGCGCGTCTGGTGGGCTGGTTCGCGACGGTTGTGCGCCTGCTCCAGTCCGGCTTCATCTATGACTATGCGTTCGCGATGATCATCGGCACGGTTGGGCTGCTGACGTATTTCGTGTTCCTGGCAGGCAAATAAGGGATTACAAAAATGGTTCTGTCTTTTGCGATCTGGCTGCCGATCTTCTTCGGCGTGCTGGTGCTGGCCTCGGGCTCAGACCGCAATCCCGGTTATGTCCGCTGGATGTCGCTGATCGGTTCCGTGATCAGCTTCGTGATGACGCTCCCGCTCATCACGCGTTTCGACAAGACGACGGCTGCGATGCAGTTCGTCGAAAAGTCGTCCTGGATCGAGCGCTTCCACATCAGCTACTACCTCGGTGTCGACGGCATTTCGATGTGGTTCGTGGTGCTGACCGCGTTCATCACCGTGATCGTGGTGATCTCGGCTTGGGAAGTGATCACCGTGCGCGTGGCGCAGTACATGGCCGCGTTCCTGATCCTGTCGGGTCTGATGATCGGCGTGTTTGCGTCGCTCGACGGTCTGCTGTTCTACGTGTTCTTCGAAGCCACGCTGATCCCGATGTACATCATCATCGGTGTGTGGGGCGGCCCGAACCGTGTCTATGCAGCATTCAAGTTTTTCCTGTACACGCTGCTGGGTTCGTTGCTGACGCTGGTTGCGCTGTTGTATCTGTATTTCCACAGCGGCACGTTCGAAATCCTGCAGTGGCATCAGGTCAAGCTGTCGATGAACGAGCAGATCCTGATCTTCCTGGCATTCTTCATGGCCTTTGCCGTGAAGGTGCCGATGTGGCCGGTGCACACCTGGCTGCCGGACGCCCACGTGGAAGCGCCGACTGGCGGCTCGGTGGTGCTGGCCGCCATCATGCTGAAGCTCGGTGCCTACGGTTTCCTGCGGTTCTCGCTGCCGATCGCGCCGGATGCCAGCCATAGCCTGTCCGCGTTCATCATTGCGATCTCGCTGGTTGCCGTGATCTACATCGGTCTGGTGGCGCTGGTGCAGGCCGACATGAAGAAGCTGGTCGCGTATTCGTCGATCGCGCACATGGGCTTCGTCACGCTGGGTTTCTTCATCTTCAACGAAATCGGCGTTGAGGGCGGTATCGTCCAGATGATCTCGCACGGCTTTATCTCAGGCGCAATGTTTCTGTGTATTGGCGTGTTGTATGACCGCGTGCATTCGCGTCAGATTGCCGATTACGGCGGTGTGGTGAACACCATGCCGAAGTTCGCGGCGCTGTCAGTGTTCTTTGCCATGGCCAACTGCGGCTTGCCGGCGACCTCGGGTTTCGTTGGCGAATTCATGGTGATCCTGGGTTCGGTCAAGTTCAATTTCTGGATTGGTCTGCTGGCCGCCACGGCACTGATCTTTGGCGCAGCGTATTCGCTCTGGATGGTCAAGCGCGTGATCTTCGGTGATGTGACGCACAAGCACGTGGCCGAGTTGAAGGACCTGAACTGCCGTGAGTTCTTCATGCTGGGCGTGCTGGCGATTGCCACCCTGTACATGGGCCTGTATCCCAAGCCTTTCACCGATGTCATGCACGCGTCCGTGGTCAACTTGCTGACCCACGTGGCTCAGTCGAAGCTGTAAGCAGCGAGAAGAAACTATGCAATCGTCCTCCTCTATTGCGGCTTTTGCCCCAATCGTTTTTCTCGCGCTGGGCATTGGTGCCGTCAACTGGATTGACCTGGCGCGCGGCCAGAAGCGAAGCAGCGTGGCCTATCCGGTTTCGTTGGTGATTACGCTGGTGCTGGCGGTGTGGTTCGGCTTGAATGCTGGGAACGGTGAAACGCACTACGTGTTCGGCAACATGGCCGTGATCGACCCGATGGCCAACGTGCTGGCGTCGTTCTGTGCGCTGACGTTGTTTGCCACGCTGGTCTATACGCGCCGCTATCTGGCCGACCGCGACATGTACGCGGGCGAGTTCTACATGTTCGCTCTGTTCACACTGGGCGGCCAGGTGGTGATGATCACCGGCAACAACTTCCTCGTGCTCTATCTGGGCCTGGAACTGCTGTCGCTGGCGTCGTACACGCTGGTAGCGCTGCGTCGCCGTTCGAACGTGTCGTCCGAATCGGCCATGAAGTATTTCATCCTCGGCGCATTGGCATCGGGCCTGTTGCTGTACGGCATGTCGATGCTGTACGGCGCGACCGGCTCGCTGGAACTGGGCAAGGTGTTTGACGCCATCAAGAACGGCGAGATCAACAAGACGATCCTCGTGTTTGGCGTGGTGTTCATTGTTGCTGGCCTGGGCTTCAAGCTTGGTGTGGCACCGTTCCACATGTGGGTGCCCGATGTGTACCAAGGCTCGCCGACGGCCGTGACGCTGCTGATTGCCGGTGCGCCGAAGGTGGCCGCCTTTGCAATGACGCTTCGTATTCTGGTCGAAGGCCTGCTGCCCCTGGCATTCGATTGGCAAAACATGCTGATCGTGTTGGCTGTCGTGTCGCTGGCCATCGGCAATATCACCGGCGTGGTGCAAACCAACTTCAAGCGTCTACTGGGCTATTCGACGGTTTCCCACATGGGCTTTCTGCTGCTGGGTCTGGTATCGGGCGTCAGCTCCGGCAAGCCGGATTTGACAGCTCAGGCCTACAGTGCGTCGATGTTCTATGCCATTACCTACGTGCTGACCGCACTGGGCGCGTTCGGCATCATCCTGCTGCTGTCGCGCAAAGGCTACGAGGCGGAAGACATCGCCGACCTGAAAGGCCTGTCGAAGAAAAGCCCGTGGTTCGCGCTGCTGATGCTGTTCATCATGATGTCGCTGGCAGGCCTGCCGCCGACGGTTGGCTTCTACGCGAAGCTGTCGGTCCTGGGCGCAGTGGTCGATGCTGGCATGTCGTGGCTGGCCGTTGTTGCGGTACTGTTCTCGCTGGTGGGCGCGTTCTACTACCTGCGTGTCATCAAGGTCATGTACTTCGACGTGCCGGCTGACGAAGGCCCTGTGGAAGCTACCTTCGGTCTGCGTTCGCTGCTGTCGGTCAACGGCTTGCTGGTGCTGCTGCTCGGTATCTTTCCGGCCGGTCTCATGGCCGTGTGCTATCAGGCGATCCGCCTGACATTGGCTTCGTAACTCGCCCGGCTTCATGAGCACATCGACGGGCGGCCTGTTTGTCATCGTGTTGGCACTGATCTGTGCCAACCTGCCGTTCGTCAACCAACGCGTGCTGGCACTTGTGCCGACACGCTGGCCGCGCAAGCCGTTCTGGCTGCGCGGCGCCGAGCTGATTGCCATGTATGTCGTGGTTGGGCTGATTGGCTTCGGTATCGAATCGAGCCAGGGGAATGCGTTTGCGCAAGGCTGGCAGTTTTATGCGATCACCGCTTGCCTGATGCTGGTGTTCGCGTTTCCTGGCTTTACGTGGCAATACCTGGTTCGCCATCATCGCGATTCCCGTTAATTCCCGCCGGGCAGGTTCCCGCTGTCTCGGCATGAGAGAGCGCCATGTCCGATCACACTCCGCTGAACGACCCCCCCCATACCACACAGGAACCGGACGCCGGTCTGCGCGAGACGCAGGTTGCATCTGCGTTGATGCACCAGGGTAAATTCCTCACGCTCAAGCAGGACATCGTGCGGCTGCCGGACGGCCGCAACGCCAGCCGCGAATATCTGGTTCATCCGGGCGCGGTGATGATGATTCCGCTGTTCGACGATGGCACTGTGCTGATGGAGCGCCAGTTTCGCTATCCAGTCGACAGGGTGATGATTGAATTCCCTGCCGGCAAGCTCGATCCGCAGGAAGGGGCGCTCGCGTGCGGCAAGCGCGAGCTGCGCGAGGAAACCGGTTACACGGCCGAGCGCTGGGACTACCTCACGCGCATCCATCCGGTCATTTCATATTCCACCGAGTTCATCGACATTTATCTCGCACGGGATCTCAAGCAAGGGGAGGCGATGCTGGATGAAGGCGAATTCCTCGAGACCTTTATCACGTCCGCCGGTCAACTCATCGATTGGGTGCGCGATGGCAAAATTTCGGACGTGAAGACCATCATCGGTACGTTCTGGCTCGAGAAGATCCTGTCGGGCGCCTGGACGCCAGGTGCAGCCTAAGCCGCTTGCCATCGTCGCTCGACTACGTGTTTCGCGTGTTGCCGTTACCATAGCGAACGGCCGTGCGAAAAAATTAGCACGACCGTTCACAAATTTTGGAATCAGGGATACACTCATCCCCATGCGCTGGACCGATCATGAAAGTGCTGGACCTCCGCTGTGCCAATGACCATCGCTTCGAAGGCTGGTTCGGCTCCGATGCCGACCTGCAATCGCAGCAAGAACGCGGGCTGTTGACGTGCCCTGTCTGCGGTCACAACGAGGTTGAGCGCTTGCCGAGTGCGCCGCGCCTGAATCTGTCGTCGTCACGAGCGGACGCTGCCCAGAAGGGCCCTGCCGCCCAGACGGCCGGCGGAGATGGCGGTGCATCCGCAGCCCTGCAACAGCTCTACCTGAAAGCCGTGCGCCACGTCCTTGCCAATACCGAAGACGTGGGCGAGCGGTTTGCAGAAGAGGCGCGCCGCATGCACTACAAGGAGGCGCCGGAGCGGGGTATTCGCGGGACGACCTCTCGGGAGGAAGCGCAGGAGCTGGCGGAGGAGGGCATCGACGTGATGCCGCTGTTGGTGCCTGACGTGCTCAAGCAGCCCGTGCACTAGCTGCCCCGATTCAGGTCCGCGCCGGTCCGACAGAACGTTCTCCGCCGATTTGCCACGGCGGGGAGCCAACCACAGGAGACAGGCATGGATCTGAATTACTCGGCGGCCGATGATGCGTTCCGCCAGGAAGTCCGCGGCTGGCTGGAAGCCAATCTGCCCAAGGACATCCAAGACAAGGTGTTGAACCACCGGCGCCTGAACCGCGACGATTTCGTTCGCTGGCACAAGGCACTCGCAGCCAAGGGTTGGTCGGTGCCGCACTGGCCGGTCGAGTGGGGCGGCACCGGTTGGTCCCCCATCCAAAAACACATCTGGGACGAAGAGTGCGCGCAGGTCGGCGCGCCTGGCGTGCTGCCGTTTGGCGTCAGCATGGTCGCGCCCGTGATCATGAAGTACGGCAATGAAGCGCAAAAGCGCTATTTCCTGCCGCGCATCGTCGATTGCACCGATTGGTGGTGCCAGGGCTATTCCGAACCGGGTTCCGGTTCCGATCTGGCCTCGGTGAAGACACGCGCCGTGCGCGAAGGCGACCACTACATCGTCAACGGCCAGAAGACCTGGACGACACTGGGCCAACACGCCGACATGATCTTCTGCCTGGTCCGCACGGATCCGGACGCGAAGAAGCAAGAGGGGATCTCGTTCCTGCTGATCGACATGAAGACGCCGGGCATCACCGTGCGCCCGATCATCATGCTGGACGAAGAGCACGAGGTGAACGAGGTCTTCTTCGACAACGTCAAGGTGCCGGTTCAAAACCTGATCGGTGAAGAGAACCGCGGCTGGACGTACGCCAAGTATCTGCTCGGCCACGAGCGTACGGGCATTGCGCGTGTGGGCAATTCGAAGCGCGAACTGGCGTTTCTCAAGCGCGTCGCTCTGCAACACCAGAAGAACGGCAAGCCGCTGCTGCAGGATCCGGTATTCGGCGCCAAGGTGGCCTCGCTGGAGATCGAACTGCTGGCGCTCGAGATGACTGTGCTGCGCGTGGTGTCGAGCGAGAACGCCGGCAAGGGTCCGGGGCCTGAGGCATCGCTGCTCAAGATCAAGGGCACGCAGATCCAGCAGATGCTGACCGAGCTGATGGTCGAGGCCGTGGGGCCGTACGCCCAGCCGTTCGACCCGAGCTACCTGGAAGGCGACACGTTGCAGGCCGTGACGGGCGACAACGATGCCGCCCCGCTCGCGCCGTACTACTTCAACTATCGCAAGACCTCGATCTATGGCGGGTCGAACGAGATCCAGCGCAACATCATCTCGCAGATGATCCTTGGCGTCTGAGCAAAACGGCGACAGAACACATAGCGGAGACAAACATGGATTTCTCGTTCACCGACGAACAGAAGCAACTGGCCGATGCAGTGCGCCGCTTCATCGACAAGGACTACGGTTTTGAGGCGCGCAAGAAGGTGGTGTACTCGCCTGAAGGGGTGTCCCAGGCCCATTGGGATGCGGTGGCCGAACTGGGTCTGACTGCGCTGCCCGTGCCCGAAGCACAAGGCGGTTTCGACGGCCGTGCGATGGACCTGCTGGTGGTCATGCAGGAACTGGGTCGAGGGCTGGTCGTCGAGCCGTATCAGGCGACCGTGCTGGGCGCCCAGGCGTTGAAGCTCGCAGGTGGCCAAGACGCGCTGTTGGAAGAGGTCGCGGGTGGTGCTCTGAAGCTGGCTATCGCCTTCAGTGAGCGCCAATCGCGCTACGAACTGTTCAATGTCACCACGCGCGCTGCGCAGCAGGGCAGCGGATGGACGCTCACCGGCGAGAAGGCCGTTGTGGTACATGGCGCGCAGGCAGACAAGCTCATCGTCTCGGCGCGCACCGGTGGCGAGGCGCGTGATACGTCGGGCCTGTCGCTCTTCGTGGTCGACCGCGATGCCGCTGGTGTGACGGTCAAGGATTACCGCACGATCGACAACCTGCACGCTGCAGACATCCGCTTCGACAACGCGCCGGCAACGCTGCTGGGCAAGGCCGGTGAAGCGTGGGAGACCATCGACGCCGTCGCCGATTTCGGCTGCGTGCTGTTGTGCGCTGAAGCGATCGGCCTCATCGATGCGCTGAACGCCGCAACGCTTGAGTACACCAAGACCCGCCAGCAGTTTGGCGTGCCCATCGCACGCTTCCAGGCATTGCAGCATCGCATGGTCGATATGTTTATCCATGGCGAACAAGCCCGCTCGATTACGTATCTGGCCGCTGCGCACTTTGAAGATGGCGACGTCGAGGCACGCCGCCGCTATGTGTCTGCGGCCAAGGCGCGTGTTGCCCAGGCAGCACGTGACGTTGGCCAGGAAGCTGTGCAACTGCATGGCGGCATGGGCGTGACGAACGAGCTGCCCGCCGCGCACATGTTCAAGCGGCTGACGATGATCAACACGACGCTGGGTGACGTGGATCATCACCTGGCACGCTTCGCATCGCTGCCTGGATTCCAGCAGGCGGCGTAACAGCAAACCTGAACGCCCCGCATTCGTGCGGGGCGTTGTCATTTGGAGGAGACGACATGGCGGAGAACGAAAGCGCAGAAGCAACACGATCGTACGAGTTCTACTTCGATGATTTTGAAGTCGGTCGCACGCTGCAGATGGGCACGTACACGGTCACCGAAGAAGAGATCCTGACCTTTGCACTGCAGTACGATCCGCAACCGTTCCACATCGACGCAGAGGCCGCGAAGCACAGCATCTACGGCGGCATCATCTCGAGCGGCTGGATGACGTGCTCGATCATGATGCGGCTGATGGTGACCGGCTTCCTCGGCAAGGCGGCGAGCATGGGCTCCCCGGGTGTGGATGAAATCCGGTGGATGAAGCCGGTGTATCCCGGGGACACGCTGTCCGTGTCGAGCACGTGCATGGAAGTGCGTCCGTCGCAGTCAAAGCCGGACCGCGGCGTGGCCGTCAACCGCTGGGAGGCTCGCAACCAGCGCGGCGAACTTGTCTGCACGGTCACGGGCATGGGCTTGTTTGGCCGCCGCCCGAAGGCTTGATTACACGTTATCGCATCACAACAAGGAGACAACGCAGATGCGCATCATCGAATCGCTCGACGAGCTGAAAGGTTTGATCGGCCAGGAAGTTGCCGTGAGTGACTGGACCGAGATCACGCAGCAACAGGTGAACCTCTTTGCCGAGGCCACGGGCGATCACCAGTGGATTCACGTGGACGTGGAGCGCGCCAAGAGCGAGTCGCCGTTTGGCGCACCGGTGGCGCACGGCTTCCTGACGCTGTCGCTGCTGCCCATGCTGATGGCCAACGCGATCGAGATGTCCGACGTGAAAATGGGCGTGAACTACGGCCTGAACAAGGTTCGCTTTACGGCGCCCGTGCCGGTGGGCAGCCGTGTGCGTGCCCGCGTGACGCTGGTGGCAATGGAAGCGCTCCCACCACTGCCCAATGCACCGACGCTGACGGGCGCGCAGATGACCTGGGCCGTGACCATCGAACGTGAAGGGCAGGACCGCCCCGTCTGCGTGGCCGAATCGATTTCGCGCCGCTATTCCTGAGTCTCGTCTTTCGCAAGCTCACCGGGCCGGCGCAATGCCGGCCTTTCTCTTTGCGTCGGTTTGCCCTTGCGTTCCGCTTGTTTTGTGCTTGTCTTCCTGCGCCCCAAGCGGGCGCATTCCGACGAACAGATGCGCAGAGTTGGCGCGGTTCCGGCACCGTTTTGGCGCGAATTTCCCTTCGAATGAGCCAAATGTGATGGCACGGTAGTTGCAATTTTAGGCCCCGGGAGTCGTTCTCGCCACCAATAAACCCAAGGAGCCGCAATGAAACGTCGTGAGCTGTTGAAGCTGTCTGCCGTCGCCGCCGCAACGCTGTTGTCCGTGTCGAGCCTCGCGTTTGCTCAGGCAAAAGAACCGATCAAGGTCGGCGTCCTGCATTCGCTGTCGGGAACGATGGCCATCTCCGAGACGTCGCTGAAAGACGTCGCGCTGATGACGATCGACGAGATCAACAAGAGTGGCGGCGTGCTGGGCCGCAAGCTGGAACCGGTGGTGGTGGACCCCGCATCGAACTGGCCGCTGTTTGCCGAGAAGGCGCGCGGGCTGCTGACGCAGGATAAGGTGGCCGTGACATTCGGCTGCTGGACGTCGGTGTCGCGCAAGTCCGTGCTGCCGGTCTATGAAGAGTTGAATGGCCTGCTGTTCTACCCGGTGCAGTACGAAGGCGAAGAGATGTCGAAGAACGTCTTCTACACCGGCGCGGCACCCAACCAGCAGGCCATTCCGGCCGTGGAATACCTGATGAGCAAGGAAGGCGGCGGCGCCAAGCGTTTCTTCCTGCTCGGTACCGATTACGTCTACCCGCGCACGACCAACAAGATCCTGCGTGCCTTCCTGCACAGCAAGGGCGTGAAGGACAGCGACATCGAAGAGGTCTATACGCCGTTCGGCCACTCCGACTATCAGACCATCGTTGCCAACATCAAGAAGTTCGCGCAGGGCGGCAAGACGGCCGTCGTGTCGACCATCAACGGCGACTCGAACGTGCCGTTCTACAAGGAACTCGGCAACGCGGGCCTGAAGGCCAAGGACGTGCCGGTGGTGGCCTTCTCGGTGGGTGAAGAAGAACTGCGCGGCATCGACACCAAGCCGCTGGTGGGCCATCTGGCCGCATGGAACTACTTCATGTCGGTCAAGAACCCGGTCAACGACGACTTCAAGAAGAAGTGGGCTGCATGGGTCAAGGCCAACAACCTGCCCGGCGGCGACAAGCGCGTCACCAACGACCCGATGGAAGCCACCTACGTCGGCATCATGATGTGGAAGCAGGCTGTCGAGAAAGCCGGTTCGACCGACGTGGACAAGGTCCGCAAGGCGATGTACGGCCAGCAGTTCAAGGCGCCGTCGGGCTTCACGCTGGTGATGAACAACAACCATCACCTGAGCAAGCCCGTGATGATTGGCGAGGTGCGTGGCGACGGCCAGTTCAACGTCGTGTGGAAGACGCCGACGGTGATCCGCGCCAAGCCGTGGAGCCCGTACATCTCGGGCAACGAGGGCAAGCCTGACGAAGTGAAGTAATCAGGCGGACCGGCGGCGCATACAGCGCGGCCGGTCCTTTGAACGACGCTGCACGACGTGGCGGACGGCCCCAACACCGGCCGCCACGCATCGGATTGCCATGATGCGCTTGTCCCGCTGGTGGTTTCATTCTCTTGCCGCACTGCTGTGCGCTTTCTGTCTGGCTGCGACGCCCCAAGGCTCTGCGTGGGCCGCCGGACAACCCCTGACCCAGGCCGATCTCAAGCCGCTGGCCGAAGACGACTTCGATGCCAAGGTCAAGGCGCTCAACGCGCTGACCGCTGCGCCCGCCGAACAAGCCGGGCCGATCCTGCAAGCCTTGCAGAATGACGCGCTGTTCTTCGCGCCCGCCGCCGGCATGGTGCGTCAGGACGGCGAGAAGTACCTGGACGCGATCACTGGCCAGCCCGTCACCGTCAAGGCCGACGATCTGCAGTCCCTCACACTGAACAATGCCCTGCGTGCGCAAGTGGACAGCGCGGCGAGCGGCTTCGTGCTGCAATCGCCCGATCGTGCCGTGCGCGCGCAGGCCGTCGATACGTTGCTTGCGCATCCCGAGACGGCGTCGCGCCCCATTGTCGACGCGGCGCGCAAGCATGAAACCGATCCGGAGTTGCGCAGCAAGCTGCATGTGCTCTGGGCCAATCTCGCGCTCGACGACGGTACGCATGCCGAGAAGCTGGAAGCGCTCAAGCTGCTTGCGGGCGATACCAACCCGCAGACGCGCCAGCGCATCGCCCCGTTGCTTGCCAAGGACAGCGGCGCCGACGATGAACTGCGCGCCGCGGCCCAACAGGCGCTCGACGGCCTCGCCGCGCAGCAACGCAAGGCCGAGCTGGTCGGCAACCTGTTTGCGGGGCTGAGCCTCGGCTCGGTGCTGCTGCTGGCGGCGCTTGGGCTGGCCATCACCTACGGGCTCATCGGCGTCATCAACATGGCGCACGGTGAATTCCTGATGATCGGTGCGTACGCCACCTACGTGGTGCAGACGATTTTCCGCAACTACTTTCCGAACGCGTTCGACTGGTATCTGCCTGCGGCGCTGCCTGCTGCGTTCCTGGCGGCGGCCGTCGTCGGCTTTGCGCTGGAGCGGCTGGTGCTGCGCCATCTGTATGGCCGCCCGTTGGAAACGCTGCTCGCCACGTTCGGGATCAGCCTGCTGCTGATGCAGGCCGTGCGTTCGATCTTCGGTGCGCAGAACGTGGAGGTGGCGAACCCGAGCTGGATGAGCGGCGGCATTGCGCTGTATCCGGGCCTCGTGCTGCCGTACAACCGGCTCGTCATCCTGCTGTTTGCACTGGCCGTGGTGGCGATCGCCTGGGCGGTGCTCAACCGAACGCGCCTGGGCCTGTTCGTGCGCGCCACCACGCAGAACCGCACGATGGCTGCCTGCGTTGGCGTGCGCACGTGGAAGGTCGACAGCTACGCGTTTGCATTCGGTGCCGGTATTGCCGGCCTGGGCGGCTGCGCACTCTCGCAGATCGGCAACGTCGGGCCGGATCTCGGCCAGAGCTACATCATCGATTCGTTCATGGCCGTGGTGCTGGGCGGGGTGGGGCAGTTGGCCGGCACGATCATCGGCGCGTTCGGCCTGGGGCTCATCAACAAGTTCATCGAGCCGTTCTATGGCGCGGTGCTGGCGAAGATCATCGTGCTGGTGCTGATCGTGCTGTTCATCCAGAAGCGTCCGCAGGGCCTGTTCGCCCTCAAGGGCCGCAGCGCCGAGGCCTGATATGACGACGACCAAGTTCTCTCTCGATATTCCGGCGCGCATGCCGCTGCTGTCGCGGCGCGGGTGGTCTGCGCTGATGCTCGTATCGCTCATCGTGTGCATTGGCGCGCCGGTGTGCGCGCTGCTTGTGCCGGAGGGCAGCCCTCTGCATCTCTCGGCGTATGCACTCACGCTCGTCGGCAAGATCATGTGCTATGCGCTGGCGGCGCTGGCGCTCGATCTGGTGTGGGGCTATTGCGGCATCCTGAGCCTAGGCCACGGGCTGTTCTTCGCGCTGGGCGGTTACGGCATGGGCATGTACCTGATGCGCTCCATCGGTCGCGAAGGCGTGTACAAGAGCGACCTGCCGGACTTCATGGTATTCCTCGACTGGAAGGAGCTGCCCTGGTTCTGGCACGGCACCGAGCACTTTGCCTGGGCCATGCTGCTGGTGATTCTGGTGCCTGGCGTGCTGGCGTGGCTGTTCGGTTTCTTTGCCTTCCGCTCACGCGTCAAAGGCGTCTACCTGTCGATCATCACGCAGGCGATGACGTATGCGGCCATGCTGCTGTTCTTCCGTAACGAGACGGGCTTTGGCGGCAACAACGGCTTTACGGATTTCAAACGCATCCTCGGCTTCCCGATCTCCGCATTGCCGACGCGCACCGTGCTGTTCGTGGCGACGTTCGTGGCGCTCGTGCTGGCGTTCATCGCCTGCCGCGCCATCGTCACGTCCAAGTTCGGCCGCGTGGTCACCGCCATTCGCGATGCCGAAGCGCGCGTGATGTTCTCCGGCTACAACCCGCTCGGCTACAAGCTGTTCGTCTGGACGTTCTCCGCCGTGCTGTGCGGAATTGCAGGCGCGCTCTACGTGCCGCAGGTCGGCATCATCAACCCGGGCGAGATGTCGCCGGGCAACTCCATCGAGATGGCGGTGTGGGTGGCCGTGGGCGGACGCGGTACGTTGATCGGCCCGATCATCGGTGCGTTCCTCGTCAACGGGGCCAAGACGTTGCTGACCGCATGGGTGCCGGAATACTGGCTGTTCGTGCTCGGGGCGATCTTCGTACTGGTGACGCTGTATCTGCCGAACGGTGTGCTGGGCCTGATGAGCAAGCTGCGCATGAAAAAGCGGGCGCCCGCGCAAGCCAAGGCGCATGAAGCCGCGACCGTCACCGGAGATCACGCATGAGCACGTTCACCGAACTCCCCGACCGCGCGGAGACCGGCACCGCCACCGGCATGGGCCATCTGGTCGAGCCGGACACGATCGACGTCTCGCACGGCGCCATCCTGTATCTCGAAGACGTGACGGTGCGCTTCGGCGGCTTTCGCGCACTGAACGCGCTCACGCTGTCGATCGACCACGGCGAGCTGCGCTGCATCATCGGCCCCAACGGCGCGGGCAAGACCACGATGATGGACGTGATTACCGGCAAGACGGGGCCGCGCAATGCCGACGTGACCGGCCGCGTCTTCCTTGGCCAGACCATCGACCTGCTGCGCCTGACCGAGCCCCGCATCGCGCAGATCGGCATCGGCCGCAAGTTCCAGAAGCCGACCGTGTTCGAGCAGCACACCGTGTGGGAAAACCTGGAACTGGCGATGAAGGCCGACAAGCGCTGGTGGGTCTCGCTGCGCGCGCGCCTGCTGAACGACGGCCGCCAGCGCATCGAAGAAACGCTCGGCCGCATCCACCTGGAAGCGGAGGCCTATCGGCCCGCCGGGCTGCTGTCACACGGGCAAAAGCAGCGGCTGGAGATCGGCATGCTGCTGATGCAGCAACCGCAACTGCTGCTGCTCGACGAACCGGTCGCCGGCATGACGGATGAGGAGACGATGCAGCTCGCAACGTTGCTCAACGGCCTGCGTGGCACGTGCTCGATCATGGTCGTGGAGCACGACATGGAGTTTGTCGCCGCGCTGGCAGGGGCGGAAGGGCGCGTGACCGTGCTGGCTGAAGGCAGTGTTCTCGCCGAAGGCACGCTCGATGCCGTCAAGCGCGATGAGCGTGTAATCGAATCCTATCTGGGGCGCTGATATGTTGCAGGTCCAGCAACTGAACCAGTTCTACGGCGGCAGCCACATCCTGCGCAACGTCAGCTTTGACGTCCCAACGGGCAAGCTCACCACGCTGCTTGGCCGCAATGGGGTGGGCAAGACGACGCTGCTCAAATGCCTGATGGGCGTGGTGCCCACAGCCAGCGGTGCGATCGATTGGGAAGGGCGCACCATCCAGAAGCTGCCCGCGTACGAGCGTGTCTCTCAGGGGCTCGCCTATGTGCCACAGGGGCGCGAGATCTTCCCCCGTCTGACGGTGGAAGAAAACCTGCTGATTGGTGCGGCCGCCAAGCGCGCGCCGTCCAAGGTGCCCGATTCCATCTACGAGCTGTTTCCAGTGCTCAAGGAGATGAAGGGCCGGCGCGGTGGCGATCTGTCCGGCGGCCAGCAGCAGCAACTCGCCATCGGCCGCGCGCTGATGAGTGAACCGCGCCTGCTGATCCTGGACGAGCCGACCGAGGGCATCCAGCCGTCGATCATCCAGGAGATCGGCCGAACGCTGCGGCGCCTTGTCGATGAGTTCGGCATGTCGGTCCTGCTGGTCGAGCAGTACTACGACTTTGCGCGCAGCATTGCCGACCGCTATGTCGTCATGAGCCGCGGCGAGGTCATCGCCCAGGGCGACGGCGCCAATATGGAAGCCGATGGCGTGCGTGATCTGGTGGCCGTCTGATGCCCCGGCTAATGCCCCGGCATTCGACGGAAAAAGTCGAATGCCAAATCTGTGGCATCTGGCTATGATGAGAAAATTCCTAGCCGCCGTGCTGCCTTCCTGATGCGCCATCCCGATTTTCCTGTCCCGCCGCAGACCGATTCGTTCGCGTCCTGGGAAGCCTCGCTGCGCCTGGCGTTTGCACGGCGCGGTGAACGCACCGTGCTGGCCACCTGCCGGCATCAGGGGCCGCTGCGGGTGCAGAAGGCGCTGTATCCGGAAGGCGAGGGCGTCTGCCATGCCGTCATGCTGCATCCGCCTGCAGGTATTGCCGGCGGCGATGTGCTCGATATCGACATCGAACTCGGTGCCGACGCGCATGCGGTCCTGACCACGCCGGGCGCCACCAAGTGGTACAAGTCGCTCGGCCGCACGGCGACGCAGCGCGTTGCCATCCGTGCGGAGGCGGGGGCGCGGCTCGACTGGCTGCCGCAGGAGAACATCGTCTTCAACCAGGCCCGCCCGATCATCGACCTGACGCTGGATCTGGCGCCGGGCGCCAGCGCCATCGGCTGGGACACCACTATGCTTGGCCGCCACGCCGCCGGTGAATCGTGGGCCGAAGGCCGCATCGCCATGCGCACCGCATTGCGTTGCAACGGTCAGCCGCTGTGGATTGAATCGGCGGCATTCGACGCGCAATCGCCCGTGCTGAATGCGACGACGGGCATGGCCGGCTTCCACGTCGTCGGCACGCTCTGGGCCGTCGGCGAGGGCGCCACCGAAGCCCTCGCCGAATCGATGGCCGAGCACCTGCCGTACAACGCCGGCCTGCGCGCGGGCGTCACGTGTCTCACGCAAGATGCGCCCGGCCTGCCAAACGTTTTGCTGCTGCGCGTGCTTGCACGCCGGCCCGAAGATGCACGCGCCCTGTTGTCGCAGACATGGCTGGCGCTGCGCGAACCGATGCATGGCGTAGCGGGCCGTCCGCTGCGCCTCTGGTCTACATGACGGCGACATGATGGCCACATGATGGCAACGTGACCTCGCATCGCCCGATCTGAACTGAACTGAATTGACCCTCACCGAAGAGAGCCCCACGTGGAACTGACCCCGCGCGAAAAAGACAAGTTGCTGATCTTCACCGCCGCCTTGCTGGCCGAGCGCCGCAAGGGCCGCGGCCTCAAGCTCAACTACCCGGAAGCCGTCGCCTTCATCAGCGCCGCCATCATGGAAGGCGCGCGCGACGGCAAGACGGTCGCCGACCTGATGCACTACGGCACCACGCTCCTCACGCGCAATGACGTGATGGACGGGGTGGCCGAGATGATTCCCGACATCCAGGTCGAAGCCACGTTTCCGGACGGCACGAAGCTCGTCACCGTTCACCACCCGATCGTTTGAATTTCGAAGTTTGAAGCCCGCACGCCACTCACCACTACGAGTCCTGCCATGACGCCTACCCTGTCTCGCTTCGTCCGGCCCGCTACGGCCATCGCGCTTACGTTTGGCGCCTCCATCGCGTTTGCCCACCCTGGGCACCCGGGCCATACCGCCGAGGGCAGCCTGCTCGCCGGGTTCCTGCATCCGCTCACCGGTGCAGACCATTTGCTGGCGATGGTGGCCGTGGGCGTGTGGAGCGCACTGGCCTCGCGCTCGGTGCGCGATGCGCTGTGGGCGCCCGTCGCCTTTGTCGCGTTGATGATCCTGGGCGCGCTGCTCGGCGCAGGCGGGGTGGCGGTGCCGATGGCCGAGCCGATAATCGCCGCATCGCTGCTGGTGTTCGGCCTGCTGATTGCCGCACGCGCGCAATTGCCGACGTGGGGCGGTGCGCTGCTGTGCGGCGCGTTCGCGCTGTTCCACGGCTATGCGCACGGCACGGAATTCCCCGCAGGGGCGCAGGCCATGTTCCCGTATTTCGTCAGCGGCTTTGCCGTGGCGACGGCGCTGCTGCACACCGCCGGTATCGGCGCGGGCTTTGCGCTGAAGCCGCGTCTGGCATGGCTGGCGCGTCTGTCGGGTGTAGGCGTGGCGCTGTATGGTGCCGGCCTGCTCGCGGCAGCTGTCTGAAGGGGCGCGACATGATCCCCGGTGAACTGCTGCCGCAAGACGGCGATCTGGAACTCAATGCAGGCCGCCCCACGGTGACGGTCACGGTGGCCAACACGGGCGATCGCCCGGTGCAGATTGGCTCGCACTACCACTTCTATGAAGTGAACGACGCGCTGCGCTTTGACCGCGAAGCTGCGCGCGGCTTTCGGCTGAACATCGCCGCCGGCACGGCCGTGCGCTTCGAGCCGGGGCAGGAGCGCACGGTCGAGCTCGTGGCGCTGGCCGGTGACCGCGTGGTCTACGGCTTTGCCGGCCGAGTGATGGGCAAGCTGTGAAGTCGACGCAGAAGGAACGGACATGACACTCAACATCACCCGCCGCGCCTATGCGGAAATGTTCGGCCCCACGACGGGCGACCGCCTGCGTCTGGCCGACACCGACCTCATCGTCGAAGTTGAACGCGACTTCACCCTCTACGGCGAGGAAGTGAAATTCGGCGGCGGCAAGGTCATCCGCGACGGCATGGGCCAGAGCCAGCGCGAATCGAAAGACTGCGCTGACACCGTCATCACCAACGCGCTGATCATCGACCACTGGGGCATCGTCAAGGCCGACATCGGCCTGAAGCACGGCCGCATCTCGGCGATCGGCAAGGCGGGCAATCCGGACATCCAGCCCGGCGTGACCATCGTCATCGGCCCCGGCACCGAGATCATCGCGGGCGAGGGCATGATCGTCACCGCCGGCGGCGTCGACTCGCACATCCACTTCATCTGCCCGCAGCAGATCGACGAGGCGCTCAACAGCGGCGTGACGACGATGATCGGCGGCGGCACCGGACCCGCCACCGGCACCTACGCCACCACCTGCACGCCGGGCCCGTGGTACATGCAGCGCATGCTGCAGGCCGCGGATGCGTATCCGATGAACATCGGCTTTCTGGGCAAGGGCAACGGCAGCCTGCCGGGCGCGCTGCGCGAGCAGATCGACGCGGGTGCCATCGGCCTGAAGCTGCACGAAGACTGGGGCTCCACGCCCGCCGCCATCGACTGCTGTCTGGGCGTGGCCGACGACACCGATACGCAGGTCGCCATCCACACCGATACGTTGAACGAATCGGGCTTCGTTGAAGCGACCGTCGCTGCATTCAAGGGCCGCACGATCCACACGTATCACACCGAAGGCGCGGGCGGCGGGCACGCGCCCGACATCATCCGCGTGTGCGGTGAATCGAACGTACTGCCGTCGTCGACCAACCCGACGCGGCCGTTCACCGTCAACACGCTGGACGAGCACCTCGACATGCTGATGGTGTGCCATCACCTCGATGCGTCCATCGCCGAAGACATCGCCTTTGCGGAGAGCCGCATCCGCCGCGAGACCATCGCCGCTGAAGACATCCTGCACGACCTCGGCGCGTTCTCCATGATCTCCAGCGACTCGCAGGCCATGGGGCGCGTCGGCGAGGTTGTCCTACGCACTTGGCAGACCGCGCACAAGATGAAGGTGCAGCGCGGCAAGCTGGCCGGTGACCCGAACGACGCGCGCGGCGGGCATGACAACTTCCGCGTGAAGCGCTACGTGGCCAAATACACGATCAACCCCGCGCTCACGCACGGCATCGCACATGAAGTCGGCTCGGTTGAAGTCGGCAAGTGGGCAGACCTCGTGCTGTGGAAGCCGGCGTTCTTTGGAGTTAAGCCGAGCCTGATCCTGAAGGGCGGGATGATTGCTTCTGCGGCGATGGGGGATGCGAATGCGTCGATCCCGACGCCGCAGCCGGTGCACTATCGGCCGATGTTTGGGTCGGCAGGTGGGGCGCTGGGGCGGTCTTCGTTGAGCTTTCTGTCGCAGTCGGCTGCTGCGGCTGGTGTGGCGGAGCAGTATGGGCTTGCCAAGACCACCGCGGTGGTCAAGGGTACGCGTACTGTGAGCAAGGCGGACATGATTCATAACGACTGGCAGCCTCACATTACCGTTGATCCGGAGACGTATCAGGTGGTGGCGGATGGGACGGTGTTGACTTGTGAGCCAGCGGAGGTGTTGCCGATGGCGCAGAGGTATTTTTTGTTTTAGCTGGTGGGGCGGGGTTGGGCGCTGTTTTTTTGTTGTTGGTCCATCCCTGTTTCGTACCCTGCCGGGCACGACCTACTTTTCTTTGTCTTGCTGTATGGACCGGGGACATAGGTGACAGGTGTGCGAGGACATGGTTGACACTTTGAGCGGCACATTCGCTCGGAGGTCAGGCCATGCCCTGGAGCACACGAGACACCATGAGCCTTCGTCAGGAATTCGTTCTATTGGCCCGGCAGGAAGGCTGTAACCGGCGCGAGCTGTGTCGGCGGTTCGGCATCAGCCCGCAAACCGGCTACAAGTGGCTGGCTCGTTACGTTGAGTCGGGGGACGCCGGACTGGCTGACCGGACGCGCCGTCCCTCGCACAGCCCGATGCGTACCGAGGCCGAGCTTGAACAGGCCGTCATCGCGTTACGCCAGCAGCATCCTGCGTGGGGCGGGCGCAAGATCAGCCGCCGCTTGGCCGACTTGGGCTGGAGTGATGTACCGGCGCCCAGCACCGTGACCTCCATCCTGCATCGGTATGGGTTGATTGCACCCGAAGCCTCAGACGCCTCCACGCCCTGGCAGCGCTTTGAGCACGCTGAACCGAACCAACTCTGGCAGATGGATTTCAAGGGCGGGTTCGCGTTGGCCGACGGCCAGCGCTGCTCGCCGCTGACCGTGATCGACGATCACTCCCGCTTCAACCTGGTGCTGGCGGCCTGCACGCAGACGCAGAGCGCGGTCGTGCAGCGTCACTTGCGCCAGGCCTTCGAGCGCTATGGGCTGCCGCTGCGCATCAACGCCGATAACGGCGCACCTTGGGGCAGTCCCACCCGGCCGGGGCAACTCACGGGCCTGGGCGTCTGGCTCATCCGCCTCGGTGTGCGCCTGAGCTACAGCCGCCCCGCCCACCCGCAGACCAACGGCAAGGACGAGCGCTTCCACCGCACGCTCAAGGCCGAGGCCCTGGCCGGGCGCTACTTCGCCTCTTGCGACGCGGTCCAGCACGCGCTGGATGCTTGGCGCACCGTCTATAACTGCGAGCGCCCGCACCAGGCCATCGACCTGGCCACGCCCATCACACGCTACCGGCCCAGCCCGCGACCGTATCCGTCTACGTTGGCACCGATCGAGTACAGCCCGCAGGACATCGTCCTCAACGTCGGATGGAATGGGGAGCTACGCTTCAGGAGTTGGCGCTTCAAGCTCTCCAATGCCCTGCACGGCTTGCCGGTGGCATTGCGCCCCGACCCTAAACACAGGGATCAATTCGATCTGTACTTCGTTCACCAACACCTTGGCCGTATCGATCTGAACCTGCCCGATGACTGCTGACATGTGTCAACCATGTCCTCGCACACCTGTCACCTATGTCCCCGGTCCATACATCTTGCCAAAGAAAAGTAGGCAAAAGAAAGGCGCGCCCGAGATGGCGACTTCCTCCTTGAATTTCTGTAACCGGGCGGGGAAGGAGGCAAACTCGCTTCGCTCAGACAGGCCTCCTTCCTTTGTCCGCCCGCTTACAGAAATTCAAGGCGCCATCTAGGGCAGGTAAGTCAAAAGCCACACCGGCGGGGAACTGAGGTGAGCGCCGGGGCTCGGCGAGTGCGAGTGCGAGTGCGAGAGCAAGAGCAAGAGCAAGAGCAAGAGCAAGAGCAAGAGCCAGCGCGTGCGACGGTTCTGAACGTACACAACGGAGTAGCGCACGGGCAGAAGATTGTGTGCTTTACCCCTGCCCTAGATGGCGCCTTGAATTTTCGTAAGCGGGCGGAAAAAAGACGGGAAACTGTCTGAGCGAAGCGAGTTTTTCCCGTCTCCGTCCGGTTACGAAAATTCAAGGGATGGGTCGCCATCTCGGGCGCGCCTTTCTTTGCTTACTTTCTTTGGCAAGACAAAGAAAGTGAGTCGCCCCCGGCAGGGGGTGAAACCAGGGATGGCCCCCCCCGCAAAATCATGAACGAATACTGACCATGCTCTCCATCAACAAACACCTCCCCGCGCCGCACGGCCTGGCCTCCGTGCTGGTCAAGCGCGCACCCAAGCTGGTACTCCCATTCCTGGAGCGCAGCCGCAGCCGCCTGCGCGCCACCCTCGACGATGGCCGTGACGTGGCCGTCGTGCTGCCGCGCGGCACCGTCATGCGCGGCGGTGATGTGCTGGTCGCTGAAGACGGCACGCTGGTTGAAGTACAGGCCGCACCGGAGCACGTCCTGCGTGTGACGAGCGACAACCGCCTCGCCTTGATGCGTGCTGCCTACCACCTCGGCAATCGCCACACACCCGTGCAGGTCAGCGCCGATGCGCTGCAGCTCGAAGCCGATCCAGTGCTCGAAGACATGCTCGTACTCCTGGGCGTGACCGTCGCGCATGTAGAGGCGCCGTTCGAGCCGGAGGCGGGCGCCTATGGCGGCGGCCATCGTCACGGCCACGATGCGACGTTCGAAGAGGACTACGCGGCCGCGCAGGCGCTGTATCACGAGCACCACGGGCACGATCATGGTCACAGTCACGCGCATGACCACGACCATGGTCACTCGCATAGCCACGACCACGGCCATGTCCACGGGCCCGGCTGCGGCCATCACCACCATCACCATGACTAACGCGGCGCAGCTCACCGCCTTGCTGCATCTCGCGTCCCCGGCGCTGCCGATGGGCGCATTCAGCTATTCGCAGGGGCTGGAAGCGGCGGTGGACGTTCGGCACGTGGCCGATGAGGCGTCGGCTGCGGCGTGGATTGCCGAGGGCCTCGACGTGCTGGCCGCCTGCGAGGCACCGCTGTGGCTGCTGCAGTTTGCCGACTGGCAGGCGGGCCGCTTCGATGCCGTGGCCGAGCGCGATGCGTGGTTTCTCGCCACCCGCGAGACGCGCGAGCTGCGGCTCGAAACGTCTCAGATGGGCTGGTCGCTCAATCGCCTTATCCAGCAGTTGGAATGGGGCGATGCCGCACTGCGCAGCGCATTGGCTGCGCGCGCTTTCGTGACGTTTCCGACGGCCTTTGCCGCCGCCGCTGCCGCGCTGAATGTCGACCCGCGCGATGGCGTGACGGCGTACTGCTTTGCCTGGGTGGAGAACCAGATGGCGGCGGCAGTCAAGGCCGTTCCGCTCGGGCAGGCTGCGGGGCAACGGATTCTCTTTGGCCTGCACGCAGCGGTGGCGCGTGCGGTGGAAGAGGCCACGCGTCGTGCGGCATCTCATCCGCCCGAACTGTCTACGTTTTCACCGGGGCTGGGCGTGTTGTCCGCCCGGCATGAAACGCAATATTCACGACTCTTTCGATCCTGAACCTGATCATCATGCGAACCAAGAAACTTCCTGCCCTGCGCGTTGGCGTGGGCGGCCCGGTGGGCTCCGGCAAGACCACGCTGCTCGAAATGCTCTGCAAGGCCATGCGCGAGCGCTACGACCTCGTGGCGATCACCAACGACATCTACACGAAGGAAGATCAGCGCCTGCTGACCATCTCCGGCGCGCTGCCAGCCGAACGGATCATGGGTGTCGAAACGGGCGGCTGCCCGCACACGGCCATCCGTGAAGATGCGTCGATCAACCTCGAAGCGGTGGATCGCATGCTCTCGAAGTTTCCGGATGCGGATGTGGTCTTTATCGAGTCGGGCGGTGATAACCTCGCAGCGACGTTCAGCCCCGAGCTGTCGGACCTGACCATCTACGTGATCGACGTGGCGGGCGGGGAGAAGATCCCGCGCAAGGGCGGCCCCGGCATCACCAAGTCGGACCTGCTGATCATCAACAAGACGGACCTGGCGCCGTACGTCGGCGCGTCGCTGGAGGTGATGGAAAGCGACACCCGCAAGATGCGCGGCGATCGGCCGTTCGTGATGTGTAACCTGCGGGCGCAGGGCGGGTTGGATGAAGTGATCCGTTTTATTGAGAAACAGGGGATGCTGACGGCGGCTGCCTGAAACTGCGGCACTTGTGGGTGTCGCGCTCAGTCGAAAACACTCACGCATGCGTTGCGGAGGTGGGTGATGAAGACGCTGCATTCTGTGGTGCTGATCACGGTGGCCGTGGGCGCAGCCGCGTGTGCGCCGACCATCGTCGGGCCGTACTACACGATGGATGTACGGCTGGCGGATGGGAAGCCCGTGCGGTGTGCGGTGAATCAACCGGTGCACCTGCCGAGTCCGCCGCCGGAGCCGTTGACGGTGCGGGAGCGTAACGAGGCCGAAGTATTGGCGACACAGCCGCTGCGGATGCAGACGGGGCCCCGGTCGCCGTATCCGACTGTCTACACCGCGCCGGACGTGCAGTGCTTTGCGTTGCCCCGGTCTGGCGATCAGGTGACTTCTGTCAGGTAGCGTCGGAGCGTCCGCGCCACTCGGACGCATGCAATCGCGCGACAAGGATCGCCAGCATGATGATGAGCGGCATCAATAGAGGCCGGGAATGAGGCGCCACGTCCGGGCGCGGTAGGCGTCGTACTCCGCACCGAACTGTGATTGCAGGAGGGCTTCTTCTGCACGCATGCGCGCCACCAATGGTGGAATCAGCAAGAGCGTCAGCACCACACCGGCCAGTGCCCGGAACGTCAGTCCCCAACCCAGCGTGCCGATCAGCAACCCCAGGTAGCTCGGGTTGCGCACGTATTGGTAGATGCCGCCGGTCACAAGCGTATGGCCGGGCTGGATCGCGACCAGTCCGCTGAATCGATTGCCCAGCACATACACCGGCCACACACGCAACGCGCCGCCTGCGGCGTAGAGCACGACGCCCAGCCAACGTACGGCATCGCCATCGATGCACCAGAGGTCGAGCCGGTCTGTATACGCCGGCAGCCATGCACTGGCGAAGCCGATCACGCCAAACACCGGCAGCACCCAGCGGTTGGTTCGGTCTTCGCGTTCTCCGGGGCTCAGGTTGCCGCCGGCAAGCAAGGCGGCGATGGCCAGCAACACCGTGATCACCACAAGCACGACGCGTGCGGGATGGGCCAGGAATGCGCCCACACCACCCCAACCGAGCGCGGCAAGGCCGAGATAAACCGCGATGGACACCGCAGCCGCGAGGCCCATTTTGAGTGAGGCTGCCATAGCGCTTGTGTGGGATCGCGTGAATGGAGTGGAGCCAGTGTAGGCCGCTCGCCCGCGCCCCGCATTGGAGACTTTCAAAAAAAACAGGCCGCATCACGCAGCCTGTCTTTCGATGCGAAGACGCGGAATCAGCGCCGCGCGTACTGCGTCGCGCCGAAGAGGATTTCCTTCGCCTTGTCGTCCTGCACGGCGGGCCGCTCCTTGGCCAGCACCTTTACCGCGCGCTGCACGGCGGGCCGTTCTTCAATGGCTTCGAACCAGCGCTGCAGCTTCGGGAAATCCGACAGCTCGATTCCCTGATTCTTCCAGCTGCGCAGCCAGGGCCACGTCGCAATGTCGGCGATAGAGTAATCCGGGCCGCCGAGGAATTTCGATTCGCCCAGGCGCTTGTCGATCACGCCGTACAGACGCTTTGCCTCGTTCGTATAACGGTTGACTGCGTACTCGATCTTCTCAGGCGCGTAGATACGGAAGTGGTGCGCCTGGCCGAGCATCGGGCCGACGCCGCCCATCTGGAACATCAGCCACTGCAGCACTTCGTACTTACCGCGCACGTCGTCGGGCAGGAACTTGCCGGTCTTGCCTGCGAGGTACAGCAGGATCGCGCCCGATTCGAACAGCGAGATCGGTTCGCCGTCGGGGCCATCCTGATCGACGATGGCTGGGATCTTGTTGTTGGGGCTGATCTTGAGGAAGTCGGGTTTGAACTGGTCGCCGGCGCCGATGTTGATGCCGTGAACGCGGTAAGGCAGCTCGCATTCTTCCAGCATGATGTGCACTTTGTGCCCGTTGGGCGTGGCCCAGCTATAGACGTCGATCATCGAGTTGGCTCCTTGGCTTCTGGCCGGGAAGAGAGGTGCAGGCCACCAGCAGCCTGCAAAGTGTTCCATTCCAGCACAGAACCGAGAAACGCGCAGACTCCGGGCCGAGGCGAAAAAAATCCCCGCTCAAGGCGGGGTTAAGGAGTGAACGGTACAGCCGTGCGTCAGGTCAGGCGCCGCGTGTGACCGGCATGTCGACCACGTCTTTCAGGTGCAGATGCTTGGCCAGTTCCAGCTTGGCGATGGCCGCGCGGTGCACTTCGTCCGGGCCATCGGCCAGGCGCAGCGTGCGTTGGTGCGCATAGGCCGACGCCAGCGGGAAATCCCCCGACACGCCGCCGCCGCCGTGTGCCTGGATCGCCCAGTCGACGATCTGGCAGGCGATGTTCGGGGCCACGACCTTGATCATCGCGATTTCGGCCTTGGCGACCTTGTTGCCGACGGTGTCCATCATGTACGCGGCCTTGAGCGTCAGCAGACGGGCCTGCTCGATCATGCAGCGCGCTTCGGCAATGCGTTCGTGCCAGACGCTGTGCTGTGCGATGGCCTTGCCGAATGCGATGCGCGACGACAGACGCTTGCACATCAGCTCCAACGCGCGCTCGGCCACGCCGATGCTGCGCATGCAGTGGTGGATGCGGCCCGGGCCGAGGCGGCCCTGCGCGATCTCGAAACCGCGGCCTTCACCGAGCAGGATGTTGCCCACCGGCACGCGCACGTCTTTGAGGTCGACTTCCATGTGGCCGTGCGGCGCATCGTCGTAACCAAACACCGACAGCGGGCGCATGACGGTGATGCCCGGCGCGTTGGCCGGCACCACGATCATCGATTGCTGTTCGTGGCGGCCGGCATCCGGGTTGGTCTTGCCCATGACGATGTAGACGGCGCAGCGCGGGTCGCCAGCGCCCGACGACCACCACTTGCGGCCGTTGATGACGTATTCGTCGCCCTGGCGCTCGATGCGGCATTCGATGTTGGTGGCGTCCGACGACGCCACGGCCGGTTCGGTCATCAGGAAGGCTGAGCGGATTTCACCGCGCAGCAGCGGTTCGAGCCAGCGGTCTTTCAGTTCTTCGGACGCGTAGCGCTCCAGCGTCTCCATGTTGCCGGTGTCGGGCGCGGAACAGTTGAACACTTCCGGCGCCCAGGGCACGCGGCCCATGATCTCGCACAGCGGCGCGTATTCGAGGTTCGACAGCCCTTCGGGTGCGCGCGGCGAACGCGGCAGGAACAGGTTCCACAGCCCGGCCTTGCGTGCCAGCGGCTTGAGTTCTTCGATCACCTTGGTCGGGATCCACGCGTTGCCGGCACGGCGATTGGCTTCGATTTCTTCGTGGAAGCGGTGCTCGTTCGGGTAGATGTGCTGGTCGAAGAATGCGAGCAGGCGTGCCTGCATGTCCTTGACCTTGGGCGTGTAATCGAAATTCATGGTGTCTCCTCAGTACATCGAACAAGCGCCCCGAACGGGCAACCATCAAATCAGTGCAGACGGGCTCGGCCCCATGCATTAAACATGTCCGCCGAGCACTGCAAATACGGCACTCGCGCGCGCAATCAGCCGGTCGCCGCGATGAAAGAGCGCCTGTGCAAAGGCCAGCTTGCTGCCCGTGCGCAATCCTTCCGGGGTGATCTCGATCCAGTCGCCTTCTCCGGCAGAGGCGATGAAATCCACCGTCAGGCTTGCGGTCGACATGGCTAGCGCGCCGCCGGTGCCTTCGCCAGGCTCAGCCAGGCAATAACCGAGCGCCGCATCGGCCAGCGATGCCACCACGCCGCCATGCAGGATGCCGCGTCGATTCAGGTGGTGATGCTGCACGTGAAAACCCATCACCATCGACGCGCCCATTCCCTTGGCATACACCGGCCCCAGCATCGTCAGGAAAGGGCTCGGCTTGGTCAGCAGAACAAAGCCCGGGGGAACGGCGAGATCGGGGGATGTGGTCATGGCGCGTGGCGCAACTCCCAAGTGGTGTCCGCAGAATAGGCCTTCGCCTACAATAAGAGAAATGAATTTCGTGGATTGCGGTCCATCAATGTCATGCATATATCGCGCGTCGACCTGAACCTGTTCGTCGTCTTCGACGCCATCTATACGGAAGGCGGGATTACCGCGGCTGCCCGCACGCTCAACCTGACGCAGCCGGCGGTGAGTCACGCGCTCGGGCGTCTGCGCGAGTTGTTTGACGATCCATTGTTCGAGCGGCGCGGGCAAGGCATGGTGCCGACGCCCCTGGCGCGCACGCTCATCGCCGAGGTGCGCTCCGCGCTGCAGGGCTTCGAACGCACGTTGCGCGAGGGCACGCGGTTCGACCCGGCCACGAGTGAGCGCCGCTTCACGCTGTCGATGCGCGATGCGCTGGAAGCCACGCTGCTGCCGCCGCTCATGGCCGCCATTGCCAAGGAGGCACCGCGCATCGACGTGACGACCGTGCGCGGAGACCGCCGGCAGCTTGAAACCGAGCTGCTGGCCGGCACCATCGATGCGGCGGCGGACATTCTGCTGCCGGCATCTCCGGCCATCCGGCACGCGCCCTTGCTGACCGACCCGATGGTGGTGCTGGCGCGCCCCGGCCATCCCATTGCAAATGACCCCCTGACACTGGAGCGCTACCTCGCATGCGAACACGTGCACGTATCGTCCCGACGCCGCGGGGCGGGGCTGGAGGATGTGGAGCTGCGCCGCCTCGGGCACGAGCGGCGCGTGCGGCTGCGTTGTCAGCATTACCCGGCAGCCTGCCGCGTGGTGAGCTGTACCGACCTGCTTGCGACGTTGCCGATCCGCTACGCGCGTATCGCCAACGAGCCGTATGGCAACGTGATGTTGCCGCTGCCGTTCAACGTGCAGCCGCTTGAGCTGTACCTGTACTGGCACACGAACAGCGACCAAGATGCCGCCAGCCGCTGGCTGCGCGACCACGTGTTCGCCGCGATGGCAGAGGTGGCCCTGGACGACACCGTGGCGGCATTCGCAGACGGGCGTTGACGAACGCCGGGGCGGACGCAATCATCGGGGCTGCGCAGCGCAGATGGCGTAACCACGCCGGTTTGTGACAGATTGATGGCATTTGCCATTCGACTGTCCGGCGGCTGCGCTTCCCGGCAAACCGTCTTCTCTTCCGATGTATGACTGCGACTGCGTCCGCGATCAGCTTCCAATCCGACAACACCGGCTTCATCTGCGGTTTTCGTTTCGAACCGGGCAAGCCGGGGGTTGCGCTGGATTCGTCCGAGATCGCGGATGCTTTCAAGCATGTAGAAGGCGAGGGTGCCCAGGACGTCTTCATCTGGCTGCATTTCAACCTATCGCGGGCGGGGTGCCTGCGCTGGCTGCAAAGCCATCTCGAGCTGCCCGAGCCATTCATCGAGTTGCTGGGCGAGGAGGCCCATTCCACGCGCATCGAGCAGCAGGACGGCGCGCTCGTCGCTGTCTTCAATGACGTGATCTTCGATTTCGAGCGCACGCCCACGCAGGTGGCAACGCAGTGGGTGTACGCACACCGGCGCCTGCTGGTGACGTTACGCCGCAAGCCATTGCATTCGGTCGACCGGCTGCGCGAGTGCGTTCGCAGCGGTGAGACGTTCCGCTCGCCAGCCGATCTGCTGGGCCATTTGATGTGCGATCAGGCAGATTTGATGACGCAGATCGTCCGCACGACGGGCATCGATATCGACCGCATCGAAGACCGTTTTCTTGCGTCGAAGATCACGTCAGAGCGCCAGGAGCTTGCGGGGACGCGCCGCGTGCTGGTGCGGCTTCAGCGCATGCTGGCACCCGAGCCCGGTTCGGTCTTTCGCTTGCTGGCGCGACCGCCGGCGTGGCTGCATCCGGAAGATGTGCAGCAATTGCGTGAGTCGACCGAGGAGTTTTCCGTCGTCTTGCGCGACATGAGCGGTCTGATCGAACGCATCAAGCTGCTACAGGAAGAGGTGATTGCGCGCCTGGACGAGCAGAACAACAGGACGCTGTTCACGCTGACGCTGGTGACCGTGCTGGCACTGCCCATCAACATCGTCGCAGGGCTCTTCGGCATGAACGTGGGTGGCGTGCCGCTGGCCGACAACCACCACGGCTTCTGGCTGATGGTGGGGCTGGTGGCGGCGTTTACCGTGATCGTTGCATGGTGGGTGGTCCGCCGCCGCAACAACCATTAAGGACACCTACGTGTTTGCGGCGACGGCCGGCTTGGTTTTGGTCGGCTTGACCGCCTTGGCCGGCTTTTGCGAAGCTGCTGCCGCTTGTGCGGACGGGAACGGGTAACGCGCGCTGAACTCCGCAAAGCGGGCGGCGAGAAAATCCGCACACGCCGTCAGTCGCGCCGGTCGATGGCGACGCGCAAGGGCGACGAGCTGCAGCGGCGTGGGGGCATGGCTCCATGCCGGCAGTGCCACCTCCAGACGGCCGGCGCACACGTCTTGCGCGACATCCAACCACGATTTGAATGCCAGGCCACGCCCGGCGACGGCCCAGTCGCGCACCACGGCGCCGTCGTCGCATTGGAAACCGCCGCGCACGTCGATCGGGGCGGGGCCGCTGGCGTGCGTGAGTTGCCAGCGCGTGACGGGCTCGCCGTTGCGCAAGAGGATCAGGCAGCGGTGGTCGGCGAGGTCGCTCGGGTGTGCGGGCCGGCCATGCTGTCTGAAGTACGACGGCGCGCCCACGATCACGCGCGGATGCGATGCCAACGGCCGTCGCACCAGCGCCGAATCCTGCAGATGCCCATAGCGCAGCGCAAAGTCGAGGTCTTCGCGCATCAGGTCGGCCAGCCGGTCGCCCAGCACCAGCGTGATCCGCACGCCGGGGTGCTCATCGCAGAACGCGTCGAGCCAAGGGCGCAGGATGTGCCGCCCCAGATCTGATGTGGCGGCAATGCGGATGGGGCCGGACAGCTCCGTGCGATCCTGCCCCAGGCTTTCCGCGCCTTCGTCCAGGGCTTCCAGCGCCTGTCTGGCATAGCCTAGATAGCGTTGACCGGCTTCGGTAGGCCGCATGCTGCGCGTGGTGCGCTCAAACAGGCGGGCGCCGAGTTCGGTCTCCACGCGCTTGAGCGCCGCGCTGGCGGTGGCGGGCAGCCAGCCGAGCTGGCGCGCGGCGGCGGAAAGGTTGCCGGCGTCAGCAATGCGCACCAGCAGGCGGAGGTCGTCGAGGGCGATCATTGTCAAAGCGGATTTGGAGAATCATCAAAGCATAGCCAGATTATCTTGCTTTTGTTTGATGAAACAATGGCCCCAATCGATTGACGGTTTTTTCTTCCACTTCTCACAGCAAAGGAGCATTGACATGACTTCGAAGACCTTGCAGGACCAGTCGGTGGTGGTGTTGGGCGGTACGGCCGGTATTGGGCAGGGCGTGGCACGCGCGGCGGCAGCCGAGGGCGCACGCGTGACGGTGCTGGGGCGCTCGGCCAAAGCCACGGACGGCACGCACGGCATTGCTGTCGACGCGAACGACACGGCGTCGCTGGCGGGCGCGTTGGCACAGGCAGCCGGGTTGTCGCCCAACGGCAAGATCGATCACCTTGTCATCACCATCGGTTCGCGCACGAGCCCGCCGCCGTTTGCTTCGCTGCAACGTGCCGACCTTGAGCAGGCCTTCGGCACCAAGTTGTTTGCGGCGCTGATGGCGGTGCAGGCAGCGTTGCCGTATCTGACGGAACGCGCATCGATTACGCTCACCTCGGGCCTGCTCTCGCGCAAGGCAACGGCAACGGGCTTGCTACGTGGCTCGATCAATGCTGCAGTGGAAGCCGCCGCCAAGAACCTGGCGAAGGAACTCGCTCCGCGCCGCGTCAACGTGATCAGCCCCGGCGTGGTCGATACGGAAGTGTGGGGCGCCCCGGCCGATCGACAAGCCATGCTCGCGCGCATCGGCAGCGGCCTGCCGGTCGGCCGTGTCGGCACGCCGGATGATCTGGCCCAGGGCTACCTGCTGGCCATGACCAACGGCTTCATGACCGGCGCCATCATCGACATTGAAGGAGGCGGTTTGCTATGACGACTGACAGCGATTGGACCTTCGACCACGTGAACTTTCACGTGGCAGGAGATGCACCCATCCTGAAATTCTTCGCCGATGTTCTCGGCTGGAAACCGGGCCCGCGCCCGGCGTTTCCGTTTCCCGGCACGTGGCTGTATCAAAACGACGATGCGCTCGTCCACCTCGTGACGCAGGATGGCGATACGCCGGAACTGGTGTTCTCGCACATCGCATTCCGCACCCGGAAAGATGCGGCCGACGTGCTGGCCGCTGTGCGGGAGAGCAGCATGCCGCACCAGGTCAGAAAACACCCCGCGCGGCCTGCGGCACAGATCTTCGTGCAGTTGCCGGGCGGGGTGGTGCTGGAGCTGGAGGCGCCAATGTCCGGTCCGCTGGAAGCGGCGCGCGACTACTAGTAAAGCCGCGGCGTCAGGCCCCGGCCTGCTGCGCGTACTTCCAGCCCAGTTCGGCCATTGGGCGGGCGCGCTTGCCGGCCTCCATCGCCTGCGCCGACGATGCCGTGCCATCCACCACGCGCTTCATGATCCCCTGCAGGATGCCGGCAATGCGGAACATGTTGTAGGCGAGGTAGAAGTTCCAGTCGCCCGTGATGCGGCGGCCGGTGCGTTCTTCGTATTGGCGGATGTACTCGGCTTCGGTGGGAATGCCGAGTGCCGCGAAGTCGAGTCCTGCCACGCCGCGGAATTGGCCCGGCTCGATGTGCCAGCTCATGCAGTGGTAGCTGAAGTCAGCCAGCGGATGGCCCAGCGTCGACAGTTCCCAATCCAGGATGGCCAGCACGCGCGGCTCGGTCGGGTGGAAGATCAGGTTGTCGAGCCGGTAGTCGCCGTGAACGATGCTGGTGATTTCCTCGGCTTCCTGCGGCACGTGCTTGGGCAGCCATTCGATCAGGTTGTCCATGGCCGGAATCGACTCGGTTTCCGACAGCTTGTACTGCTTGCTCCAGCGCTCGATCTGACGCGCGAAATAGTTGCCGGGTTTGCCGTAGTCGGCCAGGCCGATGGCGGCGTAGTCCACCGTGTGCAACGCAGAGATGACGCGGTTCATCTCGTCATAGATCGCGCTGCGCTCGGCAGGCGCCATGCCGGGCAGGGCCTGATCCCACAGCACGCGGCCCTGTACGAACTCCATGATGTAGAAGGCGCGGCCGATCACGGCTTCGTCTTCGCACAGCGCAACCATCTTCGCGACAGGGACGTCGGTCTTGGCGAGCGCATCCATCACCCGATATTCGCGCTCGATGGCGTGTGCCGACGGCAGCAGCTTCGCCTTCGGGCCGGGCTTCGCGCGCATCACGTACGTGCGCGACGGCATGATCAGCTTGAACGTCGGGTTTGACTGGCCGCCCTTGAACTGTTCAACCGTGAGCGGGCCGGCAAAGCCGGCCACGTGCTCGCGCATCCACGCTTCCAGCGCGCCGATGTCGAACTTCTGCTGTTCTGCCACGGGGCGCGTGCCCTCGAAGGCGGAAAAATCCTGCTGGTCCGTTTGTGCCATGGGTGTGTCTCCGAATCTTCTTGTGTGTCTTGGGTGTCGAGGATTGATCAGGTCGGTTGCCGATGGCGAAGGTATTGCTGCAGCAGCACCTCCATCGTCGTGAGTCGTGAGCCGACATGCGTTGGCGAAGGCGCCGAAAAATTGCTCATGCGCAGCACCCAGTCGGTCGGGGCCTCGCCAACATCGAGCACGTTGATGCAGCCGGCGGTCTGCGCGAGGCTGCCGAAGAACACGCGCTCGCCCCCGGTGATGGCGTGCGAGAGGATCGCGCGGTTGGTGCCGCCATGCAGCACCAGCAGCACGGTGTCCCAGTCCGTTTGCGCGCGCAGGCGGGCGATGGCTGGAATCACGCGGTCAAGAAATTCACCGATGCTCTCGCCATTGAGGAAGCGCCGGTCTTCGGACACCGTGCCCTCAAACGCGCCGATGAAAGCCTGCGCGAGTTCGTGCTCGGGAATTTCCGCCAGCTTGCCGCCGCGGATTTCCTGCAGCTCGGGCCAGTGTTCAAGCGCGATGCCGCGTTCCTGCA
Source organism: Ralstonia pickettii (assembly GCF_016466415.2). NCBI lineage: Bacteria > Pseudomonadati > Pseudomonadota > Betaproteobacteria > Burkholderiales > Burkholderiaceae > Ralstonia > Ralstonia pickettii. The sequence goes on along the minus strand of NZ_CP066771.1, from coordinate 1,953,621 downwards.
TCGCGGGCATCTCGGCCAGCACGCGCTGCGCGGTTTCCACCGTGCGCGGCAGGCCACTGACGATCACGCGGTCGAAGACGATGTTTTCGGCGGCGAAGATCTTGCCCGCAGCGGTGGCTTGGCTGCGGCCGAGTTCGTTGAGCGGCACGGCTTCGGGCGACGGAACGGGCCGACCGGTTTCGTCGAAGTACGTAACCGCGCCGTGGCGCATCAGGTAGACGCGGCGGCGGTTGGGTGTCGGGAAGGGAACCATGCGAGCCTGAAACTAGCGGTATTGGGGTTTGCGCTTTTGCAGGAAGGCGGAGATGCCCTCGTTGCCATCGGCGTGGTGCAGCGCTTCGACAAAGCTGTGCTGCTCGGCCTTGAGGTGGTCGTGCAGTGAGGCGTCTTCTGCGTGCGCGATCAGGCCCTTGATGCGGCCCACCGCGTGCGGCGATTGCGCAGCGAGTTTTTCCGCCAGTGCCACTGCCTGGTCCAGCGCCTCGCCGGGTTTGACCACCTCATTGATGAGCCCGAAGTGCGCCAGCCGCTCTGCGCTGACAGGCTTGCCGAGCATGATGATTTCGCTCGCCAACGGGCGCGGCAGGAAGCGTGCGATGTGCCATGAGCCGCCGCCGTCCGGCGTGAGCGCCACGTTCACGTATGCCATCACGAATTTGGCGTCCGATGCGGCAATCGCAAAGTCGCAAGCCAGTACCAACGAGAAACCGGCGCCTGCCGCTGGGCCCTCCACCGCGGCGATCACCGGCTTGGGAAACGTGCGGATCGTCTCGATCCAGTGGTTGAGCGCGTCGATGCCTTCTTCTTGAACGCTGCGCGGCTTGCTACGGTTTTCCAGCAGGCGGTTCAGATTGCCGCCCGCACAGAAGGCGTTGCCGTCGCCCGTGAAGATGACGGCACGGATCTCGTTGTCGTTGGCGGCACGGTCGAGCGCTTCCATCGACGCGGTGTACATCACCGGGTCCAGCGCGTTGCGCGCGTCAGGGTTGGACAGCGTCAGCACCAGCGTCGAGCCGATGCGTTTGGAGAGCAATTGCGCGGTCATGGCGGCCTCGTCAGGGTAAGCGGCAATCAGGCGTCAGGCGTATCAGGCATCAGGCGTGAGCAGCGACATGCCGAGACGGGCACGGCGCAGCAGCCACGGGCTCGGGCGATAGCGCGGATCGCCATACAGCACGTAGAGGTTCTGCAGGACTTCAAGGATGGCGTTCGTGCCCAGCGTATCGCCGAGTGCCAGCGGCCCTTTGGGATAACCGAGCCCCAGCGTGACAGCGAGGTCGATGTCGGTAGGCGTAGCAATGCGCTGCTGTGCGATATCGCACGCGATGTTGACGATGCATGCGACGATGCGCTGCGCGACAAAGCCACCCGAATCGCGGATCACCGTGACCGGTACGCCGTCGGACGCGAGCAAGCCGTGTGCGGCATCGCGGTAGGCCGCATCGGTGGCGGGTGTGGTCATCAGCGTGCGGCGCTTGGTGGCGGCAAACGGATAGAGCGTGTCGAGTGCGACGGTGCGGCGTGCGTCGAGCCCCTCGGCGGCCACGCAGGCCGTCGCATCCAGCCCGCGCGGCGTCACGATGATCAATGCGTCGGCGGACGGTTTGGAACCGGCTTCGGGCGTGATGCCCAGATCGAGCAACAGGCGCTGCGCTGCGGCGTGGCCGGCGTCATGCGCGCGGCTGATCCACACCGAAGACGGGCGCGCAGACGGGGCGGGCGCTTCGGCGGGGACTTGCTTCTGTCCATCCGGATAACGATAGAAACCTTCGCCCGTCTTGCGGCCCAGAATGCCGCCGGCAAAGCGAACCGCTGTGATCTGCGACGGACGATAGCGCGGCTCGTCGTAGAACTGGCGGTAGACCGATTCCATCACCGGGTGCGAAACGTCCAGCCCTGTGAGGTCCATCAACTCGAACGGCCCCATGCGGAAGCCGGCCTGCTCGCGCATGATAGCGTCGATGTCCGCATAGGCCGCCACACTTTCCTGCGCCACGCGCAGCCCTTCGGTATTCATGCCGCGCCCGGCGTGGTTGACGATGAAGCCCGGCATGTCGATGCAGCGCACGGCGGTGTGCCCCATGCGCTGGGCGAGGGCGGCTAGGGCATCACCGGTGGCGGGCGCGCTGCGCAGGCCGTCGATGACTTCGACCACCTTCATCAGCGGCACCGGATTGAAGAAGTGAAAGCCCGCGACGCGTTCGGGGTGCTTGCATGTCGCGGCGATCGCCGTGATCGACAGCGACGACGTATTTGACGCCAGGATGGCGTCCGCGCGAACGATGTCTTCGAGCTGACGGAAGAGGTCGCGCTTGACGTCGAGCTTTTCGACGATGGCCTCGACCACGAGATCGCAGTCGGCGAGGTCGGTCAGGGCGCCGGCAGGAATCAGGCGGGCGATTGTGGCGTCGGCGTCATCCGCTGTGAGCTTGCCCTTGGAAGCAAGCTTGGCGAGCGTATCGGCCAGTGCAGTGCGCGCCGCTTCCACGGCTTGCGGATTGGCGTCGAACAGTTTGACGCGCAAACCTGCCTGGGCCGCGATCTGTGCAATGCCTCGCCCCATGGCGCCGGTGCCCACAATCCCGATAGTCTGCATATGAAATCCGCTGCGATCGAAAGAAGTCTGGCTAAAATAGCACGAGCGTGCGATTTCTGGCATCCGCACCGACCATAACGGACGGCCAAATTACCAAGGAGATGGGTTCATGCTGACGCTATACGGTTTTGCCGCGAGCAACTACTACAACAAGGTCAAGCTCGCCCTGCTGGAAAAGGGACTCCCTTTTGAGGAATCACTGCGCTGGCCGGACCAGACCGACGGCGAAATCTCGCCGCTGCACAAGGTGCCGTATCTGAAGGATGGCGATCTCGGCATGTGCGAATCGCAGGTCATTGTCGACTATCTGGAGGCGCGTTATCCGGAGCATCCGCTGGTTCCGGCCGATCCGTTCCAGGCAGCCAAGGTGCGAGAGGTGGTGACGTTCCTGGAGCTGCACCTGGAGTTGGTGGCGCGCCAGTTGTTTCCCGAGGCGTTCTTCGGCGGCAAGATCAGCGACAACCTGAAGGTCAAGGTGCGCGAACAACTGCAGAAGAACATCCCGGCGGCGGCCAAGCTGTTCAAGTTCTCGCCTTACGTAGCGGGCGACACGTTCACCATTGCGGACTGCGCGGCCATCGTGCACTTCCCGCTGGTGAGTCAGGCTACCAAGATCATCTACGGTGAAGACCTGCTGGCGCAGGTCGAAGGCGTCAAGCCTTACCTGGCCAAGATGGCCGAGAATCCCAACGTGCAGAAAGTGCGGGCAGACAGCAAGGCCAATCTCGAGCAGATGCTTGCGCACTACGCCAGCAAGCGCTGATCGGCCTCGGCCTTACGGTTTTACACCTTCGACAAACGCTCCAGGGCGACCTGGAGCGTTTCGTCTTTTTTGGCGAAGCAGAAGCGCACCACGCCCGATTCGTGCGGCTGCGAGTAGAACGCCGACACGGGAATTGCCGCCACGCCAATCTCGCTCGTCAGCCACTTGGCGAACTCGGCCTCGGGCAGATCGGAGATTGCGCTGTAATCCACGCACTGGAAGTACGTCCCCTGGCAGGGCAGAAGCTTGAAGCGCGTGTTCTCCAGCCCAGCGCGGAAGAGGTCGCGCTTGCGCTGGTAGAACGCCGGCAACTCCAGATACGGGCGCGGATCCGCCATGTAGTTCGCCAGGCCGTGCTGCACCGGCGTGTTGACGGTGAACACGTTGAACTGGTGCACCTTGCGGAATTCCGCCATCAGCGCGGCGGGGGCGGCCACGTAGCCGACCTTCCAGCCCGTCACGTGATACGTCTTGCCGAAGCTCGACACCACGAAAGCGCGATGCGCCAGCTCGGGAATGCGCGCCACCGAGGCATGCGGCACGCCGTCGTACACCATGTGCTCGTACACCTCATCGGAGAGCAGCAGCACGTTGGTGGGCGCGAGGATCTCGGCGAGCTTGCGCATGTCGTCCGCATGCCAGACCGTGCCGGTCGGGTTGTGCGGCGTGTTGAGCATGATCAGGCGCGTGCGCCGCGTGATGGCCGCCGCCAGCGTGTCGAACGGGATGCGAAAGTCCGGCGCGTTCAGCGTGATCGGCACGACCTTGCCGCCCGCCAGTTCAATCGACGGAATGTAGCTGTCGTACGTCGGCTCGAACACGATGACTTCGTCGCCCGGATGCACGCAGCACAGTACGGTCGTCAGCAACGCCTGCGTGGCGCCGGCGGTGATGGTGATCTCGCGGTCGGCATCGTAAGCGTGGCCGTACAGATTGGCGACCTTGGCGGCGATGGCCTGGCGCAGGGCGGGCACGCCCGTCATCGGCGGGTATTGGTTCAGGCCGGCGCGCATGGCGTCGGACACCGCATCGACGATGCGCGGGTCGCAATCGAAATCAGGAAAGCCCTGGCCCAGGTTGACGGCCTGCTTTTCCACGGCCAGCGCAGACATCACGGTGAAGATGGTGGTGCCGACATTCGGCAGGCGCGACGGCGGCGGGGCGATGGGCGCGAGCGATTCAACAGTGGTCATGACAAGACGGTTTCAGGCTTGATTTGGGATTGCGGCAAGGGGCGCGTTTTCCAACTGGACCAGCGCGACGAACTGCTTGGGCGGCAGCACCGCCACGTCGCAATACTTGGCCATGCGGCGCTTGAGCTTGAGCACGGCGCGGTCCTTGGAAACGAGATAGGCAACGTCGGCGGCATCGGCGAGCGCGAGAAATTTCTGGTCGTCGCGATCCTTGCAGCGCGGGACGAACGCTTCGCCTTGCACGCGGGCCGCATCTTCAGGATCGGCGACGGATCGGGTCACGCGATCGACCCATGCGAGTGCGGCCTGCGTGTCGACGGCGTAGCGGGCGAATTGCGGATAGCCGAGCACGCGGCGCAGTTCTTCGCGGCAGGCGGGGCTGATGATGGCGTCCAGCCGGCCGGCTTCCAGCGCAGCGCGGATCGGGCGCGCAACCGCATCGTCGAAGATCAGGATGTCGACCCAGATGTTGGAGTCCAGCACCACGCGCGGGGCCGGAGCCTGGGTGGAGTGGGCGAGGGCGGCAGCGTCTGCCATTCGATACAATTCCAGACTTGTGAACCGCGATTCTGACATGATCATCGTCCTCTCGCCGGCCAAGTCGCTCGACTACGACACGCCGCCGCGCACCAAGACCCACACGCTGCCCGATTTCATCGAGCGCTCCGCAGAACTCATTGACGTGCTTCGCAAGCTGTCGCCGGCCCAGATCGGCACGCTCATGCACATTTCCGACCCGTTGGCGGCGCTCAATGCCACGCGCTATGCCGATTGGTCGCCCGAATTCACTGCCGAAAACAGCAAGCAGGCCGCACTGGCCTTCGACGGCGATGTCTACGGCGGGCTCGATGCCAACTCGCTGGCGGTAGACGATCTGCAGTTCGCGCAGAAGCATCTGCGGATCCTGTCGGGGCTGTACGGCGTGCTGCGCCCGCTCGACTGGATGCAGCCGTATCGCCTCGAAATGGGCACGCGCCTGGCCAATCCGCGCGGCAAGGATTTGTACGCCTTCTGGGGCGACGAGGTGACCCTGGCGCTGAACAAGCTCTTCAAGCAGGACGACGACGCCGTGCTCGTCAATCTCGCGTCGGAAGAGTATTTCAAGGTGGTGCGGCCCAAGGTGCTCAAGGCCCGCATCGTCACGCCGGTTTTTGAGGACTGGAAGAACGGCCAGTACAAGATCATTTCGTTCTACGCCAAGCGTGCGCGCGGTCTGATGGCGCGCTATGCGATCGAGCACCGCATCACCGATCCGCGCAAGCTCAAGACGTTCGATGTCGACGGCTATGCGTTTGTCGCTGCCGATTCCGACGACGAGCGCTGGATCTTCCGCCGCAAGCTCACCTGATGACAGGATCCGACATGACAGCCACGCAACCGCACATCTCCAGCGCGTTCGACAGCGGCGCCATCGAAATCGTCGATGCGGCCCGCGCCGATGCCATCCGCCTGCGTATTCGCCGCGATTCGCACGCCGACTTCACGCAATGGTTTCACTTCCGCCTGCAAGGGGTGCTGGGCCAGGCCTGCACGCTCGCGCTGGAAAACGCCGGCGAATGCACCTATGCCTCCGGCTGGAAGGACTACCGCGCCGTCGCCTCGTACGACCGCGAGCATTGGTTCCGCGTGCCGACCCGCTATGACGGCAAGACGTTGACGATCGAGGTGACGCCCGAGTACGACAGCATCTGGTTTGCCTATTTCGAGCCGTATTCGGATGAGCGCCACCTCTCGCTGGTGGCCGCTGCGCAGACGCAGCCGGGCGTGCGCACGCAGCGCTTGGGGCAAACGGTGCAGGGCCGCGACATGACGAGCATCACCGTCGGCGAACCCGGTCCCGGCAAGAAAAACGTGTGGATCATCGCGCGCCAGCATCCGGGCGAGACGATGGCCGAGTGGTTCGTTGAAGGGCTGCTCGCACGTCTGACGCGTCAAGGTGTCTGGAGTGGCGATCCCTTCGGTCGCGTGCTCGCCGAGCGCGCCGTCTTCCATATCGTGCCGAACATGAACCCGGATGGCTCGTCCCTGGGCAACCTGCGCACCAATGGCGCAGGCGCCAACCTGAACCGCGAGTGGATGGAACCCGACGCGCAGCGCAGCCCCGAGGTGCTGGCGGTGCGGCAGGCCATCGAGCAAACCGGCGTCGACCTGTTTTTCGACATCCACGGCGACGAGGCGCTGCCTTATGTGTTTGTGGCGGGCAGCGAAATGCTGCCGGGCTTTACCGATGCACAGCGTGCCGACCAGGACCGCTTTGTCGCGGCGTTCCTGCGTGCATCCCCCGACTTCCAGACGCGATACGGCTACGAGGCCAGCAAGTACAACGAAGACGCGCTCAAGCTCGCCTCCAAGTACATCGGCCACACGTATGGCTGCCTGTCGTTGACGCTGGAAATGCCTTTCAAGGACAACGCCGACCTGCCCGACGCGCGCGTGGGCTGGGATGGCGCCCGCAGCGCCGCATTGGGCGCGGCCATGCTGCAGGCGATCCTGGAGTATCTCGGCTGAAGATAAACGCTGCGCCGCCTGGGTCGGCGGCGCATTGCGCTTAGTTGGAGGACGACTTCTTCGTCGTCTTCTTTGCCGTCGACTTGGCGGTGGATTTGCTTGCCGTGGTCGACTTGGTCTTGGCGGTGCCGCCGCCCTTGGCCGACTTGGCCGTCGCTTTTGTCGAGGCCTTGCCCTTGGCTGTGCTCTTCCCGCGCGCCGCCGCACTGGTCGTGCAGCGATGGCCGCGGCGGCAATGCGTGCGCGCTGTCGACGACGCGGGCGCAGCGGCCGGCGCAGCGAACGGCTGGCCGTTGGCGTCGAGAAGCTCATACGCCAGCATCATCCCTTCGTCATACCCGCAGCGCACACGCACGGGTTCCCACTGGTCATTGCCCGTGCCGCGCTTGTGCACGGCGGCATTGAAGCTGACCACGCTCGACACCTTGATCGCCCCTTGCTTGCTCGACGAGAAGCGCGAGTCCCATGGCTCGACCTTGGCCTGGTCGTTGGAGAGCGCGCCGGTTGGCAGGCGGAACTGGTCGAAATTGGTCGAGCGCGGAATGATCCAGCTCGCGTGCGCTGCGCAGTCGGCCACGTCGGGGCGGGCACCTTCCGATTGAATCAGGCGGTCACGGGTTTGTGCGCGGTACTCGGACAGGCTCATCTTGTCCTTGGACGGCAGGTTGACCGTGGTCGTGCCGCTGCTGTCGGTCGAGCCGAAGACGATGGGCGGCGTGGTGGCGGCGGGCTGTATAACCGGCTTGGCTTGAGCGGCCGGGGTGCTCGGCGTGGCGTTGGTGGCCTGGCCCGACGGGTTGGTCGGTTCAGTCTGCAGGTTGGAGCAGGCGGCCAGCAAAGCAACGACGCCGAGACAGAGTAGTTTGGGTCGCAACATCACGAGTTACAGGGTATCGGCGTGGAAATCGCCATGATAGAGGAAAGCTAAGGACGAAAGTTCCTGCTAGTTGCCCCAATGCGTCTCCAATGCGGCACATCAGGCGAATTTGCTGTAACGGCGCGTTACGGCACGGTGTTCGTTACCAAGCGATCATCATTGCTTGGTGAACAACCACGCGAGCGACCATTCGTCAGTGCGCGCCTCGTAGCGGATGCCCTTGCGCATGGCCCACGTGGCGAGCTGGTGATGCGACGGGATGATCGCGTAGTCCGTCTGCGCAAAGCGTGCCGCAGTTTTGGCAGCCTGCTCGTGTGCCTGTTCGCTCGAGACCGTTGAGAGCGACGTCTGTACCAGTTTGTCGAGTTCCGGGTTGCTGTAGCGGCCCCAGTTCCACGAGCCATAACCGGTTTGCGCGTTGGGCGTGCCGAGAATGCTGCGCAGCGCTACATCCGCCGCCACCGAGCCCCAGCCGAGCATCATGAACGAGAACTCGCCCTGACGCGCGCGCGAGAAATACGCCGCCACCGGCAACGTTTCAACCTTCGTCTGGATGCCGATGCGCGTGAGCAGCTGCGCGGTGGTTTGCGCGACTTGCGCGTCATTCAGGTAGCGGTTGTTGGTGGCGTGCAGCGTGAGCCCGAAGCCGTCCGGATAGCCGGCCTCGGCAAGCAGTTTCTTGGCGCGTGCCGGGTCATAAGCAATCGGTTTGCCCCCCGGGTGCCCGAAGATCTGCGGTGACACGATGCTCGAGGCCACCACGCCCTGGCCCTCGAGCACGCGGCTGACGATGGCATCGCGGTTGATAGCCAGCGCGATGGCCTCGCGCACGCGATGGTCCTTGAGTGGGTTCTTGGCCAGCGGTTTGCCGGATTTGTCGGTCACGAACGGCGACACATCGCGGCTTTGGTCCATCTGCCAGAAAATCGTGCGCCACGACACCTGCTGTTCGAGGTGGAATTTGGCGTCTTGCTTGATGCGCGGCACGTCCGCAGCCGGTACGGCCTCGACGACATCCACATCGCCCGAGAGCAGCGCGGCTGTACGCGCCGCATTGTCGGTGATGATCTTGAAGGTCACCTTGTCCCACTGCGGTACGCGGCCCCAGTAGTGCGGGTTCTTCTTCAGGACGATTTCCTGCCCGCGCGTAAAGTGGTCGAACAGGAACGGGCCCGTGCCGATCATGGCGCGGCCCGCGTCAAAGTCCGCCTGCGGCGCGTTGGCCACCTTCTTCGGAATGATGGGCAGGCTGTTCAGATCGTTTGGGATGCTCGCGTAATTCGGTGTCGACAATTTCAGGCGCACCGTCAGCGGATCGACGATCTGTACTTCGGTAATCGACTTGGTATAGCTCGTGAACGGACCCGGGCTGTTGGTCAGGCGTGCCGGGCGCTCGATCGATGCCTTCACGTCTTCGCCGGTGAACGGCGTGCCGTCGCTCCACTTCACGTTGGGGCGGAGCTTGATCTCCCACGTGTTGGCATCGACGGGTTTCCACGAGGTCGCCAGGCCGGGCGTGTAGCGGCCGTTCTTGTCGAGAAAGACCAGCGACTCGAAGATATGCAGCGCCATGGCGTTGTTGGGGCCGGCGTTGTTCCATTGCGGGTCCATCGACGTGACGTCGGCGGACAGGCCGATGCGCAAGTCGTCGGCCTGCGCCGCGAACGGCATCGCGGCGGCCGCAGCCAGTGCGCCTGCGGCGAAACTGCGGATCAAGGCGCGGATGGGAACACACAAGAGGGGACGGGTTGTCATCGAGAGGCTCCTGGGGTTCGGGCGGTGATGCCATGTGGCGGAAGATCGTCATTGTGCCGCAGCCCGCATTGGCGTGTGCGACGCAAACCGAGAATCAATATGAACGATGGCGGAGCAATAAAAAAGCCACCCGAGGGTGGCTCTGATTGCGTGCGTCGCCGATCAGTGGAACAGCGGCTGCTGGGTCGGTGCGTCTTCCGGCATTTCTGCGTGGACGATTTCGGCCGAGCGGTCTGCGTAGAGCGGGGCCCCGCAGTCTTCGCAGTACTCGGGTTCGAAAAGCTGACCGTGGCGGAAGATATCTTCGATGCCGCAGGCGCGCAGCTCATCGCAGATCTGCTCAAGTGGGCTGCCCGGTTCGCCTTCCGCAGTGACATCCGTGGCCCCGCCATCGCGGCCGTACACGGGCCAGACGATGCCGTAGATGAGGTCTTTCTCGCCGCGCACCGTGAAGGCCACGCGGTATTCCTCGATCTGCTCTTCGCCGAATGCGCCGATGATGGCGCCGAAGCGGTTGGCCGGCATATCGAGCGCGCCCTGCAAGTAATTGACGGCAGCACGCACGGTCAGCGGGCGGATCTGCTTGTCGGACTCGCGGCAGGACAGGAAGAAGGCGTCGGGCAGCAGCAGGTCGAACTCGCAGCCCGGCATCAGCGTGGAGATGGTCGGCGTGACCTGCTCGCGCCATTGCTCCAGGCAGGCGGAACGCTCGGCGTGGTGCTCCTTGGAGTCTTCCTGCCAGCGAAACAGCGCCTGGCCGTGCTGGGCCACGACGATCGCTACCAGGTAGCGAGGATCGGCCAGGATCGGTGCCGTCTCGGGCATGTCACGCAATTCGACCTTTGCCGGCTGCCCGGCCAGCGCATAGGCGGCCAGCTTGTGCGTGAGCGCAAACGTGTCGGAATGGGTGCGCGGCAACTGGTCGATGCTGTACAGGTACGGCGCGAGTGCCACGCGGGCGTTGGAAGCCATCACGTGGGCCTGCAGGTGTACCTGCAGCGTTTGCGCCATCTCGGGCTTGATGGTGCCCGACGGGATCATGTAGCGTGTGTGTGCCAGGATGGGCGCTGCGATCAGCAGCGCGTCATATTCGACGCCGCCCGAGCTGAGGATGGCCGATTCAGCCAGTGTCTCGGCCTGCTCGGCCAGCACGTCGGAGGCTTCCTCGTTGTGCTTGAAAAGATGGTCTAGCGCGGCGTCGAGCGCGGTCTGGCTGCCGTTCTTGAGCAGCCGGGAAAGACGTTCGGACAGCCTTTGTTCCCAATAGACGTCTTCGATGCGACTGCCCGACGCGTCCAGCGCCAGCGCATCGGCCACCAGCCGTTCTGCATCGGGGGAAAGACGTTGGGGAGCCTTGGAGCGGAATCCTGCCATGCTGTGCCGTACCGTTCGTTGGAAGAATGAAGGGGCATTATTTTACCCTTGTACGCTGCCGCGCGACGCTTCTGACGAAACCCGTAGCGCGAAAACGTTAAGGCTTGACCGCTGGTGCCGATGCTGACGCTGCCATGCTGCTCGCGGCTGCGGGGACGGAAGCCACTGCGGGTTCGGGTGCGGCCGGTGCGCTGGCCGGTGCGGCACGCGTCTCGGTGGCGGGCTCGGAAGCGGCCAGCGGCGGAGGCGGAGGAACGGACGCAGCCGCCGCAGCGGGCGCGGTTTGGGCTGGGGCCTGGGCGTCGGTCTGCGGTGCCTTGAACAGAATGTAGAACACGGCGGCTGCCACGACGATGAAGGCAAGTACCACTTGGGCCATGGGTGCGGAACTCCAGCAATGAAACGGTCAGGCGAGGGCGGGCGCCAATGTCGCCGCCAAGGGGGCGAGCACATCACGCGGCCGATGCGGCACACTGTATCAAAGCCTGCGCATCGATTGGGGCATCGTCACCTTGTTTGATTCGGCAGGCAATAAAAAACCGGCTCCGAAGAGCCGGTTTCCGTTCTGCAGCAGCGCAGTGGCGTGAAGCTTAAGCCGCCAGCAGCTGACGCAGCACGAACGGCAGGATCCCGCCGTGCTTGTAGTAGTCCACTTCGATCGGCGTGTCGATGCGCAGCAGCACTTGTGCACGCGTGGTCTCGCCGTTGGCGCGGTGGATGACCAGGGTGACGTCCTGTTGCGGCTTGATTTCGCCGTCCAGGCCCTCGATGTCGAAGGTTTCGTCTCCCACGATGCCCAGCGACTGCGCCGAGTCGCTGCCCTTGAACTGCAGCGGCAACACGCCCATGCCAACCAGGTTCGAGCGGTGAATACGCTCGAAGCTGCGTGCGATCACCGCCTTCACGCCCAGCAGCTGCGTGCCCTTGGCGGCCCAGTCGCGCGAGCTGCCCGTGCCGTACTCTTCGCCACCGAACACGACCGTCGGCGTCCCTTCGGCGATGTACTTCATGGCGGCGTCGTAGATCGACATTTGTTCGCCGCTCGGCTGGAACAGCGTTTCGCCGCCTTCCACGCGCGAACCGTCGGCCTTGGCGGGGATCATCAGGTTCTTGATACGCACGTTGGCGAACGTGCCGCGCATCATCACCTCATGGTTGCCGCGGCGCGAGCCGTAGCTGTTGAAGTCGGCCTTCAGCACGCCATTGGCCAGCAGGTATTTGCCGGCCGGCGACGTTTCCTTGATCGAACCGGCCGGGGAGATGTGGTCGGTCGTCACGGAGTCGCCGAAGACGCCCAGTGCGCGGGCGCCCTTGACCGATGCCGAGGCAACAGCCGGCGTCATGCCAAAACTTTCGAAGAACGGCGGCTCGGCGATGTACGTGGACTTCGGCCAGTCGTAGACCTGACCCTTCGTGCCCTTGACGTTGGCCCACAGCTTGGACGGCTTCTTGACCTGTTCGTAGTTCGTGCGGAACGTGTCGGCGTTCATTGCGAACTTCATCAGCTTGGCGATTTCGTCCGAGGTCGGCCAAATGTCGCCCAGGTAGACGTCCTTGCCCTTCTTGCCCTTGCCGACCGGTTCGGTCATGAGGTCGCGCGTCACGTTGCCGGCGATCGCGTAGGCGACGACCAGCGGGGGCGAAGCCAGGAAGTTGGCGCGGATGTTCGGGTGGATACGCGCTTCAAAGTTGCGGTTGCCCGACAGCACGGCGGCAGCAACGATGTCGTTCTTCACGATAGCTTCGTTCAGTTCAGGCGTCAGATCGCCGGCATTGCCGATGCAGGTCGTGCAGCCGTAGGCCGTCACGCCAAAGCCCAGCTTTTCCAGGTATGGCAGCAGGCCGGCGGCTTCCAGATACTTCGTCACCACACGGCTCCCCGGGGCGAGCGAGGTCTTGATGTGCGGTGCCACTTCCAAGCCGGCTTCGACGGCCTTCTTGGCCAGCAGGCCGGCTGCCAGCAGCACGCTCGGGTTGGACGTGTTCGTGCACGAAGTGATGGCCGCGATCAGCACGTCGCCGCTCTTCACGTTCACGCCGTTGGTGGTCGTGAAGGTCTTATCGAGGTCTTCGGCGCTCTTGTTGAAGCCGTTCTCCGCAACGGGCTTCGAGAACAGCGACGAGAACGTCGATTTCACGTTGCCGATTTCGATGCGGTCTTGCGGGCGCTTCGGGCCGGCCAGCGACGGCGCCACCGTGCCGAGATCCAGCGTCAGCGTCTTGGTGTAGTCGATTTCGCCAGCCTTCGGCACGCCAAACAGCTTCTGCGCCTTGAAGTAGCTTTCGAACGCAGCGATTTCCTCCTTCGTGCGGCCCGTGCCCTTGAAGTAATCGATGGTCTTTTCGTCGACCGGGAAGAAGCCCATCGTGGCGCCGTATTCCGGTGCCATGTTGCCGATGGTCGCGCGGTCCGGCAGCGACAGGCTGGCCGTGCCTTCGCCGAAGAATTCGACGAACTTGCCGACGACCTTTTCCTTGCGCAGCATTTCCGTGATCGTGAGCACCAGGTCGGTTGCCGTGCAGCCTTCGCGCAGGCGGCCCTTCAGCTCCACGCCTACCACGTCCGGTGTCAGGAAATACACCGGCTGGCCCAGCATGCCGGCTTCCGCCTCGATACCGCCCACGCCCCAGCCCACCACGCCGATACCGTTGATCATGGTGGTGTGGCTGTCGGTGCCGACCAGCGTATCCGGGTAGTACACGCCGTCCTTCTTATGGACGCCGCGTGCCAGGTACTCCAGGTTGACCTGGTGGACGATGCCGAAGCCCGGCTGCACCACGCCAAACGTGTCGAATGCCTGCATGCCCCACTTCATGAACTGGTAGCGCTCGTTGTTGCGCGAGAACTCCAGTTGCATGTTCAGGTCCAGCGCCTTCTTCTCGCGGAAGTGGTCAATCTGCACCGAGTGGTCCACCACCAGGTCGACCGGCACGAGCGGCTCGATCTTCTTGGGGTTCTTGCCCATGCGCTCGGCCACGTTGCGCATGGCGGCCAGGTCGGCCAGCAGCGGCACGCCGGTAAAGTCCTGCAGCACCACGCGGGCCACCACGAACGGGATTTCGTCAACGCGCTCGGCGTTCGGCTTCCAGTTGGCCAATTGTTGGACGTGCTCTTCGGTCACCTTCTTGCCGTCGCAGTTGCGCAGCACGGACTCCAGCACGATGCGGATCGACACCGGCAGGCGCTCGATCGCCACGCCCAGCTCCTTGCCCAGTTGCGGCAGGGAGTAGAACTTGCCGGTCTGGCCGCCGTTGACCTTAAATTCCTTGAGTGTTTTTTTCAGATTGTGGGGCATGGCATGACTCCAAGGCTTGAGGATTGCGCGGGGTACCGGGGTGCCCCGTGCGGATACATCAAATCGACAAAATCAAATCACATACAAACCGGCAAACGCGTCGCTCGGCAAGGCTTCTGACCGGGCGGATACTGCGCCACAACTCCGTTGAACGTCTTGCCGCCGTTGATGCGGGCGGGGATGCCATCGGCAATCGGACGTTTCTTGGCGTCGTGGTCAATCGTGGTGAAAGGCTTGTCGTCCGCGCAGGCAATTTTCATACGCAGCGCAGTGCTGCGCGTGCCGCGGACGACGGTGTCTTGGTGCGCCTCGATGGCCTGACCGGCGACCAGGGTGGTACCGAGCGCCATCGTTCCAATTGGCTCGATGGCCCCGGATGCTGTGGGCCCAGGGCGCCCCGCGCCTCCGGGCAAGGTCACGTCGTCGACGATGGCCTTGTCTGGATTCATGCGGATGTTCGCAACCGTTGCGGACATGGGCGGCTCCCGTGGGCCTCTTGCGCGATGGCGGGTTACTGCTGGGCCGGTTGGGCCGTGCCCGGTGCCGGGGCCGGTGCGGGGGCCGGGCTGTCCGGGGTCATCAACGGCAGGCCGGCCGGCGCGCGCAGGGCGCCGGCTTGCGTCGGGGCCGGTGCGCCGGCAGCCATTTCAGCGGTTTGGCACTCATCAGCCAGGCGGTGGCCTTCGTTGCGATCAAACAGCATGGCCTTCGCCGGGATCACGACCAGGTCGAAGCCGGTCTTCTGGTCGAAGTAGCGGTCGGCGCCGGTGCGGGTCAGTTGGCGCGGCAGGTCGTAGTTCTTGCCCTTCCAGTGCAGCTTGATGATCTGGTCGCGCGTCATGTCACCTGCAATGTAGAGCTCGTTGCCAAGTTCGCACTTCCATTGCACGCCTTCAGGCTTGGCGGCTGCAACAGGCTCTGCCTTCTTGGTGGCCTTCTTCTTGGCCGGAGCCTTTTTGGCGGCCGGCTTTGCGGGCGCGGTCTGGGCGGTTGCATATTGCGATGCAGCCAGCGAAAGAACGCCGGCACAGGCGCCCACGATGAATTTGTTCATAGGGTTTCCTTCGGTAATTCGGTAAGACAGAGTAGGGAGGCGGCAGCCAGGTCGCGGTTGCCACGGCATTTCGCACACCGGCCGGTATTTTGACCGATTTGGACGCCGTGCCCAACGTTCTGTTACATGCAAGACCGACATCTCCGTCAAACGGCGGTATCGGCTTGGCATCAGCATCGATCTTGGGACCGTTCCCGCGCAACTCGCCCCGCAGTGTTTGTCTTCCGTTCTCCTTGCTTGCGTTGGTCGGGAGGCTGGCCGGCTTACCCGCGGTTCTGTGCGAACAGCGCGTCCAGCTTGGCTTCGTAGTCGTGGTAACCGATGCTGTCGTAGAGTTCCATGCGCGTCTGCATGGTGTCGACGACGTTCTGTTGCGTGCCGTCGCGGCGAATGGCTGCGTACACGTTCTCCGCAGCCTTGTTCATCGCCCGGAATGCCGACAGCGGATACAGGATCATCGACACGCCCGCGGAGGCCAGCTCATCGCGCGTGAACAGCGGCGTCTGGCCAAATTCGGTGATGTTCGCCAGCACCGGGACCTTCACCTCGTCGACAAACTTGCGGTACATCGAGAGTTCCGTCATTGCTTCCGGGAAGATCGCGTCCGCGCCGGCTTCCACGCAGGCCACGGCCCGTTCCAGGGCGCGGTCGAACCCTTCGACGGCCAGCGCATCGGTGCGGGCCATGATGACAAAGTTGGCGTCGGTGCGGGCATCGACGGCCGCTTTGATCCGGTCGACCATCTCTTCCTTCGAGACGATCTCCTTGTTGGGTCGATGGCCGCAGCGCTTGGCGCCGACTTGGTCTTCGATATGCATGGCCGCGGCGCCAAACTTGATGAGCGACTTGGTCGTGCGCGCTACGTTGAATGCGGAAGCGCCGAAACCCGTGTCGACATCGACCAGCAGCGGTACATCGCACACATCGGTGATGCGGCGGACGTCCGTCAAAACGTCGTCCAGGCCCGATATGCCGAGATCCGGCAATCCGAGCGAGCCCGCTGCCACGCCGCCGCCCGAAAGATAGATCGCGCGATAGCCGGCGCGCTTGGCCAGCAGCGCGTGGTTGGCGTTGATGGTGCCAACCACCTGCAGCGGCGATTCTTCAACCAGCGCCTGGCGAAAGCGCGCCCCTGCGCTGGCTTGGGTGTGTGCAGTCATGGCGATTCTCCTGTCTGTGCCCGTCACGCGAAGAAGCGCGCAACCGCGTCGGGCGGCATCTCCACGCCGGTGGTGTGCGCCCGTTGCAGCACGGCCCACCAGTAGCGATAGCTCGCGCGGTCATGCAGCCGCCCTTCGTGCTGGATCGGTCCCCACGCGGTGTCTTGCGCAGATGCAAGAATGGCGCTCGCGTGTGTCACTTCTTCGTGCGATGGGCGGAACGCCGAAACGATCGGCGCAATCTGGTCCGGATGGATGCTCCACTTGCGCAGATAGCCGAACTCGTTGCGCGCGCGAGTGGCATCGGCGCCGGCGCGGTCCGGGTGTTTGATGTCGGTGCTGACGTTGTGCGACGGCACTTTGCCGTGCGCGTGGCACGCGGCCGAAATATCGGCAAGCGCGCGGCGGATCAGCGGGTGCTCGAACTGCTCGGGCGAGCCCATCGCCGCGCCCGGAATCGCGCCGTTGTGTGCCGAAACGAAATCCATCAGGCCGAAACTCAGGCATTCCACCTGCACCAACGAAGCGATATCGAACACCTGCGCCAGGGCCCCATGTGTTTCGATCAAGACGTGGATCGGCAGGTGCCGCGCAATGCCCGCTGCCTTGGCGGCCTGGTTGATGCGATCGGTCACGCGTGCCACTTCCACCACGTCGCGCACCTTGGGCACCGTGACGTAGGCGAGGCGGCGGCCGGCAAGGCCTACGAGGATATCGACGTCTTGCGTCCACGCATCGTGGTTTGGATCGTGGATGCGCACGCCAATGCGGTTGAAACGGTTGTCGTCGCTGTTGATGAGCGCGGCGGCCAGTTCGGCGTGTGCGCGCTCCTGGCCGATGGCGGCGCCGTCTTCGCAGTCGAACGTGATGTCGAAGACGGGGCCAAGGGTTTGTTGCAGGGCGAGCGATTTGCGCATCAGTTTTTCTGCGCCCGCGTAGTGGTCGCAGACCGGCAGTTGAGCCGGAAGGGCATCGTCCTGGAACAAAACCTCGGTAGGGTGCACGGAGTGGTGTCGGTTGTGCGGCGCCTACAGCGCCTGCGTCTTGTTCAAAATGCAGGTGTAAAAAAACCGGAGGGTTCGCTGCCGATCCGCTCCGGTTTCTTCCTTTAGATCATGCGGATTACAGCAGATGCTGTACGCCTGCGCGCTCGGCTTCCAGCTCGTCGAGCGTGATCTTGATCTTGCCTTGGCTGTACTCGTCGATTTCCAGCCCTTCGACGATCTTGTACTTGCCGTTCTCCGTGGTGACCGGGAAACCGAACATCACGTCCTTCGGAATGCCGTATTCGCCGTTCGACGGGATGCCCATCGTGACGATCTTACCGTTGCTGCCCAGTACCCAGTCACGCACGTGGTCAATGGCGGCGTTGGCAGCCGAAGCAGCCGACGACAGGCCGCGCGCTTCGATGATGGCGGCGCCGCGCTTGCCAACGGTCGGCAGGAACACGTCGTTGTTCCACACCGGGTCGTTGATCATGTCCTTGACGCTCTTGCCGTCGATCGTGGCGTAGCGGTAGTCGGCGTACATCGTCGGGCTGTGGTTGCCCCACACGAACAGCTTTTCGATGGACGACACCGGCTTGCCGGTCTTGGCAGCGATTTGCGACAAGGCACGGTTGTGGTCCAGGCGCAGCATGGCGGTAAAATTCTCGCGCGGCAGGTCCGGCGCCGACTTCATGGCAATGTAGGCGTTGGTGTTGGCAGGGTTCCCGACCACCAGCACCTTGACGTTGCGCGAGGCCACGGCGTTCAGAGCCTTGCCTTGTGCCGTGAAGATCTGGGCGTTGGCCGACAGCAGGTCTGCACGCTCCATGCCCGGACCACGGGGGCGCGCGCCCACCAGCAGGGCCACGTCGACGTCCTTGAAGGCGGTCATCGGGTCGGAATGCGCTTCCATGCCGGCCAGCAGCGGGAATGCGCAGTCTTCGATCTCCATCATCACACCCTTGAGCGCCTTTTGGGCCTTCTCATCGGGGATTTCCAGCAGTTGCAGGATGACGGGCTGATCCTTGCCCAGCATTTCGCCAGCGGCGATGCGGAACAGCAGGGCGTAACCAATCTGTCCAGCAGCGCCGGTCACTGCGACGCGCATGGGTGCTTTTGCCATGAGAACTCTCCAAACGGTAGTGAAAGCGGATCGCACTGCGTGCGGCAGGCATCCTGGCGGGATGTCGGTGCAGCTTCGCAGGCATTGCCGGCAACGGTCGGCGCTTCGTGGGCGGTCGGCTCAGAATCGGCAAGAGCCTCGCAGTTTACTGCGTCCGCATGACGATGTGGAAACACACTCGCGATTGACCTTGAGGGCGTCGTGGCGTCTGAGTGGACCGTCGCCCGGAACAGGCGCGAGTGTAGGTCCGGCTTTGCCGAGAAGTCAATTAATCTTCTGTCTTATATAAGACATAAGACATTCTATAAACGGGCTGGACGCCTTTGTCGCTTTTGTGGTGAAATCGGCAGCTATGTCGAGCACACCCAGCCCTCTATCCGCTGCGATGCCGCCTTCAGGCGGCGAAGGCGGCGCATCGCCCGCTTCTGCGGGCGGCGCAGGCGGCTCTCCCACGTTCAGTCCGCTGTATCAGCAGATCAAGACGCTGATCCTGCAAAGCCTGCAAGCCGGCGAATGGAAGCCCGGCGAAATGATCCCCAGTGAGATGGAGTTGGCGGCCCGCTACAAGGTCAGCCAGGGGACGGTGCGCAAGGCGATCGACGAGTTGGCGGCTGAAAACCTGGTCGCGCGGCGCCAGGGCAAGGGCACCTTCGTTACCACGCATTACGAAGAAGGGGTGCAGTTCCGTTTCTTGCGTCTGATGCCGGAGCAGGGCGAGCAGCACTATCCCAGCAGCCGTGTGCTGGAGTGCAAGCGCATGCGCGCCCCGGCTGAGATCGCCCGTCTGCTCGAGCTCAAGGCCGGCGACAGCGTCGTGCAGATCCGCCGCATCCTGTTCTTTTCGGGTGAGCCGACCGTGCTCGAAGAAATCTGGTTGCCAGGGGCGAGCTTCAAAGGGCTGACGGCTGAAAAGCTGACCGAGTGGAAGGGCCCGATGTACGCATTTTTCGAGGCGGAGTTTGGCGTGCGCATGTTGCGTGCCACCGAGCGCATCCGTGCGGTGGCCGCTGACCCGACCACGGCGGAGTTGCTGTCGGTGGCCGCTGAATCGCCGCTGCTGTCAGTGGAGCGCGTGTCGCATACGTTCGGCGACAAACCGGTGGAGATACGCCGTGGCCTGTACGTCACGACGCGGCACTATTACCAGAACGAATTGAATTAATGACGCGTCGCTGGGCTGCGATTCATGCGGGCCGTCGCCGCTTCGGCTGCGTCTTGATTTGTGCGGCGCGCAACAGCGTATTGCGCGTCATGAAGGCGGTGTAGAGAGGACAATCCGCCCCCGTATCACGCCACTGGCTGGCGAGGGCAGGAAGCACAAAAGTGGAGCGCATCGCATGGAATTTATGGTGCGCTGCGCAACAAAAGCGCGCTAAAATCTCGTGGATTTGTGCAAACCTGTTTTGTTTGTTGATTAGCCAATTGGGGTCTGACCATGGCAGAAGCCATCAAGAAAGCCAGGCCGGTATACAGGAACATCGGTTTGGGCGACATCGCCCGCTACCGTTTGCCCTGGGCCGGTAAGGTGTCCATCTTGCACCGTGCCAGCGGTGCGCTGATGTTCCTTCTTCTTCCGTTCGTGCTGTACTTGTTCGAACAAAGTCTCACGTCGGAAATCAGTTTCGCCAAGTTCACGGCGCTTCTGTCCAACGGTTTTGCCAAGGTCGTCGTCCTCGCGCTCATCTGGGCCTATCTGCACCATTTCTGCGCTGGCATCCGTTACCTGATCCTCGATCTGCATATCGGCATCGACAAGACCTCGGCTTCCAAGTCGGCTGTGAGCGTGCTGATCGTCAGCCTGCTGCTGACCGTCGTGTTCGGCGCCAAGCTGTTCGGCCTGTTCTGAGGAGTCCCTGATGGCAAATAACAATATTGGTCCCAAGCGCCTCGTTGTGGGCGCGCACTACGGCCTGAAGGACTTCCTCGCGCAGCGCGTCACCGCGGTGATCATGGCGGTCTACACCGTCGTGCTGCTGGCGGCGTTCCTGCTCTCGAAAGACACGTCGTACCAAAGCTGGGCGGGGCTGTTCTCCAACCAGTGGATGAAGATGCTGACGTTCCTGGCGTTCGTGTCGCTCACGTATCACGCCTGGATCGGTGTGCGTGACATCTGGATGGACTACGTGAAGCCCGTGGCAGTGCGTTTGACGCTGCAAGTGTTGACGATTCTGTGGCTCGTCGGTTGTGCGGGCTACGCAGCTCAGATTCTCTGGAGGGTTTAAGACATGGTCGCAGTCAAGACTGGGCTGCCGCGCCGCAAATTCGACGTCGTGATCGTCGGTGCGGGCGGTTCGGGCATGCGCGCATCGCTGCAGCTGGCAGAAGCCGGCCTCTCCGTGGCCGTGCTGTCCAAGGTGTTCCCCACCCGCTCGCACACCGTTGCGGCGCAGGGTGGCATCGGTGCTTCGCTGGGCAACATGAGCGAAGACAACTGGCACTATCACTTCTACGACACCGTCAAGGGCTCCGACTGGCTCGGCGACCAGGACGCGATCGAATTCATGTGCCGCCAGGCGCCGAACGTGGTCTACGAACTGGAACACTTCGGCATGCCGTTCGACCGCAACGCCGACGGCACCATCTACCAGCGTCCGTTCGGCGGCCATACGTCGAACTACGGCGAGAAGCCCGTGCAGCGTGCCTGCGCCGCGGCCGACCGTACCGGCCACGCGCTGCTGCACACGCTGTATCAGCGTAACGTGCGGGCCAAGACCCACTTCTTCGTCGAATGGATGGCGCTGGATCTGATCCGCGACCAGGACGGCGACGTGCTGGGCGTGACGGCGCTGGAAATGGAAACCGGCGAGGTCTACATCCTCGAAGCCAAGACGACGCTGTTCGCCACGGGCGGTGCAGGTCGAATCTACGCGGCTTCCACCAACGCCTTCATCAACACCGGTGACGGCCTGGGGATGGCAGCGCGCGCAGGCGTTCCGCTGGAAGACATGGAATTCTGGCAGTTCCACCCGACTGGCGTGGCCGGCGCGGGCGTGCTGATCACGGAAGGCGTGCGCGGCGAAGGCGGCATCCTGCGTAACAAGGACGGCGAGCGCTTCATGGAGCGCTATGCCCCGACGCTGAAGGATCTGGCGCCGCGTGACTTCGTGTCGCGCTCGATGGACCAGGAAATCAAGGAAGGCCGCGGCTGCGGCCCGAACGGCGACTACGTGCTGCTCGACCTGACGCACGTCGGCGCCGAGACCATCATGAAGCGCCTGCCGTCGATCCGCGAAATTGGCCTGAAGTTCGCCAACGTCGACGCCATCAAGGAGCCGATTCCCGTGGTGCCGACCATCCACTACCAGATGGGTGGCATTCCGACGAACTATCACGGTCAGGTGGTGGTGCCGAAGAACGGCAACCCGAACGAGGTCATCAACGGCTTCTACGCGATCGGCGAATGCTCGTGCGTGTCGGTGCACGGCGCGAACCGCCTGGGCACGAACTCGCTGCTCGACCTGGTGGTGTTCGGCCGTTCGGCGGGCAACCACATCATTGCGCAGAACCTGAAGAACCGCGAGCACAAGCCGTTGCCGGCCGACGCTGCCGACCGTGCGCTGTCGCGCCTGGCGAAGCTCGATTCGTCCAGCTCTGGCGAATACGCGCAGGATGTTGCCAACGACATCCGTCGCAACATGCAGTCGCACGCTGGCGTGTTCCGTACGCAGAAACTGATGGATGAAGGCGTCGAGCGCATCCTGGAAGTGGCCGAGCGCGCTGGCAACATCCACCTGAAGGACAAGTCCAAGGTGTTCAACACCGCGCGCGTCGAAGCGCTGGAAGTGGCCAACCTGGTGGAAGTGGCGAAGGCGACGATGGTGTCGGCTGCCGCCCGCAAGGAATCGCGCGGCGCACACGCCCACAGCGACTTCCCGAACCGCGACGATGAAAACTGGATGAAGCACTCGCTGTGGTATTCCGAAGGCAACCGCCTGGACTACAAGCCCGTGCAGTTGAAGCCGCTGTCGGTGGAATCGGTGCCGCCCAAGGCGCGTACGTTCTAACGGATAAGAAGGACCCGCAAAAATGAAGCGTATTTTTGAAGTCTATCGCTACGATCCGGACAAGGACGCAGCGCCCCGCATGCAGACCTACGAGGTAGAACTCGACGGTCACGAGCGCATGCTGCTCGACGCGCTGGTCAAGCTGAAGAAGCTCGACGAGTCGATCGCGTTCCGTCGTTCGTGCCGCGAAGGCGTGTGCGGCTCCGACGCCATGAACATCAACGGCAAGAATGGTCTGGCGTGCCTGACCAACATGCGTGAGCTGCCCGAGAAGATCGTGCTGCGCCCGCTGCCGGGGCTGCCGGTGGTGCGCGACCTGATCGTCGACATGACGCAGTTCTTCAACCAGTACCACTCGATCAAGCCGTACCTGATCAACGACGAGCCGCCGCCCGAGAAGGAGCGCCTGCAGTCGCCGGAAGAGCGCGAAGAGCTTGACGGCCTGTACGAGTGCATTCTGTGCGCGAGCTGCTCGACGTCGTGCCCGTCGTTCTGGTGGAACCCGGACAAGTTCGTCGGCCCGGCCGGTCTGCTGCAGGCGTATCGTTTCATCGCTGACAGCCGTGATCAGGCCACCAGCGAGCGGCTGGACAACCTGGAAGATCCGTACCGCCTGTTCCGCTGCCACACCATCATGAATTGCGTCGATGTGTGCCCCAAGGGTCTGAACCCCACCAAGGCCATCGGCAAGATCAAGGAATTGATGGTGCGCCGCGCGGTGTAAGGCGCGAGTCAGGGCACTTTGGCATTGTGTGTCGCCGGAGCGGTTTCTCCGGCGACACATTTCTAGAAAGTATGGTTGCTGTGAACACTCCGACGTTCTCCCATCAGTCCGATCCGCACAAGCGTGCCCGTTTGCGCTGGCGTGCCCGACGCGGCCTGCTTGAGAACGACATCATCGTCGAGCGCTTTTTCAACCGCTACGAGACGGAACTGTCGGATGACGACGTTGCCGCACTCTCGCAGTTGTTCGAGCTGCCCGACAACGACCTGATGGATCTCCTGCTTGCACGCAAGGAGCCGGAGGGCGAACTCGACGTGCCCCACATTCAGCACGTCCTGACCTTGCTGCGCTCGGTCTGAACCGGCGCGCGAGAGGTTGCCGCAAGACGAATCGGTCCAGCCGCCCCCGGCCGGCGACCTCGATCCGTCTGGCGGGAGTCTCCCGACTTCATTTTTATAAACAGCAGAGAAGGAAACCGACATGACGCCGTCCGAAGTGAAAGCCACCCTATCGTTTTCCGATGGCTCGCCCAGCGTCGAGCTGCCGATCTACAAGGGCACGGTTGGCCCGGACGTGATCGACATCCGCAAGCTGTACGGTCAGACGGGCAAGTTCACGTACGACCCCGGCTTCATGTCGACTGCGTCGTGCAATTCCAAGATCACCTACATCGATGGTGACAAAGGTGAGCTGCTGTACCGCGGCTACGCCATCGACGATCTGGCCAGCAAGTGCGATTTCATGGAAATCTGCTATTTGCTGCTGAAGGGCGAGCTGCCCAACGCCAAGCAGAAGGAAGAGTTCAACCATGTGGTGACGAATCACACCATGGTCCACGAGCAGATGCAGTTCTTCCTGCGCGGTTTCCGCCGTGATGCCCACCCGATGGCCGTTCTGACGGGCCTGGTTGGTGCCATGAGCGCGTTCTATCCGGACGCTGCCAACATCAATGATCCGCGCGAGCGTGAAATCTCGCAGATCCGCCTGATTGCCAAGCTGCCGACGCTGGTGGCCATGGCATACAAGTACAACATCGGTCAGCCGCTCATCTACCCGCAGAACAACCTGTCGTACACGGGCAACTTCATGCGCATGATGTTTGCCACGCCTTGCGAAGACTACAAGGTGAACCCGGTGCTGGAGAAGGCACTGGACCGCATCTTCATCCTGCACGCAGACCACGAGCAGAACGCCTCGACGTCGACGGTGCGCCTGGCGGGTTCCTCGGGCACCAACCCGATCGCTGCCATCGCTGCCGGTATCGCCTGCCTGTGGGGTCCGGCGCACGGTGGCGCGAACGAAGCTGCGCTGAACATGCTGGAAGAAATCGGTACCGTGGACAAGGTGCCCGAGTTCATCAAGCAGGTGAAGGACAAGAACAGCGGCGTGCGCCTGATGGGCTTCGGTCACCGCGTGTACAAGAACTACGATCCGCGCGCCAAGCTGATGCGCGAAACCTGCCACGAAGTGCTGAACGAGCTGGGTCTGCATAACGACCCGCTGTTCAAGCTGGCGATGGAGCTGGAAAAGATCGCCCTGGAAGACGAGTACTTCGTCAGCCGCAAGCTGTATCCGAACGTCGACTTCTACTCGGGCATTGTGCAACGCGCGTTGGGTATCCCGACCTCGATGTTCACCTGCATCTTCGCGCTGGCTCGCTCGGTGGGCTGGATCTCGCAATGGGAAGAGATGATCACCGATCCGGAATACAAGATCGGCCGTCCGCGCCAGCTGTTCAACGGTGCAGCCACCCGCGAAGTGCCGTCGATCGACAAGCGCTAAGCCAAGCTGTTCGCCCTGCAGAAACCCCGCTCGGGAAACCGGCGGGGTTTTTTGTTGCGCGCCGCTTGAGGTGCCGGGAAAGGCCCTCGCGAAATGGCGAAACCCCCTTTCGTCAGTCACGTCCGTTGCCCGATGCACCGGGTGGCATAATCGATCACTCCCCACGAAACTGCTCGCGCAACGGCCCTGATTTCAGATGGCGCGTTGTGTACGGATCGCATCATGGCCAAGACGCTCTACGACAAACTTTGGGACGATCACGTCGTTCATACCGAAGAAGACGGCACGACCGTCCTCTACATCGATCGCCAACTGCTGCACGAAGTGACGAGCCCGCAGGCGTTCGAAGGCCTGAAGCTGGCGCAGCGTCCGGTGTGGCGCATCAGCGCCAACCTGGCCGTGTCGGACCACAACGTGCCGACCACAGATCGCTCGCACGGCATTGCCGATCCGGTTTCGAAGTTGCAAGTCGATACGCTCGACGCCAACTGCGACAGCTACGGCATCACGCAATTCAAGATGAACGACAAGCGTCAGGGGATCGTGCACGTGATCGGGCCGGAGCAGGGCGCAACGCTGCCGGGCATGACGGTGGTCTGTGGTGATTCGCACACCAGCACGCATGGCGCGTTCGGCGCGCTCGCCCACGGCATCGGCACCTCGGAAGTCGAGCACGTGCTGGCCACGCAAACGCTGCTCGCCAAGAAGAGCAAGAACATGCTGGTGAAGGTGGAAGGTACGCTGCCTCGCGGCTGCACGGCCAAGGACATCGTGCTCGCCATCATCGGCAAGATCGGTACGGCTGGCGGCACGGGCTATGCCATGGAGTTCGGCGGCTCGGCCATCCGCGCGCTGTCGATGGAAGGCCGCATGACGGTGTGCAACATGGCGATCGAGGCAGGCGCCCGCGCCGGCATGGTCGCTGTGGACGATGTCACGCTGGAGTACATCAAGGGCCGCCCGTTCGCGCCCCAAGGTGTTGAGTGGGAGCAGGCCGTCGTCTACTGGCGCACGCTGCATTCCGACGAGGGTGCGCATTTCGATCAGGTGGTCGAGCTGCGTGCGGAAGAGATTCGCCCGCAGGTGAGCTGGGGCACGTCGCCGGAAATGGTGGTCAGCATTGAAGACCGCGTGCCGGACCCCGACAAAGAAAAGGACCCGAACAAGCGCAATGCCATGGAGCGCGCGCTCGAATACATGGGTCTGCAGCCGAACGTTGCGATCAGCGACATCAACATCGACAAGGTGTTCATCGGCTCCTGCACCAACAGCCGCATCGAAGACATGCGCGCCGCGGCGTGGGTCGTGCAGAAGCTGGGCAAGCGCATTGCGCCGAACGTGAAGCTGGCGATGGTCGTGCCGGGCTCGGGCCTTGTGAAGGAGCAGGCCGAGCGCGAAGGGCTCGACAAGATTTTCAAGTCGGCGGGCTTTGAGTGGCGCGAGCCGGGTTGCTCGATGTGTCTCGCAATGAACGCTGACCGTCTCGAGCCCGGCGAGCGCTGCGCGTCCACGTCCAACCGCAACTTCGAAGGCCGTCAGGGCGCGGGTGGCCGCACCCACCTGGTAAGCCCGGCGATGGCCGCTGCGGCGGCGCTGGAAGGCCACTTTGTCGACGTGCGCAAGCTCGCTTGAGCGGCAGGATAGAGAGAGCAATCATGGAACAATTCACCATCCACACCGGCCTCGTGGCCCCGCTGGACCGCGAGAACGTCGACACCGACGCCATCATCCCGAAGCAGTTCCTCAAGTCGATCAAGCGCACCGGCTTCGGCCCGAACCTGTTTGACGAGTGGCGTTACAAGGACGTGGGCGAACCCGGCCAGGACAACAGCAAGCGACCGCTGAATCCGGACTTCGTGCTGAACCAGCCGCGTTACAAGGGCGCCTCGGTGTTGCTGGCGCGCAAGAACTTCGGCTGCGGCAGCTCGCGTGAGCACGCACCGTGGGCACTGCAGCAGTACGGCTTTCGCGCCATCATCGCGCCCAGCTTTGCCGACATCTTCTTCAACAACTGCTTCAAGAACGGCCTGCTGCCGATCGTGCTGACGGAGTCGCAGGTCGACCATCTGTTCAACGAGACGCAAGCCTTTACGGGCTACCAGCTGACCGTCGATCTGGACAAGCAGGTCGTCGTCACGCCGGGCGGTACGGCCTATCCGTTCGACATCACGGCGTTCCGCAAATACTGCCTGCTCAACGGCTTCGACGACATCGGCCTGACCTTGCGCTACGCCGACCAGATCAAGGCTTACGAAGCGCAGCGCCTGGCCAGAATGCCGTGGCTCGCGCACAAGCTCGTCGGCTGAGCTGGCACCAGAACAACAAGGACAACCACATGACCAAGATTGCAGTGTTGCCGGGTGACGGCATTGGCAAGGAAATCGTCGCCGAGGCCGTGAAGGTGCTCAAGGCGCTGGGCGAGTCGTTCGAGATGGAATTCGCCCCGGTGGGCGGCGCGGGCTACGAGGCCAAGGGCCATCCGCTGCCGGAAGACACGCTCAAGCTCGCCAAGGAAGCCGACGCCATCCTGTTCGGCGCCGTGGGCGACTGGAAGTACGACACGCTGGCGCGCGAACTGCGCCCGGAGCAGGCCATTCTGGGCCTGCGCAAGCACCTGCAACTGTTCGCCAATTTCCGTCCGGCGATCTGCTACCCCGAGTTGACCGGCGCATCGAGCCTCAAGCCGGAAATCGTTGCCGGTCTGGACATCCTGATCGTGCGTGAGTTGAATGGCGACATTTACTTCGGCCAACCGCGCGGCGTGCGCGCGGCGCCCGACGGGCTGTTCGCCGGCGCGCGCGAAGGTTTCGACACTATGCGCTACGCCGAGCCGGAAATCCGCCGCATCGCGCACGTCGCCTTCCAGGCTGCCGCCAAGCGCGGCAAGAAGCTGTGCAGCGTCGACAAGGCCAACGTGCTCGAGACGTTCCAGTTCTGGAGAGACATCGTCACCGACGTCCACAAGGAGTATCCGGAAGTCGAGCTGTCGCACATGTACGTGGACAACGCGGCCATGCAGCTCGTGAAGGCGCCGAAGAACTTCGACGTAATCGTCACCGGCAACATGTTCGGCGACATCCTCTCGGACGAGGCTGCCATGCTGACGGGCTCGATCGGCATGCTGCCGTCGGCGTCGCTCGACGCGAACAACAAAGGCCTGTATGAGCCGTCGCACGGCTCCGCGCCGGACATCGCTGGCAAGGGGATCGCCAACCCGCTGGCGACGATCCTGTCGGCGGCAATGATGCTGCGCTACTCGCTGAACAAGGCCGAGCAGGCCGATCGCATCGAAAACGCCGTCAAAAAGGTGCTCGCCCAGGGCTATCGCACGGGCGACATCCTGACGCCGGGTTGCAAGCAGGTCGGGACGGTGGAGATGGGTGACGCGGTGGTCGCTGCGCTGTAACGAAACGGGCGTTGCGGTGCCGTCACATCCGGTGTCGCAATCGTCGTTTTTTCGGTGGACACATGCTGCAGTGCATTGTGTGCCCGCCAAATCGTGTATATTTTTGCAGATGATCTCGATCGCGCTCCCCGTCCTCGTACTGGGCATTTTGGGTACCCTGGCTATCGCCGCCAAGGGCACCGCCGCGCGCGCTCGCATGACGCCTGTCGAGATTCGCACGACCACCAAAATCATTACCAAAAAAACGATCTCGTAGATCGTCCGTCGTGTCCGTTCGCCTTCCCCGCGCGGTCACGCCGGGCGACCGAGGCGGGGAAAATCACTAGAGGTTCACAATCATGAAGGTAGGTCTCGTCGGTTGGCGCGGCATGGTCGGCAGCGTGCTGATGCAGCGCATGCAGGAAGAAAAGGATTTCGACCTGATCGACACCGTGTTTTTCAGTACCAGCAATGCTGGCGGTAAGGCACCGGCATTCGCCAAGACGGATGCGCCTCTGGCCGACGCCAATGACATCGAAGCACTGAAGGCATGCGACACGATCATCACGTGCCAGGGCGGTGACTACACGACCGAAGTCTTCCCGAAGCTGCGCGCTGCCGGCTGGAACGGCTACTGGATCGACGCCGCCTCGACGCTGCGCATGGAAGACGATGCCGTGATCGTGCTGGACCCGGTCAACCTGTCGCTCATCAAGAACGCGGTGGCGGCTGGCACCAAGAACTTCATCGGCGGCAACTGCACCAACTCCATCCTGCTGATGGGCGTGGGTGGCCTGTTCCGCGAAGGTCTGGTCGAATGGGTCAGCTCGATGACTTACCAGGCAGCTTCGGGCGGTGGTGCGAACCACATGCGTGAACTGCTCAAGGGCATGGGCGTAATTCACGGCGCCGTGGCTGACGAGCTGGCCAACCCGGCGTCCGCCATCCTGGACATCGATCGCAAGGTTGCCAAGACCATCCGCGAAGATGTGCCGACCGAATTCTTCCCGGCGCCGCTCGCGGGTGGCCTGATCCCGTGGATCGACAAGCAGCTCGATAACGGTCAGTCGAAGGAAGAGTGGAAGGGCCAGGCCGAGGTCAACAAGATTCTGGGCACAGCGCAGACGATTCCGGTCGACGGCCTGTGCGTGCGGATTGGTGCGATGCGCTGCCATAGCCTGGGCCTGACGCTCAAGCTCAAGCGCGACCTGCCGCTGGACGAAATCGAGCAGATCATCCGCTCCGGCAACCCGTGGGTGAAGTGGGTCCCGAACGATCGCAGCATCACCGAGAAGGAACTGACGCCGGCATCCATCACGGGTGGCCTGGAAATCGGTGTGGGTCGCGTGCGCAAGCTCAACATGGGGCCGGAATATGTGAGCGCCTTCGTGATCGGCGATCAGCTTCTGTGGGGTGCCGCTGAGCCGTTGCGCCGCACGCTCCGTATCCTGCTGGGCAAGTGATCAAGGCTTTGCTTTCGTTATCGGGCCGCGTATCCGACGTTGTCGTTGCGGCCTGACAACAGAAAGTGTGCTTTTTCAACCAACGCCGCGCGGCCTGCGCGGCGTTGTGCCATCTGGGCGCCCACGGTCTGTAACGTTGGTACACAATAGCGGCGGGAAAGCTGTCCGCCCATTCGTGGGGTGGACGGGGCACGGGGAAGGGTTAGCGCCACATGGAGCACGCGCATTCCGGGGGGTACGTCGGGTGCTTCAGAATCTCGCCAATTGTGTCGTTTCATAAAAATTGACGGCGGTTCTTATCCAGCATTTCACGTTTTGGGTGAACTTGCTGCGCTAACTTGTTGATGTTAAGTTCGTTTGCACATTAAAAGATAACGGAGTCGAAGGTGAGGGTGAGCCAATACCGCCGGAGAGAATCGTCCCATCGCAGTCCTCGCTGGTCGGCCGTCGCGTTTGCCGCGGCAAGCCTGCTGCTGATTCAGCCCGCTGCGCAAGCGGCCGGTTTCGGCGCGCTGCATGTGCGTTCCAGCCTCGGCCAGCCGCTGCAGGCCGAAATCGATCTGACCGGCGTGACGCCCGAAGAGGCGCAAAACTTGGTCGCCAAATTGGCTGCGCCGGATGCCTATTCGCGTGCCGGACTGACCTACAACCCGATCGTCTCCTCGCTGCGTGCCTCGCTGGAACGCCAGTCGAACGGCAATTACGTGGTGCGTCTGCGCTCGACCCAGCCCGTCGCAGAGCCGTTCGTTGACGTTCTGGTCGACTTGAACTGGGCAAGCGGCCACGTTTCGCGCGCTTATACGTTCCTGCTGGACCCGGTGGGCTCCAGCAATACCGCACAGAATTTCGCGCCGGCGCCGGTGGTGCAGGCCACGACGCCGGGCGCCGTTGAGTCGGCGCCGGCTGCTTCGGCTGCCCAACCGCAAGCCGCGGCCCCGGCCGCCGCCGCACCGGCTCCGGCACGTCAGCCGCGTGCTGCCCGTCAGGCGGCACGTCCGCAGCAAGCAGCTCCTGCTGCCGCTGCGCCCGATGCTACGCCAGGCGGTTCGTATACGGTGCAGCGTGGCGATAGCCTGTACGACGTGGCATCGACGGCCGCGCAAGGTCAGGACGCCGTGTCGCTCGACCAGATGCTGCTGGCGCTGTATCGCAACAACCCCAACGCTTTCATTGGCGGCAACATCAACCGGCTGCGTACCGGCTCGGTGCTGAAGGTGCCGTCGCAGGCGGAGGCGCAGAAAACGCCGGCGCGCGAAGCCCGCCGCGAAGTCATCGCGCAGACGTCCGGCTTTGCCGGCTACCGCAACCGCCTCGCAACGGCGGCTGAGGCCAACGCAGCGACGGATACCGACTCCGCCCGCCAACAGAGCGGCAGTGTGTCGGCCCGTGTGCAAGATCAAGCCACGCCGGCTGCCAGCGGCCGTGACGAACTGCGTCTCTCCAAGGCCGACCGCGCAGGCAAGGCCGGTGCGGCCGCGGCTCGCGATGAGGAACTCGTCGCCAAGGAGCGTGCGCTCAAGGAAATGGAATCACGCGTTGCACAGTTGCAGAAGAATCTCTCCGACATGCAGCGCCTGGTTGAATTGAAGAACGCTGAACTGGCCAAGGCAGCCAGTGCTGCCAAGCCGGCCGCTGGTGCTGCGCCGTCGACGGCCGCGCCGGCAGTGGCCGCGGCCAATGCGCCGGCACCGGCGGCTGCGTCTGCCCCGGCTCCTGTTGCAGGGGTTCCGGCGGAAACGGCGGCTGCTGCCCCGGCTTCGTCGGCGACGGCTGCTGCGGCGGCTTCCGCACCGGAGGCCGCATCGGCGACTGTGGCTGCAGCCTCGGCTCCGCAAGCAACTGCCAATGCACCGGTGCCTGCTGCGTCGGCTCCGGCTGCCGCGCCGAAGAAGGCGCCGGTGGTTGTGGCCCCGCCTCCCCCGGTTCAAGAAGAATCGTTCCTTTCGTCGCTGCTGGGCAACCCGATGGCCCTGGGTCTGGGCGGCTTGGTGATCGCGCTGCTGGGTGGTCTGGTGGTGTATCGCCGTCGCCAGCAGAAACCTGAGCAGGCACATGGCTTCCAGGACAGCCTGTTGTCACAGGAAAGCACTGTGATGGCGGGCGCCAACTCTCTGTTTGGTGCGGCCGGCGGTCAAAGTGTCGACACCTCGCAGCACAGCGTGTTCGGTGCGGATTTCCGCATTGGCGGCGGCAACGAGAGCAATGAAGTCGACCCGATTGCTGAGGCCGATGTCTACATCGCCTACGGCCGCGACGTGCAAGCCGAAGAAATCCTGCGCGAGGCACTGGAGCAACATCCGGAGCGCCAAGCCATTCGCCTGAAGTTGATGGAAATTTACGCCAATCGTCAGGATGCCCACGGCTTCCAGACCATTGCTGAAGAGATGCTGGCGCAAGTTGGCGCGGCCTCGCCTGAATGGGCAGAGGCTGCCGCAATGGGCCGCAAGTTCGATCCGGCCAACCCGCTGTATCTGACGGTGCAGGGTGATGGACACCATCCCGGTGCCGAAGCGCATGCTGAACCGAGCCACTCAGGTGCCGCAGTCGCAGGTGCGGCTGCGCTGGCAGGTGTGGGTGCCGCGGTGGCCGCCGAGGCCTTCAGCCCAACGGTGACGGGCCAGACCACCCGTCGCGGTGACGACTGGACCACGCTGTCTCCGGATCTGGATCCGTCCGCGCCGTCGACCAAGGCACCGCAACTGGCCGATTTCGATCTGCCGCTGGAGTCGTTCCCGGCGCCGGCGGCAGGCGAGCCGATCACTGCGCCCGAAGAGGCTTCGGACATCTTCAAGGTGCATGCCGAACCTGAAGCGGATCTGCCGCAGTTCAACGCGCACGCTGGCGAGGCTTATCAGCCCGTTGCCGCGCCCCCGCTGCATATGGATCTGTCGGACTTGTCGCTGGATCTGAACCCGACGCCGCCTGCTGCAGAAACGGCTGCTCCTGCAGCCTCGGTTGCCGCAGAGGACAGCCTGCCGAGCTGGGCCCAGCCAACCGACCTGTCGCAGGCCCCGATGCACTTCGAATCCGAGCCGCATCACGCAGAGCACGCTGAAGTCGCCAACGACGAACCGCAATCGGCCATCCGTCTGGACACCAACCTGCCGCACACGCTGTCGGGCGAGCATGGCGCCGATGGTGTACGCGATCTGCAGATCAAGTTCGATCTGGCCAAGGCTTACATCGAGATTGGCGACAAGGAAGGTGCCCGCGAACTGCTGCAGGAAGTGCTGGACCTGGGCGATCCCTCGTTCCACGCCGAGGCGCAAGCCTTGATGCGCCAGATCGGCTGACGCCACGCGTCTTACGCCATCGACAGCGCCGGCAGGGTGGTATCCTGCCGGCGTTTTTCTTTCCGCACGAGGATTCACACGGCATGACGCGCATCGCGCTTGGCATCCAGTACGACGGTGCCGCGTTTTCGGGTTGGCAATCGCAGCCGCACGGCAATACCGTGCAAGACGTGCTGGAGTCGGCGCTGCGGCAATTTGCCGGCGTGGCGCTGCCGACTACGGTGGCCGGCCGCACCGATGCCGGTGTGCATGCGCTGGGCCAGGTGGTGCATCTGGATACCGATCTCGTGCGCGAGCCGTTTTCGTGGGTGCGCGGCACCAACGCCTTTCTACCCCCCACGGTGGCCGTGCGATGGGCGCAGGAGATGCCGGAGGGTTTCCACGCGCGATTCTCCGCGCACCGCCGCACGTATTACTACGCACTGACCTTTGGTCCGACGCGGGCACCGCTGCTCGAAGACAAGGCGGGCTACGTGATGCTTCCGCCAGGCCAATCCCTTGACGTTGAAGCCATGAACGAGGCGGCCCAGGTACTGGTCGGCGAGCACGATTTCTCGTCCTTCCGCGCGGCCGAATGCCAAGCCAAGTCGCCCGTCAAAACGATGTATTCAGTGGAGGTGCGAGGCGAGGGCGAATGGGTGTTCGTGCGCATTCGCGGCAGCGCGTTCCTGCACCACATGGTGCGCAACATCATGGGCTGCCTCGTGGCGATCGGGCGCGGCCGCCAGCCGGTGTCCTGGATGGGCGACGTGCTGGCCGCCCGCAGCCGCGTGGCCGCCGCGCCAACTTTCATGCCCGACGGCCTGTATCTGGCCGAGGTCGGCTATCCTGATGCCTTCTCGTTGCCGGCGTCTCCGGCTTCGTCCAGCCTGTTTCGCGGCGTGTTCGACGAGCACGCCGGCCTGTGAATCCCGCTTCCGCCATGCCGTTGCACCGTACCCGTATCAAGCTGTGTGGCCTGACCCAGCCGGCCGATGTCGATCACGCCGTCGCAATCGGCGCCGATGCGATCGGGCTCGTTTTCTATCCGCCCAGTCCGCGTTACGTCACCATCGAGCGGGCGGCAGAGCTGGCGCATCGCGCCGGTCCGTTCGTCACCGTGACGGGCCTGTTCGTCAACGCCAGTGCCGATGATGTGGCACGCGTGCTCGACCAAGTGCCGCTGACGTTGCTTCAGTTCCACGGTGATGAGCCGGCGGAGCTGTGCGCCGAGATCGCCGGAAAGGTAGGGCTGCCCTGGTTGCGCGCCCTGCGTGTTCAGCCCGGGGCCGATTTGGTAGAATTCGCGGATCGGTTTGCCGCTGCCCAAGGCCTGCTGCTCGACGCATTTGTCGAGGGTTATGGCGGCGGCGGCCATGTTTTCGACTGGACCCTCATTCCTCCGCAATGGCTCCCGCAATCGCCATCCTTGCCAACCACAAGCGCCGCTCCTCGGCTCGTTTTGAGTGGTGGGTTGAGCGCGCAAAACGTCGCTGGCGCGATTGAACGCGTGCGGCCGTACGCTGTTGACGTCAGCAGCGGAATCGAAGCCGCACGGGGCGTGAAAGACCACGCCCGGATGACCGCATTTGTGCGTGCGGTCCGCGAGGCCAATGCTGCCCTGGGCGCATCGGTTCAAGCCTGAGCCGATCTGGCTGGTCTCTCGCGACGCACGCCTTCCTGAATATCTCCGCTGACGGGTCTTCCATCCTGACCTCGGCGGACGCCTCGAGAGACTGCCATGTACAACCTGCCCGACGCCCACGGCCATTTTGGCCCCTACGGCGGCACCTTCGTTGCGGAAACGCTGTCCCACGCGCTGGATGAATTGCGCGACGCCTATGCGCGCTACCAGCACGATCCCGAGTTCATCAAGGAATACGAATACGAGCTGAAGCACTTCGTCGGCCGCCCGTCGCCCATCTATCACGCGCGCCGCCTGACCGAACACTGCGGCGGCGCACAGATTTACCTGAAGCGCGAAGACCTGAACCACACCGGCGCGCACAAGGTGAACAACGTGATCGGCCAGGCGCTGCTGGCGCGCCGCATGGGCAAGCCGCGCGTGATTGCCGAAACCGGCGCCGGCCAGCATGGTGTCGCCACCGCCACGATTGCTGCGCGCTACGGCATGGAATGCGTCGTCTACATGGGCAGCGAAGACGTGCGCCGCCAGGCCGCCAACGTCTACCGCATGAAGCTGCTGGGCGCGACGGTGGTGCCAGTGGAATCGGGATCGCGCACGCTCAAGGACGCGCTGAACGAAGCGATGCGCGACTGGGTAACCAACGTGGCAGACACGTTCTACATCATCGGCACGGTGGCGGGCCCGCACCCGTATCCGATGATGGTGCGTGACTTCCAGGCCGTGATCGGCGAGGAATGCAAGGTGCAGATGCCAGAGATGACCGGGCGCCAGCCGGACGCCGTGATCGCCTGCGTGGGCGGCGGCTCCAACGCCATGGGCATCTTCTACCCGTACATCGACCATGTCGACGTGAAGCTGATCGGCGTGGAAGCAGCGGGCGAGGGCATCGAGACCGGCCGCCACGCCGCGTCGCTCACGGGCGGCTCGCCTGGCGTGCTGCACGGCAACCGCACCTATCTGCTGCAGGATGAAGACGGCCAGATCATCGAGACGCATTCGATCTCGGCCGGGCTCGATTATCCGGGCGTCGGTCCGGAACACGCCTGGTTGAAGGATGTACAGCGCGCGGAATACGTCGGCATTACCGACAAGGAAGCGCTGCAATCCTTCCATGACCTGTGCCGCATGGAGGGCATCATCCCGGCGCTGGAATCGAGCCATGCGCTGGCGTATGCGTGCAAGCTGGCGCCGACGCTGCCCAAAGACAAGATCCTGCTCGTGAACCTGTCGGGCCGCGGCGACAAGGACATGCATACCGTCGCAGAAGTCTCCGGCATCCAACTCTAACGGCACTGGCACACGCATGACCGAGCGCGCCATCGACGGCATCTTCAACGAGGACTGCATTACCGGGGTCGGGCATCTGGCCGACGGTAGCGTCGACCTCGTCATCGCCGATCCGCCGTACGGGCTGGGCAAGGATTACGGCAACGATTCCGACAAACTGTCGGGCGATGCCTACCTCGCCTGGTCCGAACGCTGGATCGATGCGGTGCGGCCCAAGCTGGCGCGCAACGGATCGCTCTACCTGTTCTGCACGTGGCAATACGCGCCGGAACTGTTCGTGATGCTCAAGCAGCGCCTGACCATGGTCAACGAGATCATCTGGGACCGCCGGGTGCCGAGCATGGGCGGCAGCACGCGCAAGTTCTCGTCGGTGCACGACAACATCGGCTTTTTTGCCGCTTCGCGCGATTACTACTTCGATGTCGACGCCGTGCGCATTCCGTACGACGCCGAAACGAAGAAGGCGCGCAGCCGCAAGCGTTTCGAGGGCAAGAAGTGGCTGGAAGTCGGCTACAACCCGAAGGACGTGTGGAGCGTGTCGCGCCTGCACCGGCAAGACCCGGAGCGCGCCGAGCACCCGACGCAAAAGCCGCTGGAACTGGTGGAACGCATGATCCTGGCAAGCTGCCCGCCGGGCGGCCTCGTGCTGGATCCGTTTCTGGGCAGCGGCACCACGGCGGCCGCGTGTGCAAGGCTAGGCCGCCGCTTCGCCGGCTTCGAGATCAACGCCGACTATTGCCGCGTGGCGCGCGAACGGGTGGCTGCTGTGCATGCCGCCGCTGACGCCAACGCGCAACCGACTGAATCGCAGGCGCCTGAGACCATCAAGGTCGCCTGAAACCTGATCCCCCTATGTCCCGCATCGCTCAAACGTTCTCACAATTGTCCGCACAGGGCCGCAAGGGCCTGATTCCGTTCATCACGGCGGGCGACCCGTACCCCGAAATGACGGTCGACCTGATGCACGCGCTGGTCAAGGGCGGCTCCAACGTCATCGAACTGGGCGTGCCGTTTTCCGACCCGATGGCCGATGGCCCGGTGATCCAACGTGCGTCCGAGCGTGCATTGGCCAAGAAGGTCGGTCTGCGTACGGTGCTGGAGTATGTGCGGGCATTTCGCACCACCAATTCGACCACCCCGGTGGTGCTCATGGGTTACGCCAATCCGATTGAGCGCATGGGCGTAGAAGCCTTTGCCAAGGCTGCATCCGAAGCGGGCGTGGACGGCGTGCTCGTGGTCGACTATCCGCCGGAAGAATGCGAGGCCTTTGCCAAGACCATGCGCGCCGCCGGTATCGATCCGATCTTCCTGCTGGCGCCCACGTCCACCGAAGCACGCATCGCGCAGATCGCCCGTGTGGCGAGCGGCTACATCTATTACGTCTCGCTCAAGGGCGTGACTGGCGCGGCCACCATCGACCTGGATGCGGTCGCTGCACGGATCCCGCAAATCCGCCAGCACGCGCGGCTGCCAGTAGGTGTCGGTTTCGGCATCCGTGATGCGGCAACGGCACGTGCGATCAGCGGTGTGGCGGATGCGGTAGTCATCGGATCCCGCATTGTGCAATTGCTTGAAGAAGCACCTCGCGAACAAGCGGTACAATACTTGACTGATTTCATCGCGGAGATTCGCCAGGCGCTCGACGCCTGATCTCGGCGAAACTGCATTCAAGGAGCACGCATGAGCTGGCTAGACAAACTGCTGCCGCCCAAGATCCAACAGACCGACCCGTCGCAGCGCAAGGGCATTCCCGAAGGCCTGTGGGTCAAATGCCCGGCTTGCGAGTCGGTGCTGTATCGGACCGACGTCGAGGCCAACCTGCACGTCTGCCCGAAGTGCGACCACCATATGCGCATCGGCGCCCGTGCCCGCCTGGACGCACTGCTGGACGCCGAAGGCCGCTATGAGCTGGGCCAGGAGATCGTTCCCGTCGACGCCCTGAAGTTCAAGGACACGAAGAAGTATCCCGACCGCATCAAGGCGGCGATGGACGACACGGGTGAAACCGACGCCATGGTCGTGATGGGCGGTGCCATTCACGCGCTGCCGGTCGTTGTGGCCTGCTTCGAGTTCGAATTCATGGGCGGCTCGATGGGCTCCGTGGTGGGCGAGCGCTTCACGCGCGGCGCGCAGATGGCCCTGGAGCAAAAGGTGCCGTTCATCTGCGTGTCGGCCACTGGTGGTGCGCGCATGCAGGAAAGCCTGCTGTCGCTCATGCAGATGGCCAAGACGACGTCGATGATCCAGAAGCTGGCGGAAGCCAAGCTGCCGTTCATCAGCGTGCTGACCGATCCAACCATGGGCGGCGTGTCCGCCAGCTTCGCCTTCATGGGCGACGTGGTGATTGCCGAGCCGAAGGCCCTGATCGGCTTTGCCGGGCCGCGCGTCATCGAGCAGACCGTGCGCGAGAAGCTGCCGGAAGGTTTCCAGCGCGCTGAATTCCTGCTGCAGAAGGGGGCCATCGACATGATCGTCGATCGTCGCAACATGCGCCGCGAGATCGCCGAGCTTCTGGCGCTCCTGCAGAAGCAACCGGCCGACGCACTGGCCTGATGCAGCACACCTGTTGAACCGAAGCGCGGGCGAGAGTCCGCGCTTCTTGTTTTTGCGCGGCCTGTTTTCCTAATGCCGCGCCACCTATTTCGCATGCCTACATTCAACGCGTTGCCCGACTGGCTGACCCACCTGGAAAGCGCTCACCCGGTCGGTATCGACATGGGCTTGGACCGCATCAGTCGCGTACGCGATGCGCTCGGGCTGGAATTCAAGTCAGTCGTCTTCACGGCGGGCGGCACCAATGGCAAGGGCTCGACCTGCGCGATGCTGGAGGCGATCCTGCTGGCGGCCGGCTACAAGGTGGGTTGCCATACCTCGCCGCACCTGATCGACTTCAACGAGCGTGCACGCGTGAATGGCGAGATTGCCACCGACGCGATGCTGCTGCCGCACTTCGAGGCGGTGGAACGCGCGCGCTGCGGCTTTCCCGAGCCCGTCAGCCTGACGTACTTCGAATTCACCACATTGGCGATCATGCATCTGTTCGCCAATGCAGGCCTTGATGCTGTGATCCTGGAGGTCGGCCTCGGCGGCCGGCTGGATGCGGTCAACATCGTCGATACCGATTGCGCCATCATCACCAGCGTCGATCTCGATCACATGGCTTACCTGGGCGATACCCGCGAGGCGATCGGCTTCGAGAAGGCCGGCATCTTCCGCGCTGGCAAGCCGGCGATCTGCTCTGACCCGGTGCCGCCAATCTCGCTGGTGAAGCACGCTGAAGCCATTGGCGCAGATCTCTGGCTGATCGGCCGCGATTTCAACTTCCAGGGCGACAAGCAGCAGTGGGGCTTTAGCGGACGCGGGCGCCGTTGGCCGAGCCTGGGCTATCCCGCATTGCGCGGGGCGAACCAACTGCTGAACGCATCGGCCGCGCTGGCTGCGCTGGAATCGGTGCGCGATCGGTTGCCGATCTCGGCGCAGGACGTGCGTCTGGGCCTGTCGCAGGTGGTACTGCCGGGGCGCTTCCAGGTTCTGCCGGGCCGTCCGTCCGTCATCCTCGACGTCGCACACAACCCGCACGCGTCGGCGGCGCTGGGCCAGAATCTCGAGAACATGGGCTTCTACCGTTACACCTACGCGGTGTTCGGTGCGATGCAGGACAAAGATATCGCCGGTGTGCTCGCGCACATGCTCGACAAGGTCGACCACTGGTGCCTGACCGATTTGCCGACGCCGCGTGCCGCGAGCGCTTCCAGCTTGGCGCAGGCGCTCACCGAAGCCGGTTTCCGGGCAGGCAAGGAATCGAGCATGAGCACATTCAGCGATCCCGCCACAGCCTATCGCAACGCCATGGAGCGGGCGACCGAGGATGATAGAATCGTGGTCTTCGGATCGTTCTACACCGTTGCCGGCGTGCTGGCGGAGCGCAAGAGTCGCGCGCACTAAACCCCGGGGCCCTCATGGGACTGTTTTCCATCTTTTCCTCCCGCAAGAACGCTGAAGGCGAACGCACACGCGGCGCAGCCGGCAGCGCTGCCGATGTGGCTCGCGATGCGGTGCGTGGTTCGCGCGCATCGTCGAATGCTCGCAGCCGCGCCTCCCGTCGAACCGACGATGATGACGACGGCCTTGACCCCGAACTCCCGCAAAAACAACGCGCTCGCCGCCGCCTGATCGGCGCGGTGGTACTGGTTGGCGCTGCCGTGATCGTGCTGCCCCTCGTGTTCGACGCCAAGCCGCGCCCCGTGACCGATGCCGTGGCCGTGCAGATCCAGGATCAGCCGGTCGATCGTGGCGCCAAGGTCTCCACCGATGAGCCGAAGGTCGCCAGCCGGCGTTCTGCGTCGCGTCCTGCGGCTTCGTCGACGGATCAGGCGCAAGCGCTTGACCAGGGCGAAGAGGTGGTTGCCAGCACGGATGCGCCGGCGGCTCAGGATACCCCTGCCGCAGCCAAGCCTGCGACGCCTCCTAAGACGGTCGCGGGCGTGACGCCGCTCGCTGAGTCCAAGCCCGCAACGAAACCCGCCCAATCGGCCGCTCAGCCCGCTCAGCCCGCCCATCAAGCCGCGGCGCCGAGCACCGATGCAAATGGCGGCAAGTTCATCCTGCT
Organism: Ralstonia pickettii; assembly: GCF_016466415.2. Taxonomy (NCBI): domain Bacteria; kingdom Pseudomonadati; phylum Pseudomonadota; class Betaproteobacteria; order Burkholderiales; family Burkholderiaceae; genus Ralstonia; species Ralstonia pickettii. The sequence goes on along the minus strand of NZ_CP066771.1, from coordinate 1,912,762 downwards.
GATTGGTGCCTTTGCCTCCGAAGACCGTGCCCGAAATTGGCTGGGCAAGCTCAAGGGCGAGAAGATCCCTGGTTACATCGAACACAAGAAGGTGCCTGAGAAGGGCGATCTGGCCTTGTTGCGCGCGGGGCCGTTCAACGATCGGGCATCTGCGGAAGCGGCGCAGAAGCGCGCCGAACAGATCGGCCTGACGCCTAAACTCGTGCAGCAATAACGATGCGGCCGAACGTGTACCCAGCGCGCTCGTCGGATTTGCTGACGGTTCACGCTGCATTCCGCCACAGTCCATCCAAGCCGCTGTCCGATGCAACCGACTTTTTTTGACTACGGCGTGCTGTTCATCATCGTCACGTCGGCGCTGATTGGGTTGTTTCGCGGGCTGATCCGTGAGGTGCTGGCGCTGCTCGGGTGGCTGTTTGCCGCATGGGTGGCGTACACGTTTTCCGGTGTGGCGGCGGGCTGGATGCCGGAAACGCTGCCTGGCGGCCCGGTCGCACGCACCATTCTCGGTTTCGTCCTACTGTTTATCGTGACGGTGATTGCGACTTCGCTGGTGGGGGCACTGCTTTCGGCGGCGCTGGCGAGCGCGGGGCTCAAGCCAGCGGATCGCGGTCTGGGTATGGTGTTCGGGTTGGCGCGCGGAGGCGTGATCATCCTCGTGTTGATGACCGTGGCCGGCTTTACCAGCCTGCCGGAGCAACCGTTCTGGCGCGATGCGATCACGCGGCCCTATGCGGAGCAGGCAGCACAAGCTGCCAAGCCGTTGTTGCCACCGGATGTCGCAAAGTATGTTCACTATTGATCTGGAGCGTCTGGCCACAAGCTAGGCAATTCGGGAAGCTTCCTCGGCGCCCGCAACGGGTGTGGGCGCCACCAAATACGTTCTCGCTGGAGTTCGACATGTGCGGTATCGTTGGGGTGGTCTCCGCCACGCCCGTCAATCAGCTGATCTATGACAGCCTGTTGCTTCTGCAACACCGGGGGCAGGACGCGGCGGGCATCGCCACCGCATCAGGCAGCACGTTCCACATGCACAAGGCCAACGGCATGGTGCGTGACGTGTTCCGCACGCGCAATATGCGCGGCCTGCCGGGTACGAGCGGCATCGGCCAAGTGCGTTATCCGACCGCGGGTTCTTCCAGTGAGGAAGAGGCTCAACCGTTCTATGTCAATGCGCCCTTTGGCATCGTGCTGGCACACAACGGCAACCTGACGAACTCCGATCAGCTTCGCGAAGAGATGTTCCGACGCGATCGCCGTCACATCAACACGCAGTCCGACTCCGAAGTGCTGCTGAACGTGCTGGCCGACGAGCTGCAACGTGCCAGCAACGATATTCCGCTGAATCGCGATTCGATCTTCACGGCGGTGGAAGGCCTGCACCGCCGCGTGCGCGGTTCATACGCTATTGCTGCCGAGATCTCGGGCTACGGCGTGCTGGCCGTGCGTGATCCGTTCGGCATCCGCCCGCTCGCGCTGGGCAGCCAGGAAACGCCGGATGGCGGCATCGAATACATGGTTGCCTCGGAATCGGTGGCGCTGGAAGGCATCGGCTTCAAGTTCGAGCGCGATGTGGCGCCCGGCGAAGCCATCTTCATCGACCTTGAAGGCAACCTGCACACCAAGCAATGCGCTGCCAACCCGGTACTTTCGCCCTGCATTTTCGAGTACGTGTACCTCGCCCGTCCGGACTCCCGCATGGATGGTGTGTCGGTGTACGACGCGCGACTGCGCATGGGCGACTACCTGGCCGAGAAGATCAAGCGTGAAGTGACCGACAGGATCGACGTGGTGATGCCGATTCCGGATTCGTCCCGCCCGGCTGCCATGCAGGTGGCCAACCACCTGGGCGTGCCGTACCGCGAAGGTTTCTTCAAGAATCGCTACGTGGGCCGCACCTTCATCATGCCGGGTCAGGCGGTACGCAAGAAATCCGTGCGCCAGAAGCTCAACGCCATGGCCATCGAGTTCAAGGACAAGAACGTGCTGATCGTCGATGACTCCATCGTGCGCGGCACGACGTCGTCGGAGATCGTGCAGATGGCGCGCGATGCCGGTGCCAAGAAGGTGATCTTCGCATCGGCCGCGCCGCCGGTGAAGTTCCCCAACGTGTACGGTATCGACATGCCGACGCGCGGCGAACTGGTGGCCTATGGTCGCACGCACGAAGAGATTGCCAAGATCATCGGCGCCGACCAGCTCGTGTACCAGGACGTGGAAGACATGAAGCGTGCCGTGCGCGACGTCAATCCGGCACTGAAGGATTTCGATGCGTCATGCTTTGACGGCAAGTACGTGACGGGCGACATTGACGAGGCGTACCTGGATCGCCTGGAGGCCGCGCGCAACAATTCCGCCAAAGCCGATCGTGAAAACGCGCAGAACGATGATCCGCGCACGCAACTGCATCTGCAGCGCTCCGCCGTGAACGAGTGATCTCGCACGCAGCAAAAGAAAAGCCCGTCATCGTGACGGGCTTTTTTGTTGGGCGTGACCCGTCCTGAATAAGGTTGACACTTTTTCCCCGACAGGGAGTGAGCGTCAAGATGGAAGGGCAGAAGAAGCGAACGCAGAGGGACTACACGCTGGCTTTTAAGTTGGCAGTGGTTTGACCCTACACCGGAATTAGTACCGTCCAGAAGTGGAGATTTCCGGCGTCGTTGATTCGTCCGCCGAGGTGTTTTTCCTTGCCTGACGGGCGAATTCGGCGGGTGTCGCCCACTGCAGTGCGGAGTGGGGACGGCTCTCGTTGTAGTACCTCCGCCAGTCGGCGATTTTGCTCCGAGCATCGTCCAAGGACAAGAACCAATGCTCGTTCAGGCATTCCTGCCGGAACCGCCCGTTGAAGCTTTCCACCTTGGCATTGTCGGTCGGCGTGCCTGGCCGGCTGAAGTCGAGTTCCACGCCGTGCTCGTATGCCCACCGGTCCATCGCCTTCGAGATGAATTCGCTGCCGTTGTCCACCTTGATGGTCTGAGGCGCGCCGCGCTCGGCAACCACTGCGTCAAGCACTCGCACAACGTCTTCCCCCTTCAGGCTTTGGCCGACTTCGATGGCCAAGCTTTCTCTGGTGTAGTTGTCCACCACGGTCAACGCGCGCAGGCGCCGACCATCAAACAAGGCATCGGATACAAAGTCCATGCTCCAGATTTCGTTGATAGCCGTGACGATGCTCTTGGGCTGGCGTAGCCGCGCCGACTTGTTGCGCTTGGGACGCTTATGCCGCAGCGACAGACCTTCGGCCCGGTACAAGCGATAAACACGTTTGTGATTGTCTTTCCAGCCTTCCCGCTGCAGCATCACGTGCACCCGGCGATAGCCGTAGTGCACGCGTGTGGCCGCTATCTCTTTGATGCGTGCAAGCAATGCCGACGAGTCCCGAGCAACCGACCGATACCCATACAGCGAGCGTGACATGTGGAACAACGCGCAAGCCTTAGTCAGGCTCACACGATAGCGGTCACGCAACTCGTCAATCAGCGTGCGCTTGCGGGAAGGCTTCAGAGCTTTTTTGAGAGCACGTCCTGCAGCATGGCCTTATCCAGGCTCAGGTCCGCCACCAGCCGCTTGAGCTTCGCATTCTCCTCCTCGAGCTGCCGCATCCGGCGCAGCTCCGAAGGGCCGACGCCCCCGTACCTCTTCTTCCAGTTGTAGAACGTCGCTTCGCTGATGCCCAGCTTGCGGCACACCTCCTCGACCTTCGTACCCAGTTCCGCTTGCTTGAGCGCGAACGCTATCTGCGCCTCAGTGAACTTGCTCGTCTTCATGGCATGTCTTCCATTTCAAATCGTGAAAATCATGCCGGATTCTCTACTTCTCAGCGGTACTGTTTCTTGGTGTAGGGTCAGGTTGAGCAGGTGGAAAAAGGCGAGCTGACCTACAAAGGGGCGCAGCGACGCTATGGCATTCAGGGTCGTTCGACGGTGCTGGTATGGTTGCGCAAGCACGGACGACAGGACTGGAGCGCCTCAGCGGAGGCCAAAACCACGATGGAAAATCAAAGCAGCCAGCGCAAGTCGCTCACGCCAGAGCAGCGCATCAAGGAATTGGAAGTGCAGTTGCGGGAGGCCCAAGAGAAGGCACGCCTGTTCGAGGCGGTGATCGACGTGATCCAGAAAGAGCATGGGGCGCGCGTCGTAAAAAAGCCTTCGGGCAGGTCCTCACGCAAAAGCTCGTCCAAGGGCTGAGTGTGGGCAGGGCCTGCCGCTACATTGGCATCAGCCGCCAGGCGTACTACAAACGCCAGCAAAGCGAGACACGGCAAAGCGCGCGTGAGGCCAAGGTCTGTGCGTTGGTCAACCACTTACGGCTGCGCCAGCCGCGCTTGGGTACGCGCAAGCTCCAGCACGTGCTGCGCACGCCCCTGGCCGAGGCAGGCATCCAGGTTGGCCGGGATCGCCTGTTCGATATCCTGCGTGCAGCCCGGCTGCTGGTCGTGCCGCAGCGGGCGTATCACAAGACCACACACAGTCATCATCGCTTCCGGCGCCATCCCAATCTGCTCAAGGACGGCCCGAACCAGGTCATCCCCACCGGGCCGGAGCAGGTCTGGGTGGCCGACATTACCTATCTGCCGACCGCCCAGCGCTGTGCGTACCTGAGTCTGGTGACTGACGCCTACTCGCGCAAGATCGTGGGCTACCGCGTGCATGACAGCCTGCATGCCGAGTCGGTCGCCCAGGCGTTGAAGATGGCGCTGAAGACGCGCCATACGCGACAGCCTCTGGTTCATCACTCGGATCGGGGCATCCAATACTGTTCAGCCGAGTACCAGCGCATCCATCAGCGGCACGGCATCACGTGCTCCATGACCGACGGCTACGACTGCTACCAGAATGCCCTGGCCGAACGGGTCAACGGCATCCTCAAAGGGGAGTTGCTGCTCAAGCGCCCCGCCGACCTAGAGCAGGCCGCACGCATGGTGGCGCAGGCCGTGCATATCTACAACCACGAACGGCCTCATCTGGCCTTGAAATACAAAACGCCCGATGCGGTGCATCGGGCGCTCGCTGACTGAGCACTGTGTCAACCTATGGCAGGACTTGACAGCGTTGCTATCGCGCCTTACTTGAGCATGCGACGACGCAGCAGCCAGAGACACAGCAGCAGGGCGCCGACGGCGTACAGGAGCAGCACGCCAAGGTGTAGCGGGATGTTGTCGGGCGTGCGGCCCAGCATCAGCGGGCGGATCAGGTCCACCGCGTGAGGCAGTGGCAGTACGCTCGTCGCCGCGCGCACAGGCGCTGGCAATTGCGACAGCGGGAAGAACACGCCCGAGAGCAGCATCATCGGCGTGATCACCAGCGTCTGGTAGAACATGAAGAAGTCGTAGTTGGGCGCAAGCGCCGTCATGTTCATCGCCAGGCAGGCAAAGGTGAAGCCGGTCAGCACGATGACGGGCAGGGCAAGCAGCGCCTGCGGCATCGATGCATAGCCGAGCGCGCCCGCGACGAGCATGATGGCCAGGCCGGAGAGCACCGACTTGCTGGCCGCCCAGAACAGCTCGCCGAGGACCACGTCGCCCAGGCTCAGAGGCGCGTACAGAATCGCCTCCCACGTACGTTGCACATGCATGCGCGAAAACGCGGAATACATCGCCTCGAAGCTGGCTGACATCATCGTGCTGGACGCCACGGTGCCGGCCGCCAGGAATGCGATATACGACACGCCGTCAACGCGCCCGACCAGCAGGCCCAGGCCGAGCCCCAGCCCGAACAGGTAGATCATCGGGTCGGCCAGGTTGCCGGCCATCGACGGAATGGCCAGCTTGCGCCACACCATGAAGTTGCGCAGCCAGACGTACTGCCAGTTGCGGAAGTTGAGCGGCAGCAGCGGCTGCGGAAAGGCCTGTTTTTGCGTGGGAGTGAGTGCGGTTTCAGTGGGCATGTGCGGTTCTCTCAGTCACGCATTTCGCGGCCGGTCAGGCGCAGGAACACATCTTCGAGATTGGCCGGGCGATGCAGATAGCGCAGGCCGGGCATGGTGTGGGTTTCTGCCTGCGTGCGCAGTGCGGCTACCAGCGGCTGCGGATCGCGTGCGTAGCAGAAGAGCGTCTCCCCACTGATTTCCACGCGGTCGGCCAGCGGTGTGAGCAGCGTGCGAAGGGCGTTGAGATCGTCGCCGTAGACTTCAACCACGTCGCAGCCAATTTCGCGTGCGATGAGTTCCTGCGGCTTGCCTTGAGCGATCTTGCGACCGTTGTCGATCACGCAGAGTTCATCGCACAGGCGCTCGGCTTCTTCCATGAAATGCGTGGTCAGCAAGATGGTTTTGCCGGCGGCGAGCAACGAGCGCAGGCGCTCCCAGATCAGGTGCCGCGCTTGCGGGTCGAGGCCTGTGGTGGGCTCGTCCATGACGAGGATGTCGGGATCGTTGATCAGCGCGCGCGCGACTGTCAGCCGCCGCTTCATTCCGCCTGAGAGCGCGCGCACGGGTGCATCGGCTTTCTGTTCGAGCCGCGCAAATTCCAGCAGGGTGGGAATGCGCTCGCGAATGGTCGCTGCCGACAGGCCAAAGTAGCGCCCGAAGATGCGCAGGTTTTCCGAGACGGAGAAATCGGGGTCCAGATTGTCGAACTGCGGCACCACGCCCACGCGCATGCGTGCACGGTGCGCGGCTTCGGGGACGGGCTCGTCGCACAGTCGCAGGCTGCCCGCATCGGGCATCGTCATGCCGAGCAGCATGCGCAGCGTGGTGGTCTTGCCGGCGCCGTTGGGGCCCAGCAGGCCGAAGCACTGGCCGCGCCGAACGTGGAAACTGAGGTTGTCGACGACAGTCTGGTCACCGTAACGTTTGCGCAGGCCTTCGACGCTCAGGATCGGTGTGCTGCTCACGCCAAAACCCTCTTGCTCGTATCGCACATTGCCTCCGTTGCAAAACGCCGATTATGCGCCGGCATTCGCATAGGCGTATGAGGGGAATGTGCGATGGCATGGCGCCGCTCTCAGCCAACAAAAAGGGCCAGGCGTCATCGCCTGACCCGTGCCTGCAGCGCACATGCGGCGCGCGGGATTTATTTCGTCACTGCGTTACCGACCACACCACCCAGTGCGGCCCCGCCCAGCGTAGCGCCCGGACCACCCCAGATGGCCGCCCCGGCGACACCACCTGCGGCTGCGCCCAACGCGGTATTGCGCTGCTTTGGCGTCATGTCCGCGCATCCGCTGACGGATGCCAGTGCGGCCGCCAGAATCAAGGATACGAAGGCACGCATAACCAACTCCTTTTGTCGTTTGTGTCCCTCTATTGAAGGTCTTGCGCGCCGTTATGTGCAGGTGACGTTGCCTGAAAGGCGTGTCAGCCAATTCCCACAGTTCCGGCGCCGCTTCCGGCAGCAAAGTTCCCGCCGATCATCAGGCCTTGGCGGGCTTCTGCTGGCGCTCGTATTTGAACTCCGGCAGCGCCTTGATGGCATCCTTGGTGGCGCCAGGCAGCACGATCTTGCCCTGGTCGTATTTGAACTGGTTCACAGGGATGGCGACGTCGTGGCGCCCCACGCCAACAAAGCCGCCCGCTCCGACGATCGCAAACGAGACGGCGTTCTCCGGCGTCACGATCAGGTCCTGCACACTGCCGACCTTCTCGTTGGCTTCGTTATAGATGGTCTTGCCCAGCACTTGTTTCTTCACACTCACGCCCTTGATGACCGCGTCCAGTTCGGTCACGGATACACCGAGTGCAGCGTGGCCCGCGACTTGCGAGAAAGCCTGCGGCGCGGCAGCAATGGAAGCGGTGGCGATCAGGGCAGCAGCGAGACGTTTCATCGTGACTCCATGGTCTGGTGAAAGATGCGCTCGACTCTACCGTGCACATGGCCGCCGGCGCAGGCGAGTGCGTCCGATATGCCTGTAGGACAAACGGGTGATGTCACGGAAATCGGTTCCGCACGCAACTACACTGAAACGCTCGGCACATTGTGGCCGTAATCATCGACCTCACCAGGGAGCAACCGACATGATGACTTTGGAGCAACTCGGCGTTCTGCAGCGATCACAACTCGAAATCTGGATGGCTGTCACTGACGAAGCGGTGAGCGGTGTCAATCGCCTGATCGGGCTCAATCTGCAGGCCATCAAGGCGGGGCTCGGCGAGACGGAGCACTGCCTGCACGAAGCCGTTGGCGCGCAAGACGCGGGCGAATGGTGGAACGCTCAAGCGCGCTATCTGCAACCCGCTGGGGAACGCGTCTCAGGCTACACGCGCAACTTTGTTGAAATTGGTGTGGAGACGCAAAACGGAATCGCTCGTGCGTTGCAGCGCCATGGTGACGAAGTCCGCCGCCAATGGGGTTTCGTTGCGGAAAATTTTGTGGACGCCGCGCCTCCTGGAGCCGAGGCGGCGGTGAATTTCTTCAAAGCATCTGTCGGCCTGGAAGTGGCAGCGGCCGAGGCGGCTGAAGAGGCCGGCGCGAGCCGAATCCTCATGCCAAGTGACGTGGGCGCCCTGGACACCACGACACGCTGAAGCTCCTCTGTCCGGGTGAGATGCGTCGGCGTGTGCCGACAGTCATTTCGGTACAGTCCTACAAAACGGTACGGGCGGAGATCGACATTCCGCCCGTGCGCGTCTCTCTACACTTCCTACATGCCTATCAACCATGTAGGAGGTCGTCATGTCCTATCTCGTTGCGTGGCTCTTGGGTGTTCCCGCGCTTGTGTTGCTGGTGATCTGGCTGTTCGTGCATTAACGCGCAGCTTCGCTTACCCCCATACAACCCGGAGGACACATGACTTTCCGAGACGACTGCAAAATCGAGGTATCTGCCTATGAACTCTCGCCGCAAGTGTGGCGCGCCGAAGTGAGCATCCTTCGCGTCAGCAACGGTGAGACCCTGTTAGCCCGTACAACCGTGCGCGAATCGGCGAACACGTATCGGAGCGCCGCCAGCGCCCTGGAAGCCGCGCGAGCGTATGCCGAAGCGATGATCGCCTCCGGTGAGTTCGACTGCAGCCCCGCGCTGAACTGACGGGGGAGCGTCGTGTGCGGTGTGGCGTTACGTTCTGTTACTAATTCGCCAGCGCCGTATCACCTGTGTCAGCGGCCCTGAATACAATACAAATACCGTATTCAGCGCCGGCTACGGATTTGTCCGGCGCTCTCGCTGCAGGTGATGAACATGATTCGACGCAATGTGCTGTGGATTGCAAGTGCAGCCGCACTGGCAGTGCTGGCCGTGCCGCAGATGGCGTCGGCGCACGTGAGCGTCGGCATCGGGTTTGGGGTGCCCGTGGCTCCGGTGTATGTGGCACCCGCGCCGGTGTATTACCCACCGCCGCCGGTTTATTACGCGCCGCCGCCACCTCCGGTGTACTACGCCCCGGCGCCCGTGTATTACGGTCCGCCCGCTTATGGCCCGGCACCGGTTGTGGTTGGCGCTGGCTGGTACCGTTGGGGACCGCGCTATCGCTGGTATGACGGCCGTCACTGGGGCCACTGGCGGTAAGCGGCATGCCTGCCAAGAGAAAGGCTCCTTCGGGAGCTTTTTTCTTTGGCGGTACGTCTACGCCGTGGCACGGCATCTGCGTCTGTCTGGATGACGGGTACGCGTGCAACCAGCCCCGTGACAAAGCACCGCGGTGCAGAACTGGTGGCTCGCTTGCCTGGTCGCTATGACGTCCGCGTGAACAACGTGGACACGTGTGCCGCAGCGGTGCACGTCATATTCGCAGTGTCATGACCGAAGGAGCCCTCATGCAAATCACCACGCAACGCTTTCCAACGCGCACCCTGGTTGCAGCCGCAAGCGGCTTGACGCTGGCGCTAAGCGCGGCGGTCGCGCACGCCGGCTCGATCGATCCGTATCAGCCCGCCCACAAGGTGAGCCGCGCCGATCCCTATACCGACGGTGCCAAGGTAAGCCGCACAGACCCCTATACCGACGGCGCCAAGATGGGGCGTGCCGATCCATATACGGACGGCGCCTGCTCGGACCGTCAACCGTAAAGGGTCGGCGGCAGAATCGCTGCCGCATCGCAACATCAAGCCCGGGCGATACCCGGGCTTTTTCTTTGCGCATCTTTCTGGCGCACGCCGCGGGTTAAGGTTGGCTGCGCTGGGGCGCAGCAAACGCAGGCGTACCACGCAGGCGGAACGATACTCAACGATACTGAAAAGCAGGAATGTATCGGCTCTTTTGCGTCTTTAGTGCAGGATCATGCGGTGGGAGCGATCGTTACCGATGGCATACTTTTGCCTGATACGGGCTTTACGCAGACTTTGCGCCTTTGCACTACAACCACCAAGGAGAACGCCATGAAAACGAAACCGTGCCTGTGCCAGGACGATGTCACCAAGATCCTTGACGCTGCCGAGAAAGAAGCGCGCGCGCACCAATGGAACGTGACGATTGCCGTGGTGGACGACGGCGGGCATCTGATGGGCCTGCGCCGCATGGACGGCTGCGCCACCATCTCGGCGTACATCGCCCCGGAAAAGGCGCGTACGGCAGCGCTCGGTCGTCGCGAGTCGAAAATCTACGAAGACATCATCAACAATGGTCGCATCTCGTTCCTGTCGGCGCCGCATCTGCAGGGCATGCTCGAGGGTGGTGTGCCGGTGATGGTGGAAGGCGCGTGTGCCGGTGCAGTGGGCGTGTCAGGCGTGAAGTCGACCGAGGATGTCGTGATCGCCAAGGCGGGCATTGCCGCGCTGCACGTGATTTGCTGATCTGCAGTCACGCAAGACTAACCAACAAAGGGAAGGGCGCGGCAGCAGTCGCGCCCTTTTCTTTGGGCGTGCACGATGCTGGCAAAGAAAGGCGTGGCTGGCGTTCGTCCGGCAATGCGAAATGACGAGGACTGGCTACGGCCGAATGTCTCCTGAGAGAGACGTCCCCACAAAGCCGTGCGTGCTGCGGTGTTACTTGGTCAGGATCAACTTGCCGAAGCGCGTCACGCGGAGCGTGTAGACCGCGCCGTTGTGACGGATCGCCACCGCGTTCTGGCCGGCAAAGAGTTGTTCGGAAGTCATCATCCGCGTGTCGCCGATGGCGGTGGGAATGTCGCGAACAGCTTCGGATGCAGTCGATGCGGTAGACGTTGCGGACGCGGCATTCAGATCAGCGGGGCGCTTGCGGGCCACGATGACATGGCGACGGCGGCTCACGGTACGTCCTGCGTCTTGGTGTTCGGAAGCGTTCATGGCGATGTCCTGGCGGGCGGAAACATGGGCTGAGACGTAGGCTGGCAAAGGGTTTCCAGCGAATGCCAAATATATTAAATGAGAATCGTTATCATTACAAGCGCTGACTGACGATGTGCTGATCCATGCCTGAAAAAACAAAACCGGGCGCGAGGCCCGGTCGTGTAGACGTGCTGTGAGTCAGCCGTGCCGCGACGCCGGACGTTCTGCGAGAACGGCGGTCGGGCAGCGTGGTGATGCCGCCTTAGTGCTGCGGCTCTGTTACAAAGCCGATGCGCGAGAGGCCGCCGCGCTGGATGGACGCCATGACCTGCGCCACGCGCTCGTAGCGCACGTTGCGGTCTGCGCGCAAGTGCATCTCAGGTTGCGGCTGCTGTTGCGCGGCCTGCGCGATGTCGGCTTGCAGCGTGGCCTCGTCGACCGGCTGGTTGTTCCAGAACACCTGGCCTTCTGCGTTGATCTCGACGTTCACGCTTTGTGGCTTGGCGTCGTCGGGTTTGTTGGACGCGCGCGGCAGGTCGATCTTCACCGCGTGGTTGATCACCGGAATGGTGATGATGAAGATGATCAGCAGCACCAGCATGACGTCGACCAGCGGCGTCATGTTGATCTCGCTCATCACCTCGTCATCGTTGTCGAAAGATCCGAAGGACATGGTCTCTCCTTACTGCTGCTTGACAGCAGTCAGGCGCACGCCGGCGTCATCACGCGAGGCGCCCGGGCGCAGGCGCGCACCGGTCACGAAGTAGGCGTGCAGGTCGTGCGCAAAGCGGTTCAGCTTGGCGATGATGGCCTTGTTGCCCCGCGTGAGGGCGTTGTAGCCGAGCACCGCCGGAATGGCCACAGCCAGGCCGAAGGCCGTCATGATGAGCGATTCGCCCACGGGGCCGGCCACCTTGTCGATGGTCGGCACGCCCACTGCGCCGATACCGAGCAGGGCGTGATAGATGCCCCACACCGTGCCGAACAGACCGACGAACGGTGCGGTCGAGCCGACCGATGCCAGCACGGCCAAGCCCGATTGCATTTGCCCCACGGCCTCATCGATGGCGCTCTTGAGCGAGCGGGTGATCCAGTCGGAAATGTCCATCACATCATGCAGCTGCGGTTGGCTGGCGCGGTGATGCTGCGCCGCTTCCCGGCCCGTTTGTGCGAGCGTGTGGAAAGGGTTGTCCTTGGGCGAGCCGAGCGTCTGTATGGCGTGATCGAAATCATCCGAGTGCCAGAAACGCTTTTCAGCGCCTTGTGCCATCGACTTCAGACGCACGATGTCCCACGCCTTGGTGAAGATGACGATCCACGAGGCGAGCGACATGATGAGCAGCAGAATCGCCGTCGCGCGGGTGACGACGTCGCCTTGTGTCCAGAGGTGGGAAAGACCGAGTTCCTGCATGATGAATATCCTGAATTGAGCGAGAGGCTAAGCGAAAAGCGGAATCGAATTAGTTGTCGAGCTTGAAGACGAACGGCTTGCTGGCCACCACGGGCACGGCGCGGCCGTTCTGCTTGTACGGGCTGCACTTGATGGCGCGCGCGGCATCGGCGGCAGCGCGGTCCAGGCGAGGCGAGCCGGACGACGACGTGACCGCAACATTGGTGACCTCACCGGCCGTGCCGATGGAAATCTTGACCATGGCGCGGCCTTCCTCGCCCATTTTCTGCGACATGCTGGGATAGACGAGCGGCGGCTCGCTGCACTGGATGTCGTTGATGCCGACGCTGATCGGACCGGACGAAACGGGGGCCGGCGCGGGCGCTTGTTCAGGGGCCGGTGCCGGCGGTGCGGGCGGTGCGGCGGGCACCACGGGGGCGTTGTCCGATGGCGGGAGCATGGGCGTCGGCATCGGCATCGGCATGGGCTTGGGTTGCGCGACCGGCCTGACGATGTTGACAGGCTTGGGCGCCTCTTGCTTGACCGGCTGCTGCTTGGGCGGCTCCGGCTGCTTGATCGGCTCAGGCGCGGCCGGAATGATGTGCGCCTGGATTTCCAGCGGTTCTTCGACAGTCGGGCGCGGTGCGATCAGGCCAAGCTGAATCAGCATCAGCACGCCCGCGTGCATCAACAGCACGACGACGAGAATCTTGAGAGTACGAGGGTGAATCATCAACGACCGGGAATCGAAAGCAGAAAAAGGAATGCGATGCGATGGTGGTGGGATGACCAACGAAAGCGGCGCAGCGTCAGCGCTTGCCGAAGACGATCAGTGAAATCCCAATGCTGATGAGCAGACTCAGGAGCAATTCCATGGCGCCTAGCGTTGAAGCCGGCGGGGTCGTCGCCAGCGTGACAGGTATTGTAGGCCTGCAACTGCAACAGTGTTGCGACAACCGAGCAAGGTTTGTGTTCAGCCAACTGTGTCGATAGGCGAAGTATAAACGATAATGATTCCTATTTGCGTGAAAATCCCCTGTCTTTCGTGGGGTAGGAATCACGTCCAGACGACTGATGGCATGAAACTACCTGTGCGGGCGGTTGGCGATTCCGGGAGCGGTTGGCTCGCAACTTGCAAAGACACGGGTCCTCCCGGGGTACGCTGTGTGTGCAAACGCGCTAGGATGAAAGGCATTCAAACACGGTGACCGGCCGGCCAACCGTGAAACGGGGAAGAAGGGGGCGACCATGGATGAAGCCAACCTCAACATGGACGACGCTGAAGACGATGGCACGTTCGTCCCCACGGGCGGCAGGCAGCCGCAGGCGCTGCTGTTGTCCTCGCTCGATTCCATGTGCGCACAGTTTGCGTTGCGCACGGTCTGCACGATGGGACTGCGCTTCAACCTGCGCACCAATATCAACGACATCCTCACCGTTTGCGCGCCGGAGCTGATCTGGCCCGTCACGGTCATCCAGCGCCTGCAGCGCTTTTTGTCTGCGCGCTGCGCCGACATGCCGGGCTGGCGCGCTGTCGGCAAGCTCGACCTGCCCACCTTCATGGACCGCCACGGCCAGTGGAGCAGCGCCTTCGATGAAAGCTCGCTGTTCTATTACCTGGACGAGTACGTCAAGCATCACGCCAAGGACATGTTCACGGTGTTCGGCGCGTCGTGCGATGCGCTGGGCGAGCGGCTCGCCAGCGAGCGCGTCCTGCTGGTCAGCAACATCGACATGCTGGCCCGTGTGCTGGGCCTGCCACCACACGAACGCGCGCTGCTGCTGTTTGCGTCCCTGGTGAAGTACAAGCGCGACCTGCGCGCGGTGATGGTCGACTGCAAGGTCGCGCACAGCCAGGAAGCGTTCCAGTTGCTCGCGAGCCTGGCGGGGGCCAGCACGGCCGAAGTTGCTGCGTCATTGCGGCCAGGTTCGCGGCTGGAGACGCTGGGGCTGATCGAGCCGCCGCTGCCCGAAAACAGCGTCACCGACCTGGGCGATCTGATGCGTATCTCCGACCGCCTCCTGCACGTGCTGCTGGGCGACTACGCCTGCGAGGCCGACATGATGGCCGTCTTCACGCGCCCCGCGCCGTCGACCACGCTGTCGCAGTCCGACTATCCGCATGTGGAAACCGATGCGCGCTACCTTACGGCGCTGTTGGAGAACGCCTCGCAGCAGCGCGCGGCCGGCGTGAACATCCTGCTGTATGGCGCGCCTGGCACTGGCAAGACGGAACTGGCCCGCGTGCTGGCGCGCGACGCTGGCTGCGAACTGTACGAGGTGGATTGCCTCGACAAGGACGGCAACAGCCTCACGGGCAAAGACCGCTATCGCTCGCTGCAGGTGTCGCAGGCGTTCCTGCGCGGGCGGCCCGGCGCGGTGCTGCTGTTCGACGAGGTGGAAGACGTCTTCCCCGGCCCGACGCGCGAGCTGATGAGCCTCTTTGGCCACGAAGAGCCGCGTGGCTCCGTCAACGGCAAGGCGTGGGTGAACCAGACGCTGGAGCAGAACCCGGTGCCGGTGATCTGGGTGTCGAATTCCATCCGCCAGATCGACCCGGCGTATCTGCGCCGATTCCAGTTCCACCTCGAGCTGAAGGTGCCGCCGCCGACGGTGCGCGAAAGCATCATCCGCAAGCATCTGGAAGGGCTGGAGGTGTCGGACGCATTCATGGCCAAGCTGGCGGCGCGCAAGACCCTCACGCCCGCGCAGATCGATTCTGCCGCACGCTTTGCGCGCCTGACGCAGCCGGCAATGGAAGAGCCTGCCGAATCCCTGATCGAGCGTCAGCTCGACCACGCAGACCAGGCGATGGGTTTGCGGCCGGAGGTGCAAGCGCACCGCGTCGTGACCGAATACAAGCTGGACTATCTGAACCTTGAGACACGGTTTTCCGTCGAGCGCATCATCGAGGCGCTGCGCGCGCGGCGACGCGGCACATTGTGTTTCTATGGGCCGCCGGGTACGGGCAAGACGGTGCTGGCCGAGCATATCGCGGCGCAGCTCGACATGCCGTTGCTGATTCGCCGCGCGTCCGACTTGATGAGCAAGTACGTCGGCGAAACCGAGCAGCAGATCGCGGCGATGTTCTCGCGCGCCGAAGAGGAACGCGCACTGCTGCTGCTCGACGAGGCGGACAGCTTCATGCAGAGCCGCCAGGGCGCTGTGCGCAATTACGAGGTGTCGGAAGTCAACGAGATGCTGCAGGGCATGGAGCGCTTTGACGGCATCTTCATCTGCACGACCAATTTGTTTGATCGGATTGATGAGGCGGCGCTGCGGCGGTTTGCATTCAAGATCCGCTTCAAGCCGCTGGTGCGTGCGCAGCGCGAGCAGATGTTCATTGCCGAGGCGCTGGGGGGCAAGGCGGAGGCACTCAAGCCTGTGTGGCGCGAGATGTTGGCGTCTCTCGACATGCTCACGCCGGGCGACTTTGCGGTGGTCAAGCAGCAGTCTGTGCTGCTGGGCGAGACGCTTGAACCCGAAGCTTTCCTTGCACAATTGCGGCAGGAGCATTCCATCAAGCCGGAACTGCGCGAGCGGCGCTCCATTGGATTCACACCGCGCTGACGCTTAATACATATCAAGCGCATGCAGCCGCGTCTGCGCTAACCTGGTCGGTTGGACAGATCTTCAGCCGCCCCGATGCCAACCGCCCCCACGCTGTTCTACGAACGCATGCCGCCCGCCGGCGTGGTGTTCGGCTGCCTGCTGCCAGTGCCGTGGGTGGGCGCGGCTGATGGTCTCCTGCTGGCGCTGGGCCCGTCTGCGGGTTTGCCCGACCGATTTGCTCCGCTATCGCTCGCGCTGGTTCACGCCTTGGTCGTGGGCATGTTATTGCCGGCGATGCTTGGTGCGCTATTTCAATTGCTTCCCGTGGTGGCCGGTGTGCCTGCGCGCGGCGCGGAATGGGTGTCGCCTTGGGTTGCGCTCTCATGCGTGGCAACGGCATCTGCGCTTGCAACGGGTTTCCTGGGCGCGGACCATCGCGCGTTCGTGCTGGCTGCTTGGTTGGGTGCGCCGCTGTTGGCGGTCCCTGCTGCGTTGATCATCCTTGCTGGCATGCGCGTGGGGCAGACACGCGCAACGCATGCGACGGTGCGGACACTGCGCCGCATCGGCTGGCCCTTGTTGGTCACGCTGGCGAGCGGCGCAACGCTTGGCACGGCATTGGCTAGCGGATGGTTTGCGCCATCGCCCGTGCTGTTGAACCTGCATGTCGGTTGGGGCCTCGGCGGCTGGCTGGCAACGTTGGTCGCGGGCGTGGCGTCGACGGTGTTGCCGATGTTCTGGCAGACGCGGCGTCTACCTGAGCCTTGGCATCGGCTGATGCCGTGGTGGCTGTGGGCGCCACTGGTCGTTGGCAGTCTATGCAGCGGTGTGGGCGATGCGGTGTTCTGGCAGACATGGGGATGGCTCGCCCTGGCAGCGCTGGCGCTGGTGGGCGTGCGTGCAGTGTGCAGCGCGCGTCGTCGGCACGATCCGGGCTGGCGGTTGTGGCTGGCCGCTGCCGTCGCCTGGCTCGTGGTTGCCATGTTGGGGCTGACCGCATCCTGGCTGCCGTCAGACTGGCCCATCGCATGGGAGATCGGCGCGCTGGCCGTCGTGGGCGGTGGCGTGCTGCCAGTCAACGCGATGCTTGGCAAGATCATCCCGTTCATGATCTGGATGCACCTGCGCAGGCGGGTGCCGCGGCATGTGCGGCTGCCGGCCATGCAAACGTTGATCGGTGAGCGGCAACAGCATTGGCATGCTCGCCTGCTGCTGTTCGTGTTGCTGGCGTTGTTGCTGGTGCCGCTGCATCCTGAGCGGATGGCGATGGTCGCGGGCCTGCTGTTCGCGCTGGCGCACGTGTGGCTGGGTGCGATGCTGTGCCGAGCGCTGCTGACGTTTCGCCGTGTCTCGCGAGCGTTTGCGCCCGCTTGACGGAACGCAAAACCACATTGGCGGACAAGTCGCAGACTGGCCGCCATGACACAGAACGCTTCCCCCATTGAACTCGTGGCGCCCGCCGGCAGCCTGGCCGCGCTCAAGGCGGCCGTGGAGGCCGGGGCCGATACCGTCTACCTCGGCTTGAAGAATGCGACCAACGCGCGCAACTTCGCCGGCCTGAACTTTACCGAGAGCGACATCCGAGCCGGCGTCGAATTTGCGCATCGGAAAGGGCGCCAGGTGCTGTTTGCCATCAACACGTTTCCGCAGCCTGGCCGTGCCATCGAGTGGCACATGGCAATCGATGCTGCCTACATGCTGGGCGCCGATGCCGTGATCCTGGCCGACCCCGGGCTGATGGCCTATGCATGCGAGCGCTATCCCAACCTTCGGCTGCATCTATCCGTGCAGGGTTCGGCAACGCATGCCGACGCCATCGAGCTCATGCGTGAGCAGTTCGGCATCCACCGCGCCGTCCTGCCGCGCGTGCTGACCTTGACCGAAGTCGAACGTGTGATCCAGCAGACTTCGGTGCAGATCGAGGTATTCGGTTTTGGCAGCCTGTGCGTGATGGCTGAAGGTCGTTGCCTGCTGTCGTCGTATGCCACGGGGGATTCACCCAACAACAAGGGTGTGTGTTCGCCGGCGCACGCGGTGCGCTGGGTCGAGCGCGACGGCAGTCTGGATGCACGCCTGAACAACATCATGATCGACCAATACGCACCGGGCGAACCGGCTGGGTATCCGACGCTGTGCAAGGGGCGCTTCCTCGTCGACGGTGAGGTCGACCACGTGCTCGAAGAACCCACGAGCCTCAATGCGCTCAGCCTGTTGCCCAGGCTGCTCGCCATGGGTGTGTCGGCGATCAAGATCGAGGGGCGTCAGCGCAGTCCGGCGTACGTTGCGCAGGTGGTGGCCACATTGCGCGCCGCATTGGATGCTGCACAGGCGGACCCGGCGCGCTTCTCGGTCAAGCCCGATTGGCAGGCCGCACTCGTGCGCCACGCAGAAGGCGCGCACGTCACGCAAGGTGCGTTTGATCGGCCCTGGAAATAGAAGGCACATCATGTCTTACGAAATTTCGCTTGGTCCGCTGCTGTACTACTGGCCGCGGCTACAGACGTTCGACTTTTACGCAGAAGTGGCCGCTAGCCCTGTCGACATCGTCTATGTGGGCGAGACGGTTTGCAGCCGCCGCCACGAATTGCGCGCGGACGACTGGCTCGATATCGCCGCCATGCTGCGCGAGGCTGGCAAGTCGGTTGTGCTGTCGACGCGCACGCTCATCGAAACCAGTGCCGAGGCGCAGGCGTTGCGCAAGCAGTGTCAGCAGGACGTCTGGATGGTCGAAGCCGGCGAGCTTGGCGCCGTGCGGTTGCTGAACGGTCGGCCATTCGTTGCCGGGCCGCATTGCAACGCGTATCACGGCGCGACCCTGGCGTGGCTGGCTGGGCTGGGCGCGGTGCGTGCGGTCATGCCGCTGGAGATGAGCCAGGCCACACTGGCCGGCCTGATGCGCGAGAAGCCAGCCGAATTGGCGATCGAAGCGATGGTGTGGGGACGCTTGCCGCTGGCATTTTCCGCACGCTGCTTTACGGCGCGGCACTTTCGCCTCAACAAGGACGACTGCGGATTCCGCTGCATCGAGCATCCCGATGGCCTGGCGGTGCGCACGCGCGAAGGGCAGGAGTTTCTCGCCATCAACGGTATCCAGACGCAATCCGGGCAATGCCTCGACATTCTCGATCAGGCGCCCGCGCTGTCTGCGCTGGGTGTGAAGGTGTTGCGTGTCAGCCCGCAATCGCGCGGCACGCTGGACGCCGTGGCAGCACTGGATGCCCTGCGCCTGCGCCTGGGCCTGCCTGTGCGGGACGTGCAGCCGCCGGAGGGCATTGGGCGCTGCAATGGCTACTGGCATGGGCAGTCCGGCATTGAGTGGCTGGAGATGCCGCAATGACGCGCCTGCGCCCACCCGAAGTCTTCGTTCGCATGGCGCGCAGCCTACCGGTGCCGCTCACATCGTTCCCCTTTGTGATGGGGCTCGATCTCGCCCGCCGCCTGTCTTGGCTGACGCCGCCCCCGGAGTTGGACGGGCGGCGCTTTGCCATCACCGTGGAGGACCTGGGCTTGCGCGCCTGTTTTTGCTGCCGCGGTGGAGCGTTCCACATGTTTTCTGCGTCAAGCTCCGAACCTGAGCTGGAGTTGCGTGCAGGCATGGGCGATTTCGTTGCGCTCATTCGCGGCACTGCCGACGCGGACACGCTGTTCTTCCAGCGCCGCCTCAAGATTGCGGGGGACACGGAGCTTGGGCTGATTGTCAAGAACTGGCTCGATGCGGCCGCACGCCCGGCGTGGCTTGCACGCTGGCAATCGCGGTAGGGAGAGGGGCGCCATGTCATCACGCGCGTTGCCCCTCGTCTATGCCTGCTCGGGTTGTTCGAGCGTGGCGCAAGCGGCAAACCGCCTGGCCGTCGATTTGGACCGTGCAGGCAGGGCAGAGATGTCTTGTATCAGCGGTGTCGGCGGCGGTGTTCGCGCGCTCGTCAAGACAGCACGCAGCGGACGGCCTATTCTCGCGCTCGACGGTTGTGCACTGGCGTGCGTCAGGGCCTGTCTGGCAACGGTGGGCGTGGCACCGGACGTTCACCTCGTGCTCAACCAGTGCGGCGCCAAGAAGCGTTATCACGCTGATTGCAGCGACGATGAATTGAGTGCTGCCGCCGCGCTGGTGGATGATGCCGTCAACACGCTCAAGCATCGGCCCGACACCGCAGGCGATTGACCTGCGTCGAGCTTCTACTGCTATCCCGCCATGAGCTGACGCTGCAACGCCGTGGTGTTTTGGATCACGACCTCGCGGCCTTCCACGCGGATCAACCCGTCGCGAATCAACTGTCGCAGCGTGCGGGACAGCGTGGCCGGTGCCAGCCCGAGCTTGGACGCGACCAGACTCTTGCTGCATGGAAACCGCGTGCGATCAAACTTGCGCGGCAGCGAGAGCAAATACCCGATCAGCCGTTCATTGGCGCTTTGCAGGTTCACGGTTTCGATGTCGCACATCAGCGTGTGCAGGCGGGTGGACAGCCCCGTCAACATCTGCCGCGCCAGGCGCGGATGCACGTGGAGTGCATCGTCGACGGCGCGCTTACCGATCCAGACAAGCAGGCTGTCTTCCATGGCTTGCGCATCTGCCGCGTAGGGGCGGTTCAGAAACATGAAGGGCTCGCCAAAGCACTCGCCGGGCCCGAAGAACTCGATGACCTTGCATTGGCCGTGCGCCCCCGGCAATACAAGTTTGATCGCACCGACCACCACGACATAGAAGCCATCGGCGTGGTCGCCACGGCGAAACGCGAAGTCGTGCCGCGACACGCGCACTGCGTGGCTGTCGCGCGCGAGCAAGGCAATGTCATCGTCGTCGAAGTCCAGGAACAGCGGGCTGTGCTTGAGCAGATCGCCCACATTGAGGGGGTCTTGCATGGTGTCACCGGCAACAGAAAGAAGAAAAGCTGGCAGCCAATGCGCGCTGGGTGCCCTCGCTGGGCAGCGTGATGGCCGGGGTTCCGGGGGCACTTCGGTAGGCTTGTAGTGCGTAGTGTTTCACGCCGCGCCGGCTGAGGTTTTGCGCCAGCGCAAGAAGTTGCGGTTCCGGCAACCAGTCGGGGTGCCATGTGGTGCGGCATTCGAATGCGCCGCCGTTCTGCAGCAGAAGATCCAGGCACGCATCGACCGGCGCTGCGCTGCCGCGGCGGCCCGTGAGCGCGTCGTAGTGCGGTGCGCTGGTCTTGATGTCGAGCCCCACCCAGTCCAGCTGCGGCAGTACGTCGGTCAGGCGCGCCGGATAGATGCCGCCGGTGTGCAGGCCAATCTTGTAGCCGAGCGCCCGCACGTCGCGTATCAGTTGCGGCAGGTGCGGCTCGCTCAGCGGTTCACCGCCCGAGAAGACCACCGCATCGAGCAGGCCCGTGCGACGCTGCAGAAAGGCGAAGACGTCGTTCCAATCCAGCGTGCGTGTCCGGGTCTGCAAGTGCGGGTTGTGGCAGTAATGACAGCGCCACGGGCAGCCGGCCACGAACACCACCGCCGCAAGCTGCCCGGGCCAGTCGACGCTGGAAAAAGGTGCCAGGCCGCCGATGGCCGGCGGCGGGCAGTGTGGCGGCTCAGCGGGCGCGGTCTTCAACGAAGAAGCGGCGTTCACGGAATTCCCCTTGCTTGCCGATATTGAATGAGCTGACGGGCCGGTGATAGCCCATCACGCGGGTCCAGACTTCGCAGCGCGTGCGCTGGCTGTCGTCGAGTGCAACGGTGCGGTTGGTGGTTTGTGCAACGGTGGTCATACGGAGGCTCCTTCGTGATGGAGGTGGGTGGAAGAACCTGGGGTGCCGGCCGCTGTGCAGCCGCACTTGCCGTGGGGCTGCTGGGCCAGCAGATCTGCATCGCATTTCGGACAGAACGTGTGATGGCCGGACAGATAGCCGTGTTTCGGGCAGATCGAAAACGTCGGGGTGATGGTGATGTACGGCAGGCGGAAGTTGGCCAGCGCGCGGCGCACGAGTTCCTTGCATGCCTGCGGCGATGAGATCGCTTCGTTCATGTACAGGTGCAGGACCGTGCCGCCCGTGTACTTGCTCTGCAGTGCTTCCTGGCGCGCCAGCGCTTCAAACGGGTCGTCGGTGTAGCCGACGGGCAACTGGCTTGAGTTGGTGTAATACGGCTGCGCGGTCGTACCGGCCTGCAGGATGCCAGGCCAGCGCTTGCGGTCTTCGCGGGCGAAGCGGTAGGTGGTGCCCTCTGCGGGTGTGGCTTCGAGGTTGTACAGGTGCCCGGTCGCCTCCTGGAATTCCGTCATGCGCTGACGTACGTGGTCGAGCAGGCGCACCGCCATGGCATGGCCGAATGGCGTGGTGATGTCGTCGGCATCGTGTGTGAAGTTGCGCACCATTTCGTTGATGCCGTTCACGCCCAGCGTACTGAAGTGGTTGCGCAGCGTGCCCAGGTATCGGCGCGTGTATGGATACAGCCCCTGATCGATCAGCCGCTGCACGAACTTGCGCTTGACCTCCAGCACATCGCGGCCGAGGGCGAGCAGCGTGTCCAGCCGCGCCAGCAGCGCTGCCTCATCGCCCGCGTAGAGATACCCCAGTCGTGCGCAGTTGACGGTCACGACGCCGATGGACCCGGTCTGCTCAGCCGAGCCAAACAACCCGTTGCCGCGCTTGAGCAGTTCGCGCAGGTCAAGCTGCAGGCGGCAGCACATCGAGCGCACCATGTGCGGCTCCAGGTCGGAGTTGAGGAAGTTCTGAAAGTAGGGCAGCCCGTAGCGCGCCGTCATCTCGAACAGCAACGTGGTGTTTGGATGCTCCCAATCGAAGTCCGACGTGATGTTGTAGGTCGGTATTGGGAACGTGAACGCGCGGTCTTTCGCATCGCCGGCCATCATGACCTCGATGTACGCGCGGTTGATCATGTCCATCTCGGGCTGGAGATCGCCGTAGGTGAAGGGCATCTCTTCGCCGCCGATGTAAGGAACCTGTTCGCGCAGGTCGGCCGGGCAAGTCCAGTCGAACGTGAGGTTGGTGAACGGCGTTTGCGTGCCCCAGCGGCTGGGTACGTTCAGGTTGTAGATCAGTTCCTGCATGGACTGCTTGACCGCGGCATACGACATCGCGTCGCGGCGGATGAACGGCGCCATGTAGGTATCGAACGAACTGAACGCCTGCGCGCCGGCCCACTCGTTCTGCAGCGTGCCCAGAAAGTTGACGATCTGCCCGATGGCTGCGGACATATGCCGCGGCGGCGTTGCCTCCACCTTGCCCGGCACGCCGTTGAATCCCTCCGTCAGCAACCGCCGCAACGACCAGCCTGCGCAGTAGCCCGAGAGCATGTCGAGATCGTGGATGTGGAGGTCGCCCTCGCGGTGCGCCGTGCCCGCTTCGGGGCTGTAGACGTGCGAAAGCCAGTAGTTGGCCGTGACCTTGCCCGCCACGTTCAGGATCAGGCCGCCCAGGCTGTAGCCCTGATTGGCGTTGGCGTTGACGCGCCAGTCGCGCTGCTCGAGGTACTCCTCCATCGTGCTTTCGACATCGACCAGCGTGTGCTTGAGCGAACGCAGCCGGGCGTGCTGTTCGCGGTAGACGATGTAGGCGCGCGCGGTGCGCCAATAGCCGGCGTCCACCAGCACCTCTTCCACGCAGTTCTGGATGATTTCGATACCTGGGCAGGGGAGCGGCGCAAGATGTGCAACCACGCCTGAGGTCAGGTGCTGCGCCTCGATGGTGTCGAATTCGCCGGTGGCCTGGCCGGCTGCGGCGATGGCCTGTCGAATCTTCTGCGCATCGAACGGCGCCAATGAACCGTCGCGCTTGGTGACTTGCCCAGTGACCTGTGTGCCCGTCATGAGGTACTCCATATAGTGGTATGGAGTCAGACTAGCACTACATATTGTGGTCTGTGAGCCTTAAAGACCTGGATCTTTGAATCGCTTGACCCCGGTCAACCCGGGCCGGGGCCGATGCGCAAGCCGGGTGTCCCGGTCAGTCAACGATGAGTAGTCGAGCGCCCTTTTTGGTGGTCGACTGATGGGCTTCTGCATCGTCGCCCACCTGATAGCTCATACCGGGCGTGAGCGTGAACGTGCGGCCGTCTTCCAGTGTGGTTTCCAGTTCGCCGTCAAGGCAGAACAGGATGTGGCCCTTCTTGCACCAATGGTCGGCCAGGTAGCCAGGCGTGTACTCCACCATGCGCACGCGGATGCGGTCCGACTCGTCGCCAAAGTAGCGCGTGCGCCAGATCGCCATGCCGGTTTCGCCGGCATGTTCGGTAGGTTCAACGGTAGACCAGTCGGTTGTGCCGAAGGCGAAGGGCGCCATTTTCATTGCAGGGCTCCGGTGGTGACATAAGCCCATGATGGTATCAGCGGCATACGTGGTACAGGCGTCGCTTTTCATGTGCTCGAAACAGCGCTTGTTGGTATGCCCCGACGGCATTGCGTGTCGCTCAATAATCCGCTTCGCACTGGCCAATTTCAGTGCTCATGCGGCATTGCAGCAGGGTGTCAACGGCGCCATATCAATGTATGCAGAAATTGCATGATGCTATGCAACATCGACATAACGATCGCCATGCGCTTCTCTAATATCGTCGCTTTTTACAAAGCATGACGAACTTGGGCCGGCCCTTGGCCCCATGAGATCTGCGTCTGCCGCGCGCCGTCTTCCGGCCACGGTATTCCTTGGAGAAAGTCTTGAACACCAAACGTCTGACCTCCCACATTGGGCTGGCAATGCTGCTGGGCATTGCCGTCGGCTGGGGTTGCCACGAATACGCCAAGGACGCTGCGGCGGCCAAGGACATCGCTTCGTACTTCAGCATCATCACCGACATCTTCCTGCGCATGATCAAGATGATCATCGCGCCGCTGGTGTTCTCGACCCTGGTGACGGGCCTGGCGAGCATGAGCGGCGGGCGTTCGGTGGGCCGCGTGGGCCTGCGCGCGATGATCTGGTTTGTGTGCGCGTCGGCCACGTCGCTGGCGCTGGGCATGCTGCTGGTCAACTTCTTCCAGCCGGGTGTGCACATGAACCTGGCGCTGCCGGATGTGTCGGCCACGTCGGGCCTGAAGACGGGTGACTTCACCCTCAAGGCCTTCATCACGCACGTGTTTCCGCGCAGCATCGTGGAGGCCATGGCCACCAACGAAATCCTGCAGATCTTGGTGTTCTCGCTGTTCTTCGGCGCCGCGCTGTCGACGATGAAGAATCCGATGGACAGTGTGATCGGCCGTGGCCTGGAAGAACTGACCAAGCTGATGTTCCGCATTACCGACTACGTGATGCGCTTTGCACCGCTGGGCGTATTTGCCGCCATGGCCGCTGCGATCACGGTGGAAGGCGTGGGCGTGCTGTGGACCTACGGCAAGCTGATCGGCGAGTTCTACCTGGGCCTGGCACTGCTGTGGGCGATCCTGTTCCTGGTGGGCTATGTGCTGCTGGGCCGCTCGCTGGGCCGTCTGCTGGGGCTGATTCGCGAGCCGACGCTGCTGGCGTTCGCCACCGCAAGCAGCGAATCCGCTTACCCGAAGACGATCGAGGCGCTGGACCGGTTTGGCGTGCCCAAGCGCATCTCCAGCTTCGTCCTGCCGCTGGGCTACTCGTTCAACCTGGATGGCTCGATGATGTACCAGGCGTTTGCGGTGCTGTTCATCGCGCAGGCCTACAACATCGAGATGAGCTTCACGCAACAGGTCACGCTGCTGCTGGTGCTGATGCTCACGAGCAAGGGGATGGCCGGCGTGGCGCGTGCATCGCTGGTGGTGGTGGCGGCGACGCTGCCGATGTTCCATCTGCCCGAAGCAGGTCTGCTGCTGATCATCGGGATCGACCAGTTCTTCGACATGGGCCGCACGGCAACCAACGTGATCGGCAACAGCCTGGCCACGGCCGTGGTGGCAAAGTACGAGCCGGCAGAAGACGAAGCGGCGGCGGACGTTGCCGAACCGGCAGTGCAACCGACGGTCGGCTGACATTCAGCCAAGATGACAATGCGCCGCCTTTCAGGGCGGCGTTGTCCTATTCGGGCGGCGTTATTCGGGCTGGGAAGCGAGCGACACCGCGACGGGGCTCAGGGGCGCGTCGCCAATGTCGACCCGCTGGGCCATTGGCGCCTCTCCGAGCAACGCAGCCACCATGGCTTGCAGCGGAAGCACATCGCCGGTGCTCATGAAGCATGGCGTTGCGGCTTGGCCCGATGCCTGCAATCCCGCTGCCGCGAGCGTGCGGCCCAGATGACGCGCGACGGCGTGTCCGGTGTCGATCAATGTCAACCGGTCGCCCGCAATCTCATGGATGGCATCTTCCAGGAAGGGGTAGTGCGTGCAGCCGAGCACCAACGTGTCGGCATTCGCATCGAGCATCGGTTGCAGATAGGCGCGCAGCAGTTCCAGCACCGCAGGCGAGTGGGTATCGCCGCGTTCGATCAGGGGGACGAGGCCGTAGCCGGGCTGGCTCAGCACCTTGCAATCGCCAGAGGCACCCGCCAGCAGGCGTGCAAACTTCTCGCTGCGCAGCGTGCTTTCGGTCGCGAGCACGCCGACCACACGGCTCTTCGACGTGGCAACCGCTGGCTTCAAGCCGGGCTCGACGCCAATCACCGGCACCGCGAGCTTTTCCCGCAGCACATGTACAGCCTGCGCCGTGGCGGTGTTGCAGGCGATCACCAACGCCTTGCAGCCTTGGTCGACGAGCCATTCGCACACACGGAGCGTGCGCTCGGCAATGAATTCGGGAGGTTTTTCCCCGTACGGGGCATGGCGGGAATCCGCCAGATAGAGAAGCGATTCGGCCGGCAGTTCGGCGCGAATCGCGCGCAGGACGGAGAGCCCGCCAAGGCCGGAATCAAAGACCCCGACCGGTGCCTGCGCGCGTGTCGTCATATTGAATGTGAATGAACGGATCAGCCCGCTGCGACCGGAATCTTGCCGATCTTCGCTTGCCATTCCGCCGGGCCGGTCTTGTGGACCGACGTGCCCGAGCTGTCCACCGCGACGGTGACAGGCATGTCCTTCACGTCGAATTCATAGATCGCTTCCATGCCCAGGTCTTCGAACGCCAGCACCTTCGAACCGCGGATGGCCTTCGACACCAGGTACGCCGCGCCGCCCACGGCCATCAGGTAAGCCGACTTGTGCTTCTTGATGGACTCGATGGCGACCGGGCCGCGCTCGGCCTTGCCCACCATGGCGATCAGGCCCGTCTGGGCGAGCATCGTCTCGGTGAACTTGTCCATGCGTGTGGCCGTGGTCGGGCCGGCCGGGCCCACGACTTCATCCCGCACCGGGTCGACTGGGCCGACGTAGTAGATCACGCGGTTGGTGAAGTCGATCGGCAGTTTCTCGCCCTTGGCCAGCATGTCGGCGATGCGCTTGTGTGCGGCGTCGCGGCCGGTCAGCATCTTGCCGTTCAGCAGGAGCGTCTGGCCCGGCTTCCACGAGGCCACTTCTTCCGGCGTGAGCGTGTTCAGGTCGACGCGCTTCGACGTTTCCGTATTCGGTGCCCACTCGACCTTCGGCCATTGCGACAGGTCCGGCGCTTCCAGCTTGGCAACGCCGCTGCCGTCAAGTGTGAAGTGCGCATGACGTGTGGCGGCGCAGTTCGGGATCATGGCGACCGGCAGGTTGGCGGCGTGCGTCGGGTAGTCCAGGATCTTCACGTCGAGCACGGTGGCCAGGCCGCCCAGGCCTTGCGCGCCAATGCCCAGTGCGTTGACCTTCTCGTACAGCTCGATGCGCAGTTCTTCAGCGCGGTTGCTGGGGCCGCGGGCGATCAGGTCTTGAATGTCGATCGGCTCCATCAGGGCTTCCTTGGCCAGCAGCATGGCCTTTTCAGCCGTGCCGCCAATGCCGATGCCCAGCATGCCCGGCGGGCACCAGCCGGCGCCCATGGTCGGCACGGTCTTGAGCACCCAGTCAACAATCGAGTCCGACGGATTCAGCATCACGAACTTCGACTTGGCCTCCGAGCCGCCGCCCTTGGCTGCGACGATCACGTCCACCGTGTCGCCCGGCACGATCGACATGTTGATCACGGCCGGGGTGTTGTCCTTCGTGTTGGTGCGCTTCCCGGCCGGATCAGCCAGCACGCTTGCGCGCAGCTTGTTGTCGACGTCGTTGTACGCGCGGCGCACACCTTCGTTGACCATGTCTTCCAGGCTCATCGTGGCGTTGCCGTTTTCGCTTCCCCAGCGCACGTTCATGCCGACCTTCAGGAACACGGTGACGATGCCGGTGTCCTGGCAGATCGGGCGCTTGCCTTCTGCGCACATGCGGCTGTTGGTCAGGATCTGCGCGATGGCATCTTTGGCTGCGGGGCTCTGTTCCTGCTCATAGGCGCGGCCCAGAGCAGTGATGTAGTCCATCGGGTGGTAATAGCTGATGTACTGCAGGGCGTCGGCAACGCTCTGGATGAGGTCTTCTTGACGAATGACGGTCATGGTGGGGGACCAACGTATAGGAATGAAAAGCCGGTGCGGCAGGGCAGTGCTCTGTGGCCTTCACTCCCTGCCTGTGACCTGGACGGCAGGCGCCGCAGGCTCAGAATAGCCCGAGATCATACACCCAATGTCGGGCGCGGATTGTCCGAGCGCGTTCGTCGGAATCGCCGCGCCGACAAGGGCGCAGCGTCAATGTGCGTCGGCAGCCTCGCCGTGCGGATGCGCGTGCGAAACGATGCGGTCCACCCACGCCATCACCAGCGCAGACACCAGGAACGCCACGTGGATCGCTACCTGCCACAGGATCGTGTGCGTGTCTTTCTGGGCCGCGTCAATGAACGTCTTGAGCAGGTGGATCGACGAGATGCTGATCAGCGCCATCGACAGTTTCACCTTCAGCACGCCGGCATTGACGTGGTCCAGCCATTCGGGCTCATCTTCATGGCCTTCGATGCCGAGCTTGGACACAAAGATGTCGTACCCGCCGATGATCACCATGATCAGCAGGTTGGAGATCATGACCACGTCGATCAGGCCCAGCACGGCCAGCATGATCTTGGTTTCGTCCATGTCGCCCAGGTGCGAAACCAGGTGCCACACCTCGACGACGAAGAGGTACACATACGCTGCCTGGGCGATGATCAGCCCCATGTAAAGCGGCAGTTGCAGCCAGCGGGAAAAGAAGATGAGGCGCGGAATCGGGCGCAGCGGAGCGATGGGCGACTTCATGGCAAACAGGGGCGGGTGAAAAGCGGGCGATTGTAGCGTCCCTAGTTTGCCGAATCGCTGACCGAAAGACGGCTGAAGCCGGCCTGCGTTATTCGTGGTCCAGTGACGGATCGAGCGGGTCCAGCGGGTCCGCCACACGGGAGCGGCGCGCCGGATGTCGCGGCCGTGCTGGCCAGCTCGCGACAAGGATGCCTGCCACGACGCATGCCAGCGCGATGCCGTGCGGCCAGCCCGGGGTTTCGCCCAGCGCCACGATGCCGTAGGTGGCGGCCGTTATCGGCAGCACCGAAGTGAACACGCCCGCAAGGTGAGCCGGCACGTGCCGAATGCCCTTCATCCACAGCCAGAACGAGAAGATGCTGGCCGACAGCGCGTACCAAAGCACCAGGCCCCAGATCGGCAACGGCACGCCGGACAGATCGAACGTGAGCAGCGGCATCAGCCCCAAGGGCAGCATCAGCAGGCCGCCGATCAGGTGCGTGTACGCGCAGATCTCGATGGCGTGCAAGGTTTGCGTCAGCCGCCGCGACAGAATCACGTAGATCGATTCGCATAAGACCGCGCCCATCACCAGCGCATTGCCCAGCAGTGCCTGCGCCGCATCGGCAGGGGCAGCGCCCGAGGATTCGCCCCCGCGGTACGCGTTGAGAATGGCGACGCCGGCCACCGCCAGCACCACCGACGCCAGCGTCCGCCCCGAGGGTTTTTCGCGCAGCACCAGCCATGACAGCAGCGCCACCGCGGCTGGAATCGTACTGGTGATGATGCCCGCAGCCAGCGCCGAGGTCAGCCGCACGCCGTTCAGCATCAGCAGCGTAAAACCGAACGTACCGAAAAAGGCCTGGAGGAACAGGTTGATCCACTCGCCGCGCGTCACACGCCGCATGCGTGCGGGCTTGTACCACGGCGCCATGCACACGATGGCAATCAGAAAACGCAGCAACGCAAACAGCATCACCGGCATGACGGCGACGATCGATTTACCGAAACCGACGTTGCTGCCGACCAGTGCCATGGCAGCAATCAGGAAAAGGGCGTGGATGGGCACGATGAAAAATCAGTGGAAACCGGCACGGGACACGGCTCTCTGGCCGGCTATGTTGCGCTGCGACGCGTGCCGTAACAGGAAGTGACGCATTATAGTAATGCCCTTCACGTCGGTTTGCGGCGCAGAAATGCGTAAGGCTGGAGTCAGGTCAGCCCCTTAGATTCGCCGCAAAACGACTACAGACATCGCTATCAGGAGACACCATGGCTGGCATTGAATCTGTCCTGCAGGAAACGCGCGTGTTCAACCCGCCCGAATCCTTCGTCAAACAGGCAAACATCGCCGGCATGGATGCGTACCGTGCCCTGTGTGCCGAAGCCGAGAAAGACTATGAGGGCTTCTGGGCGCGCCTCGCCCACGAGCATCTGCTGTGGCACAAGCCCTTCAGCAAGGTGCTGGACGAATCCAACGCACCGTTCTACAAGTGGTTTGAAGACGGCGAGCTCAACGCCTCGTACAACTGCCTCGAGCGCAACCTTGAGAACGGCAACGCCGACAAGGTCGCCATCATTTTCGAAACCGATGACGGCAACGTCTCGCGCATCACGTATCGCGAACTCCACGCGCGCGTCTGCCGCTTCGCCAACGGCCTGAAGGCCCTGGGCATCAAGAAGGGCGACCGCGTGGTGATCTACATGCCGATGTCGGTGGAAGGCATCGTCGCCATGCAGGCGTGCGCGCGCATCGGTGCGACGCACTCGGTGGTGTTCGGCGGGTTCTCGGCCAAGTCGCTGCAGGAACGCATCGTCGATGTGGGCGCCGTGGCGCTCATCACCGCAGACGAGCAAATGCGCGGCGGCAAGGCGCTGCCGCTCAAGGCCATCGCCGACGAAGCGCTCGCCATGGAAGGCACGGACGCCGTCAAGCACGTGATCGTCTACCGCCGCACCAACGGCAACGTGAACTGGGTGGAAGGCCGCGACCGCGCGATGGACGAGGTTGAAGCCGGCCAGCCGGACACCTGCGAGGTCACGCCGGTCGGCGCGGAACATCCGCTGTTCATCCTCTACACCTCGGGTTCGACCGGCAAGCCGAAGGGCGTGCAGCACAGCACGGGCGGCTATCTGCTGTGGACGCTGCTCACCATGCAGTGGACGTTCGACCTGAAACCCGACGACATCTTCTGGTGTACCGCAGACATCGGGTGGGTGACGGGCCACAGCTACATCGCGTACGGCCCGCTCGCGGCCGGCGCCACGCAGGTCGTGTTCGAAGGTGTGCCGACGTATCCGAACGCCGGCCGCTTCTGGGACATGATCCAGCGTCACAAGGTCAACACGTTCTACACCGCGCCGACGGCGATCCGCTCGCTGATCAAGGCCGCCGAAGCGGACGAGAAGGTCCACCCCAAGCAGTACGACCTCTCGAGCCTGCGCCTGCTGGGCACCGTGGGCGAGCCGATCAACCCGGAAGCCTGGATGTGGTACCACACGAACATCGGCGGCGGCCGTTGCCCGATCGTCGATACGTTCTGGCAGACGGAGACCGGCGGCCACATGATGACGCCGCTGCCGGGCGCCACGCCGCTGGTGCCGGGCTCGTGCACGCTGCCCCTGCCGGGCATCATGGCCGCCGTTGTCGATGAAACCGGGCACGATGTTCCCAACGGTCAGGGCGGCATTTTGGTGGTCAAGCGTCCGTGGCCGTCGATGATCCGCACAATCTGGGGTGACCCGGAGCGCTTCAAGAAAAGCTACTTCCCGGAAGAGCTGGGCGGCAAGCTCTATCTGGCGGGCGATGGTTCGATCCGCGACAAGGAGACCGGCTACTTCACCATCATGGGCCGCATCGATGACGTGCTGAACGTCTCGGGCCACCGCATGGGCACGATGGAGATCGAGTCGGCGCTGGTGGCGAACCCGATCGTGGCCGAGGCCGCCGTGGTGGGCCGCCCCGACGACATGACAGGCGAAGCGATCTGCGCGTTCGTGGTGCTCAAGCGCGCGCGCCCCGATGGCGACGAAGCCAAGCAGATCGCCAACGAGCTGCGCAACTGGGTCGGCAAGGAGATCGGGCCGATCGCCAAGCCGAAGGACATCCGCTTTGGCGACAATCTGCCCAAGACGCGCTCGGGCAAGATCATGCGCCGCCTGTTGCGCTCGCTGGCCAAGGGCGAGGACATCACGCAGGACACGTCCACGCTTGAGAACCCAGCCATCCTCGATCAACTGAAGGAAACGCGCTAACCGCCAGCGCTGGTCGCCAATCTTGGCCACCGACTCGCAACAAGACAGCCGCTTCCGCAAGCGGCTGTTTCTGTATTACGGGCTCTATACCGTAGGGCTGCTGCTCTTCATCGTGATGATGGGCGCGATCGAGCACGTGCGCGGGCCCGGCGTGTGGCTCGGCTACGTGTTTCTGTTCGTCACGATTGCCATCTATGCGTGCATCGGGCTGATCTGCCGCACGGCCGATCTGACCGAGTACTACGTGGCAGGGCGCCGTGTGCCGGCGTTCTTCAACGGCATGGCCACCGCGGCT
The DNA here is from genome assembly GCF_016466415.2 of Ralstonia pickettii. NCBI lineage: Bacteria > Pseudomonadati > Pseudomonadota > Betaproteobacteria > Burkholderiales > Burkholderiaceae > Ralstonia > Ralstonia pickettii. The sequence continues at coordinate 1,880,075 of NZ_CP066771.1, read as the reverse complement.
GACTGGATGAGCGCGGCATCCTTCATCGGCCTGGCGGGCATCGTGTTCGCCTCGGGCTATGAAGGTCTCGCCTATGTGATGGGCTGGACGGGCGGCTACTGCCTCGTCGCTTTCCTGCTGGCGCCGTACCTGCGCAAATTTGGCGGCTACACGGTGCCGGATTTTCTCGCCAACCGCTACGGCAACGGAGAACGCGGCGGCAGTTCTGTCGTGCGTGGCATTGCGGTGCTGGGGGCGACGCTGTGTTCGTTCGTCTACCTCGTCGCGCAGATCCAGGGTGTGGGGCTGGTGGTCACGCGCTTTATCGGCGTCGAGTTTTCGGTGGGCGTGTTCTTCGGGCTGGCGGGCATTCTGGTGTGCTCGTTCCTGGGCGGTATGCGCGCCGTGACGTGGACCCAGGTCGCGCAGTACATCATCATGATCGTGTCCTTTCTGGGCGTGGTGTCGATCATCGGCTGGCATCGGTATCACGATCCGGTGCCGCAGCTTTCTACGGGCCGCCTGCTGGTGCAGATCGAGAAAGAGGAGCGGCGCATCGCGCATGACCCTGCCGAGCAGCACGTGCGTGACCACTTCCTGAACGAAGCTCAGGGGCTGCAGGAGCGTATCTCGCAGCTGCCGCAGTCGTTCGACCATGCCCGCGAAGCGCTGAATGCGCAGCTCAAGCTTGCACGCGAACGCAATGCGCCACTGCGCGAGATCAAGGCGCTGGAGCGCCAGCGCGAAGAGTTTCCGCCCGATGCGGCCACCGCGTCGATCCTCTGGAACGAGCAGCGCGAAGACGCGCTGGCGCGCAGCCGTATAGGGCCGCCATCCACCGAACCATTCCCGTCGGCGTCGGAAAACGAGCGCGGCACCGAGCGGCTGAACTTCGTGCTGCTGGTGTTTTGCCTGATGGTTGGCACGGCGAGCCTGCCGCACATCCTCACGCGCTTTCACACCACGCCGTCGGTGCGTGAGACCCGCAACTCGGTCAGCTGGACACTCGTCTTCGTGGTGCTGCTGTATGTGTCGGCACCGGCGCTGGCGGCGCTCGTCAAGCTCGATCTGCTGCAGCACCTCGTGGGTGCGCCGTTTGCGGATCTGCCGCAATGGATTGTGCCTTGGCGCAAGGTCGACCCGCCCGTGTTTGCGCTGCATGACATCAACGGCGACGGCATCGTGCAGTGGGCCGAGGTGATGATGCAGCCGGACATGATCGTGCTGGCCGCGCCCGAGATTGCCGGGCTGCCGTACGTGTTGTCGGGCCTGATCGCGGCCGGTGCGCTGGCGGCGGCGCTGTCGACTGCCGACGGCCTGCTGCTGACCATCGCCAATGCGCTCTCGCACGACGTGTACTTCCACATGATCGACAACACGGCCAGCCACCAGCGGCGCGTGACGAGCGCCAAGGTAGTGTTGCTGGGCGTGGCTTTGCTGGCCGCGTATGTGACGTCATTGAAGCCGGGCAACATCCTCTTCCTGGTCGGGGCGGCCTTCTCGCTGGCGGCGTCGTGCTTCTTTCCGGTATTGGTGCTGGGCGTGTTCTGGAAGCGCACCAATCGTGCCGGGGCCATCGCGGGCATGCTGACGGGGCTGGCCGTGAGCGTGTACTACATCATCGCCAATTACCCGTTCTTCACGCGCATGACGGGCCTGCTTGGCCAGCCGTGGTTTGGTGTCGACCCCATTGCCTCGGGTGCGTTCGGCGTGCCAGCGGGGTTTGTCGCGGCGATTGTCGTGAGCCTGCTGACCAAGCCGAACCGGCCGGTGGTCGACAAACTCGTCGGCTACATTCGCGATCCGCTGTAAAAAAGCCGGCTCCCGACGAGCCGGCAAAGGGCAGGGCCGAAGTGTGGGGCTCCGGCCCCGGGGCTGACCTCTCCCGCCAGCCCTCACAACGCAAGCGGGGCATCGCGGCGAGGGGGCGCGCGCTCAGTCGAGCCCGGGATGCGCCTGCGGCTTGTCGTTCGATAACGTCTGGATGGCGCGCTCAAGCGGCGCCGCACTGACGCTGACTTCCCCGGCAAAGGGCCTGTCCACGGCCAGCACAAAGAAGAACGCCAGGCCGAGCGTGGTCGCCCACACCGCCACCAGCGCCATGTGAAAGCGCGTGGCCGGCAGCGCGTAGAGCAGCAACAACGACAGGCTGCTGGCGATCAGCATCACGCCCCATAGCGTGCCGGGCATGGCGGCTTCCAGGTTCTGCAGGCGTTTCTCCCGGTACTTCACCATCTCGTTGACACGGGCGAGCACTTCGACCAGCAGCACGCGCTCGCGGTCGTCGCGGGGCGTGATGCGGTTGGCCGTAGCGAACATGATGTCGAACGCAGCCTCCGTGTTGGCATCAGGATGCGCGTGCTGCTGCATGCTCGGCCATTCGTCGCGCACAACGTGCTGCAGATAAGTGACCAGCTCGCTGCGCGCGGCGGTGGCGCTCGGGTGCGAGAACGCGGAGAGGTCGCGTGCAAGTTCCGTAGCACACGCAGCTTCCGCGGCCACGATGTCGGTCGCGGCTTGATAGGCACCCCATACCGAGATGGCAGAAAAGGCGACCAGCAGCGAGTTGATGGTTGTGACAGCCGTCATCATGGCGATGGTCATGTTGCGCTGTTCGGCGTCGAGCGTGACCGGGAAAACACGACGGAACAGCACGTAGCCGCCCAATGCAATGAGCAGCGTGGCGAAGACGATGACCGCGCCCATCGCCCATGCGGGGATGTTGTAGAGGAAGAGCATCAGGTCACTCCTTGGAAGGGCCGCCGGCTGAGAGAGACGGCGGTGGGGCGGCCGCCGGGTCGCTGGCGGCGAGCATGGCGCGCGTGAAGTCGGCCAGGCGCTTGCGCATCGCCTCGGGAGAAGCAGTGCCGTCGAACGATTGCTGCAGCTCGATCAGGTTGGCGGCGAGTTCGCTTTGCCATTGCGTGCGCTCGCTGGCGGCGCGGGCCCGGTAGGCCTGCATGGCCGCGTCGGTATCGGCGGACCGATCACCGCGCACGAGCGTTTCCAGCGCGTCCACCAGCCGCTGCAGCAGCCGGTGCACCGCCGTGGCAGAAAACCCGCCGAGCATTGCCAGCGCCGGTTTGCCGAAGCTGTGCATGCTGCCCCGGTCGAACACTTGCGCGGGCAGCATCTCCACCAGGATCAAGCCGGCAATCACACCGAGGATCAATCGGGCGCAGTAGGAGGCGTCGTACTTGGGGTCGTAGGTGGACGCGGCCACATAGCGATGCGCCTGAAACAGCGTGGCAAACGACGCACCCAAGCCCGCGCAGAACAGCAGGAACAGCGTGTTCCACAGCAGGGGCGCGCCGTCCGAATCCAGAAAGCCCCGGTCGATGTTCGCGCTCGACACGTCGGGCGACATGCCCGTGGCAATCACGGCGATCAGGAAGACGATCGCGGCGCTGGTCAGCAGCCGGATCAACGGCACAGGACCGAGCCATGGGAATGGATGATCGCTGCGATGCTGTGCGTCGAGCAGCGTGACGGCCTGCGGCGTGGCCGGGGTAATGGCTGCCGCAAGCTTGCGGTGGATGGCAGCCAGCGCGTGGTGCGGTGTGGCATGCGCAGACGTTTGACCGTCGATGAGTGCGCCCAGCTGAGCGATGAGTTCCGGCGCAACGGGAAGCCCGTGATGCAGGGCAAAGCGGGCCATGGCTTCGCACTCTTCACGCAGTTGTTCAGCGAGCGGCGGGATGGGTTGTGTCTGCGGTACTGCCCGTGGGCGCAGCGAATGCGCGAGGCGCAGCCGGATCATGCCGGCCTCCGGTCGTCGAGCGGCGTGCACGGCAGGAGGGTGGGAAGCGGGCCGCGTTGCAGGTGTGGGCTTGTGTGTCGCATGGTGGCCTTCGTCGGCAGGGTGGGCCGAACGCGGCCCCAACTTGCCCCGTCGCAGATGAGAGACTGGGCAAGTTCACTTTGCGTCGCGCGTGCGAGCCCGCCAATGCAGCGGAAGTCACGAACGACGGCCTAACGAAAGACACAGGACAGAAAAAAGAAAACGCCCGCGGCCTTTCGGCGGCGGGCTGAAGGACAGATTGGAGATGACGGCTACAACAGTGACAGTGTCCGGATCAGGCGTGTACGGCGTGCGGATCGACGCGGAAGAACGACATTGTGGCGTTCAACTCCTGCCCTTGGTCCTGCAGCGATTGCGATGCGGCGGCGGCTTCTTCCACCAGCGCCGCATTGCGCTGCGTGACTTCATCCATTTGCGAGATCGCCTGGTTGACCTGTTCGATGCCGCGCTTCTGCTCGACCGATGCAGCGGCAATCTCTTCCATGATGTGCGTGACGCGGGCAACAGCTTGCGTGACCTCCGTCATCGTTTCGCCGGCCTCGCCCGCCAACGTGGAGCCGTCATGGATGCGCTCCACCGACGAAGCGATCAGTTCCTTGATCTCCTTGGCCGCCGTTGACGAACGCTGCGCCAGGCTGCGCACCTCGCTGGCCACCACCGCGAAGCCGCGGCCCTGCTCGCCCGCGCGTGCGGCTTCAACGGCGGCGTTCAACGCGAGGATGTTGGTCTGGAACGCGATGCCTTCGATGATGCCGGTGATGTCGGCGATCTTGCTCGAGCGGTCGCTGATGTCCTGCATGGTCGACACGACCTGGCTGACGACCGTGCTGCCCTTGAGCGCCACTTCCGAGGCAGTCGAGGCGAGCGCGGTGGCGTGCTGGGCGTTTTCCGCGTTCTGCTTCACGGTGGACGTCAGCTCTTCCATGCTGGCCGCCGTTTCCTGCAGCGACGACGCCTGCGCTTCCGTGCGCTGGCTCAGATCGGCATTGCCGGCGGCAATCTGTTTGGCCGCGCCGGCGACGCTGCTGCTGCTGTCGCGCACCTTGTCGACGATCTCGGTCAGGCGGCCATTCATGTCACGCAGGGCGGAGAGCAGGCGGCTCGTCTCATCCTTGCCATGCACTTCGATGCGGCTGCTCAGATCGCCGCGTGCCACAGTCTGGGCGACGTTCACGGCGGTGCGGATCGGCTGCGTGATCGAGCGCGTGATGATGATGCCGGCGATCACTGCCAGCAGCACCGCGCCGATCGACAGGCCGGCTAGCAGGTTGCGCTGCATCACGTACTGCGCCTCATATGCCTGCACGAGCTGTTCCTGGCGCTCGTGCGTGTACGTGGCGTACGCGTCGGTGGTCTTGATGAGCGCTGCCAGCAGCGGGCGGCACTCGTTGTCCATCTTCTGGACGGCTTCGTCGCGTTTGCCGGCCAGTGCCAGCCCGACGATGTCGGTCGCCACAGGGCCGTACTGTGCTTCCACGCGGTTGATGTCTTCCACCAGCGTACGGGCGCGGTCGGTTACGTCCTTGGCGCCCGCAATCATGTCGTTGAGCTGCTTGAGCTTGTTCTTCACATCGTCGTGCGCACGAAAGACGTCAGCCTTCTCCAGATCCAGGTCTTTTTGGGTGACCACGAGTACCAGGTTGCGTGCGGCAATGGCGCGGCGATCCACCGCCGTGCGCACGTCGTTCGCGACGTCTGCGCGGGCGCTGATGCCGTGCACGTAGTTCGAGAATCCTTCGGTTGATTCGGACAGCGCCCGCAGCGACACGCCTGACACGACGACAACAATGGCTGCCAGCACGCCAAAACCCGTTGTGAGCTTGGCCTTGATGGTCATCTGAGAAAGGTTCACAGCGTTCTCCGGTTTGCTGAATGAATTGAGATGGGGTCGCGCACTCGACCGGCTAGAGAAGGACGGTCGACGACCACGTTTTTTATATGCAAGGTGCTGCGTACTTGAGAAAGATGCAGGTTATGTCATGGTGTGACCGAATTGGCTTTGTTGGATTTTTCGGTCTCCCTGGGGTTATCGGCATTGAAAAGAAAATCCTAAATAACTTTCTTATGCGAGTTTTCACTTAATGCAACTGAAGAGTTTTGTTTTGCCTGTGAAACCTTGTGCGGCATGGGCTGGCTCATCAGCATTCCGAATCGTGCGATGGATTATGCGAACTGAGTGGCGCCAACGTTTTCCTACCGTGTTTGGGTTATTTAATGTCGGTTATCCGTATTTTTCTCCGCTTCAGTTGGGGTACGTAGTTTTACGTATGCATTTAGCCCGCTAGGTATTTGTGTGGTGGCCGGTGTGTAAAGAAAACGGCCCGCCGAAGCGGGCCGGGTGATTGCCAGAAGCTGCTTTTGCTACAGCGCGGTGGCGGGCACCACGGGCAAAACCACCTTGGACGGGTGCGCTGCATCGCTATAGATCGTCAGTACGCCGACGAGGGAATTGAGCAGCGTAGGTAGCGGCGGCACACCTTGCGGCAGGTTGCTCGCGCCCACGGCCACCCGCAGCTTGTGGCCCTTGGCGATGAGCGCGCTGGTCGGGAACACCTCGACCGGCACCATCACGGCCTGGCCCGGCATGAGCGCCTGAACGGAGCCTGGGGTGAACGGATGCCATGGCTGGATCGACAGGCCGTTCATCGTGCGCGAACGGCTGGCATCTACCGCGCGCAACGAGGCTGTCTGGAGCCCATCGGTAAGCGGCGTGACATTGCCTGCTGCGTCCACGTCGTCAATGCGTACGGAGACGCCGGCGTCCAGCGCGGTGGTGGAGATCCACACATCCGCTTCAATCGGCCCGTTGAGGTAAACATCGGCCGGCATGGGCGGCGTTTCGAACTTCACATCGGCGGCTTCGGCAAGGGTGTCGTCGGTCTGGCACGGTAGCGGGATGAAGCCCGTCAAACCGGCCGTCCATTGCGACAGGCTGATGGAGCACGCACCATTCAGCGGCTGCTGTGCGACCTTGTTCGACGTTTCGTTGGCGGCCGGCGCGGTGGTCGACAGGCTCTTGTCGCCGCGCAGGAAGAGCTGCTGCGCCTGCACCTGCGGATGCGGCCAGTCCGTGGCGGTGGCGTAGTGGCCGAGGCCGGTCACGTATTGCGTGACGTTGGGCAGCGCATCGGCGCCCACGTTCATGCCTTTGACGTACTGGTCGAACCATTGCAACTGAATGTGGTTCAGCGGCGGCACGCCATCGACCGGCAAACCGCTGCCCAACCCGGCCTGCAGATGCGTCCACGGGCCGATCAGCAGCTTGGCCGGCGCCTTCGTCTTGATGCTCTCGTACGTGAGCGGTTCGCTGCGCTGGAAAAGATCGTGCAGGCCGCCCACCACGAAGGTCGGCACCTTGATCTTGCCGTCGTTCTCCAGCGGCGAGCGTGTCGCCCAGAACGCGCCGTCATAGGCCGTTGCCGTTGTGCCAAGCAGCGCTTGCAGCATGGTTGGCAACTGGAACGTCGTGACCGCTGACGCCAGATGCTGCAGCACGGCCGGCAGACCGATCGTCGGGTCTGTCACGAGCGTCGGATCGGTCAGGCTGAGCACCGACACCAGCCCGAACCACGCCGGGATGAACGTCAGATTGGTCTGCCCGCCAGTGAAGACAATGTCGCGGTAGCCGTCCCCAATCGGCACGATGGGGAAGGCCGCCTTGACTGCCGGATGGTTCTGCGCCGCCGTGATGACCGTCGTGATGCCGAGGTACGACACGCCGTACAAGCCAATGGCACCGTTGCTCCACGATTGCTGCGTCACCCAGTCGACCACGTGGCCGTAGTCGCTCTGCTCATCGGCGCCAAACGCATCCCACGCGCCCTGCGACTGGCCGGTGCCGCGCACGTCCACCACCACCGTCGCATAGCCGTGTTGGACGATGTACGGATCGGCCGCGCCCAGCGCAGCACCGATCGAGGCTTCGTATTGCGCGTTGCCGCCGTTGTACGAGGTTTGCACGAGCACCGTCGGGAAGGAGCCCGTCGCGGCGTTGCCGGATGCGTCGGCGGGCAGCGTCACGTATGCCGCCAGCTTTGTGCCGTCGGACATCGTGATGTATTGCGTGGCTTGCTTCGCAACGCCTGCGTAGAGCGCGGGCGGGTTGTAGTCGACCCACTTGGCGCCAGCGTTGCTCGTGATGGACGTGCCCGGCTGCGCCGGCGTGGCGCGCGTACCGAGCGTGGTCCAGTTGACTGCGGCCGGCGGTAGCGGCGGTGCTGGCTGCGTGGTGGTGTTTGAATCGGCGGGTGTGCTGTTGGCGGCAGTCGAGCCATCATTGCCGCCGCAGCCCGACAGCGATAGCGCCGCGCACAGCAGCGCCGACATCAGCATGCGGCCGCGCCGCACACGTGGTGTGCCCATTTGCATGGGGTGTCTCCTCTTGAATGCTTTTGTTGTGTGTGGGGGGGGGCAGCGCGCCGAGGGTGGCGGCACGCGGCAGATCGCTTCCGGTTCAGAAGCGAAGCAAGCGAAGAGGCCGGCGCAGAAGAGGGTGGGTGACACGGCCGACAGCGCGCCAGCAGGCTTGGGCGCACGGATGAAGCACCAAGCATGCCCACGGCACGTCGCCACGCAAGTGGCGTCGTACGGCGGTGTGGCACGTGTGTTGGGGCCCGGAGCACCGCCCGCGTTACGTAACGTTCCGCGTAACGAGCCGCCTGACGCAGCGGTTTTCAGATGAGAATTTCACACCCCACCGACGTAGGGACGCTTCCCGCGAAGCGCCGCCAACAGGGTGTTTCAAACAGATCAAGACAACAACGCATGCATGCAAAACGCGCGCATTGAGCGGCTCATTGGTGTTGGCATGGACGTTGCATATTCAGGCTGCACGCCCGGCACAGGGCGCCACACGCAGAGCGCAACAACAGCACAGACAGCAAGGGGGCCATCATGAATCGCAACATTCAAGACGTCGAGATTGCCGCTGCCATCGACTCGGACCTGCTCCGCCGCCGCGAGCAGTTTGCCGGTCAGCCCTCCGCATGGCGGGTCTGGTCGGAGGCCGCGCACGTTGCCACCTTGAATGAACGCGCACGCGACGCGTTTATCGAGCACGTTGCCAATAGCCGTGGTGCCGATATCGCCCTGCGACTGCTGCTGAAAGCGCAGTCGATTCGCGATCAGGTTGCGCAGACGCTGATGATGAATGAGACACAAGCCACGCTGCATTGAGTTACGCGAGGGGATGCCGACCGGGTAAGTTGAGTCGGCGGTGGGATGCAAAAGGCCTTGTCGGGAGACCGGGCCTTTTGTTTGTGAGGGAAACTTGGCGAGACCGCGCAGTGTGCTATAATCGCGGGCTTCGGAGAGATGGATGAGTGGTTTAAGTCGCACGCCTGGAAAGCGTGTATAGGTTAATAACCTATCGGGGGTTCGAATCCCCCTCTCTCCGCCAGGAATCCAAGGCCCGAGTGCGCAAGTGCTCGGGCCTTTTTGCATTCGCCGCCGTTGTCATGTCGAGGTGGACCACTATTGCTGACCTCAGCCGTTTGAACGTACGCTTGGCCAGCAACAGAAAATCGCAACACAAGGAGACCACCGCCCCATGGAACTGGACGTCAACCACAAGCCGGTCAGCGTTGATTGCGACCCGGCCACGCCGCTGCTGTGGGTGCTGCGTGATCACCTGAACCTGACCGGTACGAAGTTCGGCTGCGGCGTCGCGGCGTGCGGCGCATGCACCGTACACGTGGACGGCGCGGCCGTGCGGTCCTGTGTGCTGCCGGTGGCGGCTGTGGCCGGCAAGCACATCACCACCATCGAAGGACTAGCCGGCGGCGAGGGCAAACGCCACGCGCTGCAGCAAGCCTGGATAGACGAGCAGGTGCCCCAGTGCGGCTACTGCCAGTCCGGCATGCTGATGGCCGCGGCCGACTTGCTGGCCCAACATCCCGATCCGACGGATGCCGACATCGACGCGGCCATGACCAACATCTGCCGCTGCGGAACCTATCCGCGCATGTGCGCCGCCATCAAGCGCGCTGCCAGGGCGCTGCGGGAGGGCCGCGCATGAACGCGAAGACTACAAAACCGCGCAGCGGACGGCGCCGTTTCCTGCTCGGCGCACTCGGCATCGGTGGCGCACTGGTAGTCGGTTGGGGTGTGATGCCGCCGCGCAGCCGCGTGGGCGATCCGGGCATCTTCCCCGAGCACAACGGCGAGATTGCCCTGAACGGCTGGATCAAGATCACACCCGAAGGCGACGTCGTGCTCGCCATGCCGCGTGTGGAGATGGGCCAGGGCATCCACACCGCACTGTCGATGCTGGCGGCGGAAGAGCTGGACATTCCGCTCTCGCGCGTGCGCATCGAAAGCGCGCCCGTGGAGCGCATCTACGGCAACGTCGTCGCCATGGGCGACAGCTCATTGCCGCTGCATCCCGATAGCGCGGACAAGACCTGGGCACGCGCACTGCACTGGATCATGGCCAAGAGCGCGCGTGAGATCGGGCTCATCATCACCGGCGGTAGCAGCAGCACCGCCGATGGCTGGCAGCCCGTGCGCGAGGCCGCCGCCACGGCGCGTGCAGCGTTGGTGCAAGCCGCCGCGCGCGAATGGAACGTGCCGGCTGCAGACGTCAGCATCCGTGAAGGCCAGTTGATCGGGCCCGGCGGCAAACAGTCTACGTTCGGCGAGATGGCCAAGTCGGCGCGCGGTATTTCTGCGCCGTCCAACGTGACGCTCAAGCCGGCTTCGCAATTCCGGTTGATCGGCAAACCGGCGCCGCGCAACGATCTCGCTGCGAAGACGGATGGCAGCGCGCGTTTCTCCATCGACACGCGCCTGCCCGGCATGCTGTATGCCGCGGTCGTGATGTGTCCGGTGTTTGGCGGCAAGCTCAAGACGTTCCAGTCGAAAGCGGCGCTTGGCATGCCGGGCGTGCGTTACGTGGTGCCGTTCGAGGGCGCAGGCGGCGGCGCTCCCGGCGTGGCGGTGGTGGCAGACCATTACTGGCAGGCCCGGCAGGCGCTCGCAACGCTCGAACCCGTGTGGGACAACGGCCCGCATGCCAAGCTCGATTCGGCAGGCATCCGGCAGCAGCTCGTCAGCGCGCTCGACAGCGACAAGGGCGGCTTCACGTACCGGTCGATGGGCGATGGCCTGAAAGCCTTCGACAGGGCCGATGGCGCCACCATCGTCGAGGCCGAATACAGCGCACCCTATCTCGCGCACGCGACGATGGAGCCGATCAACTGCACCGCGCAGGTAACGGCAGACGGCGTGCATCTCTGGGCACCGACGCAGGTCGCCACGCTGGCGCAGCTGGTGGCGGCGCGTGCGGCCGGCGTGAGCGGCGACAAGGTGCAGATCGATATCCCGCTCATCGGCGGCGGTTTCGGGCGGCGGCTGGAATCGGATTTCATCAGCCAGGCCGTGACCATCGCCACCAAGACCGAAGGCAAGCCCGTGCAGGTGATCTGGTCGCGCGAGGAAGACGTCCGCCACGACTTCTATCGCCCGCAAGCCATCGCCCGGCTCAAGGCGCGTGTCGAGAGCGGCAAGGTCACCGCGATTGCCTCGCGCAGCGCCGGCCAATCGATTCTCGCGGGTGAGCTGGACCGTCTGTTCGGTGCGCCGTCAGTGGGCATCGATCGCTACACCGCTGAAGGCCTGTTCGACCTGCCGTACGAAATCGAGCACGAGCACATCGCGCACCTGGCAGTCGATCTGCCGGTTCCCGTAGGCTTCTGGCGCAGCGTGGGGCATTCGTACAACGGGTTCTTCATGGAGGGCTTTCTCAACGAGGTGGCGGCCGCGGCCAAGCTTGACCCGTTGGCGATGCGGCGTAACTTGCTGAAGGACCATCCGCGCGAGCTGAAGGTGCTGGACACGGCAGCGCAGGCCGCCGGCTGGGGGCAGCCGCTGGCACCAGCCGCTGACGGCGCACCGCGTGCGCGCGGCATTGCGCTGCACCCGAGCTTCGGCTCCGTGGTCGCGCAGGTGGTGGAGGTGTCGATGAAAGACGGCAAGCCACGCGTGCATCGCGTTGTGTGCGCAGTCGATTGCGGCACGGTGGTCAACCCGGGCATCGTTGCGCAGCAGATGGAAAGCGCGGTCATCTTTGGCCTGACGGCGGCGCTGTATGGCCGGATCGACATCAAGGACGGCCAGGTCGTGCAGTCGAACTTCCCCGATTACCCGGCGCTCAAGATGGTCGAGACACCCGTCATCGAAACGCACATCGTGCCGAGCACGGCGGAGCCCAGCGGCATGGGTGAGGTGGGAGTCCCACCCATCGCGCCGGCCGTGGCGCACGCCATGGCGCAGTTGACCGGTAAGCCGGTGCGGCAGTTGCCAATGGTGTGATGCTGCTGCACTGAACGAAAAAGCCGCAGGCGCAAACCTGCGGCTTTCTTTTTGGAGCGATGCCGCCTGGCTCAGGCCGCGCCCGGAGACACCGGTTCGCCCAGATTCAGCATCAGCCGATTCGCCCATGCAAAGATGGCCACGGCGTGTATCAAGTCGAGAATTTCTGCGTCGGTCAGGCCAGCGTCTTTGAGCGGCTGCAGGTCTTCGCCACGTACGTCGCCCGGGCGCATCGTCAGGTCGATCGAGAGCAGCACGATGGCACGCTCGCGCGCGTTCGTGCCCGCGATGTGCGGGTCTTCAAAGACCTGCTTGATCACGTCGTTGCGCTTGGCAAGCTGCTCGAAGCGCTGTGCGTGGACAGATGCGCAATACACGCAGCCGTTGACGCGCGACACCACCGCGCTGGCGAGTTCGCGTTCAGCGCGCGACAGGCCGCCCGGCGCATACATGATCGCGTTGAACGCCGCCGAGCGCTGACGCAGGATTTCGGGCTGGTGAACGAGAAACCGGTAGTAGTCGGACGTTTTCGCCTTCGGGTGGCTTTCTTCGAGCACGGCGATCTGCTCGGGCGTGGCACGGTCGAGGTCGACCACATCGAGCCACGCTTGCCACTCGAGCGATTCGTTGGTGAAGCCGTGGGCGCGGATGATCTCGGTCATGCTGCGGTCTCCGTGGAGGCGGTGGCGCTGCCGCTGCCGGCGGCTTCGCGAAGGGCGCGCAAGCCAGCGACGAGCCGCGTCTGATACGACATAAAGGCGATGAGCTGCGCGAGCGTCACGACGTCGGCCGTGGCCAGGCCCGCTGCGGGCAAGCGCAACAGCGCATCGCGGTCGCCCTCGATGGGGCGTTCGACGAGCGTGCGCGTGAAGGCGAGGATGGCACGCAGGCGGGCGTCGGTCAGCGTGTCGATATCGCCGTGGTCGACGGCTTGCAACGCATCTGCGTCGACCGGCGTATTCGCGAGGCGCGCGCGGTAGTGTTCGGCCAGTTCGGGCGCCGGGGTGAGGCGGCAGGCGTACAGCGCGACGAGCAGGCGTTCGCCCAACGTCAGGCCGGGCACGTCTGCGTCGAACAATGCGTCATAGCTGCCCTGCGTGGCCGTGGCGACCTTTTCGCGGGCATGGCGCAGCGCATGCGTGGCGCTGCCGTCGTCCAGGCCGGCAACCTGGTCGACCACATCGTGTGCGGGCGAGAAATCCATCGATGAAAGACTCCGAGAATCGGGTACGGACGCGCCGCGCGCGGCCACCGCGCTGGCGAGGAAGCGAAGCACTGCTGCCCACGACTGGGCGTCGGCGCGGGCGTTGGCACGCGGCTCGCCGCCGGCGGTGCTGATGCGGCCCGATACCGGATGCGCATAGACGAGCTGCGTGGTCGGCACATACGGAAAGACGATGGCGTGACCCGCGCCTTCGTAATCGAAATGTTGGACGGGGTAGGGGTGGCGTACCTCGGCCAGTTTGGTCGTCACCATGCGCGAGTAGTCGCTCGAAGGCCACGAGCCGTCATCGGTGGCGGAAAGCAGCAGCACCGGCCCCCGCGCACGTTCGATGCGAATGCGCGCGCGCGCCACCGCGTCTGCATCCTGCAGCGCGGTGCGGATGGCGCGTTCATGCCGATGCGGCGCAGGGCCTTCGTCAAACGGCGCCCAGGTCGCGGTGCGGTTGCCTTCCCACAGATGCGGCAGCGGCTGACCGCGATACAGCCACGTCGGGCCTTCGCGGCCCACAGCGGGGTCGGCGGCGTTCTGCCCGCTGTGCACGACGGCGCCCGGCACGTAACCGATGACCGCAGACACGGCTTCCGGGAACGTCGCGCCCAGCAGCAATGCCAGTTCACCCCCGCGCGACTGGCCGCTCACGGCAACGAAGTCGTGTAGCGGCTCCACGCGTTTGCGCAGCCAGGCAAGCGCACGCTCGAAATATTCCAACGGCGTATTCGAGATGTAGTCCGACAGCCCCGGTGCCTTGAAGTACGCCAGCGCGAATGCCGCATAGCCGTGCGAGGCATACAGCGCCGCGCGTGGCTCGTTGATGCCCCCACCCGAGCCGTTGAGGATGAGCACGGCCGGGCGCGGGCCCGGGTGCGCATACGGATCGGGCAGGTACAGCGTACCGACCAGACCGTACTCATTCTCCGGTGCGCGCACATCGTGGCGCGTCACGCCAGGTGCGGCCAGCCGTTGGACGAAGCTCGCATGGATCGACTCGCCGTTGGCCGTGGCCGTGAGCGTGGTCGTCAACGGCTCAGTGACAGCCAGCGGAAACACCTCGCGCGCCTTGCCGTCTTCCGGCCGCTGGCTCCAGATGACGCCCATCGCGCTGACGCCGGTGTAGTCACCCGAGACAGGCGCGTCGCGCGTGAGGTTGACGGTGCCTTGCGCATCCGCAACGAATGCGGCACGGCTGTGCCACAACACGCCATTGCTGCGACGCGTTTGCGCCACGATGCCGACCTGCGCGCCGGGCGCAAGCCCCGTCACGACGATGCTGCGCGATACGTCGATCAGGTCGTCTGTTGGCGTGACGCCGAGCGCGAACGTTCCCATGGCGCTTACTTGCCGTCCTTGGTGACCATTTGGGCTGCTGTGCGATCGCTCGTCATCGGCGTCACCTTCAGGCCCTTCTTGGCGGCCCACACGTTCTGGTAGTGGTACAGCGGCATCACGCCCACGTCATCCGAGACCAGCTTGACCGAATGGCGAAGAATGGCCGCGCGCTTTTCCACGTTGAATTCCTCGGTGGAGGCGTTCAGTGCGTTGTCGACAGCCGCGTTGCTGTAATGGCCCCAGTTGGATGCGCCCAAGCCCTTCTTGGTATCGACGGTGGCCAGCACGTTGACCAGCGCGTAGCTTGCTTCGCCCGTGCCGTTGCCCCACGCCAGCATGCTCATCGCATATTCATTCTTGTTGGCGCGGCCAGAGTAGACCGACCAGGGCACCACTTCCACGCGCGCCTTCACGCCGATGCGCGTCCAGAACTGCGCCACCGCCTGCGCCGTTTCCGGGCCTTGCGGATAGCGGTCGTTCGGCACGTGGATCACCAGGTTGAAGCCCTGCGGAAAGCCAGCGTCAGCCAGCAGCTTCTTGGCCTGCGCGGGGTCGTAAGCGATGTCCTTCACATCGGGGTTGTAGCCGTACGTGTCGGACGGCATCCATTGGTTGGCGACGGTGGCGGCGCCCTGCAGGATGCGGTCGACGATCGCTTTCCGGTCGATCGCGAGCGACAGAGCGCGGCGTACGCGCACATCCAGCAGCGGATTGTTCGGCAGCGGCTTGCCGTCGTTGCCGGTGATGTAGTCGTTCGGCCCCTTGCGGAAGCTTGGTTGCAGCAGCATCACGCGCAGGCCCGGATAGGCGAACACCTTCACGTTGGGCGACTGACGCAGGCGCGCCAGGTCAGACACCGACACCTTGTCGATGACATCGACTTCGCCTGAAAGCAGGTTGGCCGTGCGAGCGGCAGCGTTGTTGATGTAGCGGTAGTTGACCTTCTCCCAGAGCTGCTTGTCGCCCCAGTAGTTGTCGTTGCGCGCCATCACCACGCGATCGCCGGGCACATACGAGACGAACTTGTAGGGGCCCGTACCCACCACGGCACGGCCGGCGTTGTAATCCTCGGTGGAAGACTTCTCACCCACGTGCTTGCTGACGATGTGTACGGATGCCAGGTTCAGCGGCAAGTCCGGGCTCGGGATGGTCGTCTTGATGATGAGCGTGAGCGGGTCTTTGGCCGTGACGGACTCCACGGTGCGCAGATAGCCCGCGAACGTTGCCACGCTGCCCGGCACGCTGCGCGCGCGCTGGTACGAGAAGATGACGTCATCCGCCGTGAACGGCTGGCCGTCGTGCCATTTCACGTTCGGGCGCAGCTTGAATTCCCACGTCTTCGGATCCAGCGTCCTCCATGACAAGGCCAGGCCGGGCTGCAGCTTGTTCCACTTGTTCTCGACCAGCAAATCCCAGAAGTGCACGTCGACTGAGCGGTCGCCAGCGTGGTTGTTCAACTGCGGGTCGAGCGATGAGAGCGGATCGGCAAAGGCGATGTTCAGGGTTTGCGCGCTGACAGCGCCGGCAGCTGCAAACAGTGCAACAGCAAGCGACGAGGCAAGGAGGCGTTTCACGTGGGTTCCCTTTTTCCTGTTTTTGGAATCGTTGGCTTATTGAATGTCGTTCAGGTAGCGTCGTTCAGGTGGCACGCGCTGATGTGGTTGACCGCAATGCCGCGCAGCGTCGGCGTCTCGGTCTTGCAGCGGGGCATGGCGTGCGGGCAGCGCGGGTGGAAATGGCAGCCCGTTGGCGGATGCAGCGGGCTCGGCATCTCGCCCTGAATGGCGGTGAACGTCTTGTGACGGGCCGACAGGCGCGGAATCTCCGCCAGCAAGGTCTGCGTGTAAGGATGGTTCGGGCGGCGGAAGACTTCCTCCGCCGGAGCCGATTCCACCACGCGGCCGAGGTACATGATCACCACCCGGTCGGACAGGTGTTCCACCACGCCCAGGTCGTGGCTGATGAACAGGTAGGTCAGGTTGAGCTGCTCGCGCAGATCCATGAACAGGTTCAGGATCTGCGCCTGGATCGACACGTCCAACGCTGCCACCGCTTCGTCGCAAACCAGCATCGAAGGCTGCACCGCCAGCGCACGCGCAATGCCGATGCGCTGGCGCTGGCCGCCGCTGAACTGATGCGGGTAGCGGTCGCGCAGGGCTGGGT